>JAKLKE010000131.1 GCA_023150775.1 Myxococcota bacterium
GCAAGAGCTGCGGGCGCTTTCTGGGCGAGCTGCTCTGAGCCCGCCCCGCCCGGCGCCGCCTAACGCTCGTCGCAGGCGATGCGCCAGGCGTCGAGGTCCCAGCCCTTGATCAAGGTGTCGAGGTTGGGGCCTACCCCGCAGACCTCCTCGGCCAAGGCCTCGCCGTCGGCCTCATCATCGACGTACTCGACGTGCAGCACGGCCTTGTTGGCCTCGGTGAACGGCGCGAGCAGGTCACACTCGTCATAGGCCGCGCACTCCTCGTTGAGCGCCCAGTCAAACCAGGGCAGCAGCGCTTCGATCTGGTCGAGGTCGTTCTTGAGGCCGACGCTGAGCCCCCGGGCGTGGGCCTCGTCGGCCAAGAAGCGGTTGTAGTCGAGCTGCTCCGTGGCGTTCAGACCCAGGCCGTTGTCGTTGGCGTAACCATCGACGTTGTCGGGCTCGACGCCGTCACAGCCTCGGGCGGCGGCGAGGTCGAGGCGGGCGGCCATGAGCGCCCGCACGGTGGGGTCGCGGTGGTCCACCCACCACTCGCCGGGCCACTCGTCCAAAGGCGCGCCGATGCTGGACTCGGGGAAGTCCCCGGCGTCGTCTCGCCAGTCCTCAAAGCTCCCGGCGGAGAAGTAGCAGAGCACGAGCACACCCTCGGCTTGCAGGGTGGTGATGGCGTCCTCAGGGGCGTCGAAGAGGTCGAGGTCAAACACGGCCACGTCGAAGGAGAGGTCAAGCTCCCCCAAGAGCTGCCACTGCCAGGCGACGCCGGGGGTGATCGGCGTCAGGTCGGCCTGAACAGGCTCCCCGGCGGTGTAGGGGGCGCAGGCGCCGTCGGTCAACACCTCACCCTCGGGGCAGGAGGACGCCCCGCCGCAGGCCAACAAGCCCAAGAGCGCGAGCGTCGGGATCAAGCGCGCTCCCAGACCATCTCGGTGTCTTTGCCCATGGGCTGAATCAAGGGGAAGAAGCGCTCGGCGGGCAGGGCGCCCTTCACCAGCCGCAAGCGGCGACCTTGGGCGCGCTGGGCCATGGCGGTGAGGAGCTGCACCCCCTCCAAGATGGCGAGGTGGTACCCCAGGCAGAAGTGGGCGCCGCCGCCGAAGGGGCTCATCTCGACGGGGTCGGGCTTGCGGTCGCGGCCCAGCCAGCGGTCGGGGTTGTAGCGCTCGGGCTCGGGGTAACGGGCGGGGTCGCGGTTCCACAGCCACAGGGGCAGGCGCACATGGGTGCCCACGGGCAGGGTGCAGCCGGCGATCTCGGCGGGGAGCACGAGCGCGCGGCTCATCACCGGCACGGGGGTGCGCAGGCGCAGGGACTCGCGGAAGATCGCCTCGGCGATGGGGTGCTGCTTGAGGTCGGCCGGGGCCTGGGGGATGTGCCCGGCGGCGTTGGCCTCGGCGACGAGGCGGTCCCAGAGGGCGTCGTCTTGGGAGAGGTACGACAAGGACCAGGTGAGGATCGACGCCGTCGTCTCGTGCCCGGCGAGGCCGAGCAGCCGCACGTTGGCGATGAGCTCCTCGGGGTTGAGGCCCCTCCCGTTCTCGTCGCGGCCCCGCATCAAGGCGGCGAGCAGGCCGGGCGAGCCCTCGGCCTGGGCGCGCGTCGCCTCCGACCCGAGGCGCGCGGCGATCTCGGCGTTCGCGCGGCGGGCGAACCAGGTCGGCGAGAAGGGGACGTTCTTCGCGAAGGGCACGCTGGCGAGCAGGGTCGTCTGGTACTTCTCACGCCACCACGGCAGGTCGGCGTCAGGCACGCCGAGCACGCCGAAGATGATGTCCAAGGCGAGATCACGGAGCTCGTTGAGCGCGTTGAACCGCGGGGACTCGGCCATTCCTTTGGACCGGGCCTCGACCAGCTCCGCCATACGTTTTGCCGCGCCTTCGCCGCTGAGGCCTTCAGGGGTGAAGGGTCGGTTCATCGCGCCGCGCATCCGGCGGTGCTCGACGCCGTCAACGCTCAGCACCGAGCCGCCGATGAGCTCGGCGCCTTGGTTGGCCATCGAGGCCACGGAGAGGGCCTTGCCCTTGAGCAGCTCATAGCCGTCGGGGTGAACGATGATCAGCCCCCAGCCCGAGAGGTTGATCCACACCAAGGGGCCCAAAGCCTGGGCCTCACGCAGCACCTTGGGGGTGTCCCAGGCGGCCTGGGGGAAGTGCCCCAGGCTCGGCCAGGCGCCGGGCAAGATCGGGTAGGACAGGTTCTCCGGGGTGATCGTCGGGAGCTGGTTCATGCGGAGCCTCGGGCGTGGATGCTCGTGGCAGTTTATGCCAGATCCGGCTGCGGGGGTTGTCCGGGGATCTCCCCCGCGACCAATCGCCGCCGCCGCTGCGCACGCTGGGACCCTGTTTGGCCTCTTGACCTTGACGGGGGTGCCGCCAGCGCCGACAATGCCCTGTCCTGGAGGTGATTTGTCTTCGATCCCCGGCAGCGAGACGCCCACCGAGGTCTCCTCGACGCAGGTGGCGACCTTGATCGCCCGCCTCGCCACCGAGGGGCAGAACGTCAGCGATCCCAAGGTGCTCATCCGAGGGGTGGCCGAGGCGCTGCGCAGCTTGGGGGTGCCCGTCGAGCGCTGTATGGTCGGGCTCCAGGTGCTTCACCCCCAGGTGCGGGTGGTGTCGTGGAGCTGGCGCCGGGGCATCGACGAGGTCATCGAGCGTGAGTTTGACTACTCCTTAGAGGAGCAGCCGATCTACCTCAACAGCCCCATCGTCGAGCTGCGCCAGGGCACGCCGCTCATCCGCCGTCGCCTCTTTGGGCCCGACGCGCGGCTCGATTACCCCGTCCTGCACGATCTTGTCGCCGAGGGCTTCACCGACTACGTCGCCTTGTCGTTCCGCGTAGAGGAGGGCCCCGGCAACGCTGTCACCTGGGCCACCCAGGCCCCGGGCGGCTTCACGCCGAGCCAGGTCTCGGCGCTGCAGACCTTGCTCCCCGTGCTCTCGTTGTTGCTGGAGGTCCACGCCCAGCGCCGCATCAGCCGGGCCTTGTTGGGCACCTATCTGGGCCAAGACGCCGGGCGGCGTGTGCTCTCGGGGCAGGTGCGGCGGGGCGACGGCGAGCGCATTCGCGCCGTCATCTGGTGCTCCGACATGCGGGACTTCACGCTTCTGTCGGACAGGTTGCCCGGCCCGGCCCTGCTCACGATGCTGAACACCTGCTTTGAGCGGCAGGTCTGGGCGATTCACCGAAACGGCGGCGAGGTGCTCAAGTTTATCGGCGACGGCCTCTTGGCGATCTTCCGCATCGACGAGCGTGAGGGGGCCGAGGCCGAGGCGTCTCAGCGCGCCGTCATCGCCGGGATCGAGGGCTTCGCGAGCCTTCAAGAGGAGAACCTGCGCCGCGTCGGCCAGGCCTTGTTGCCGATCCGGGTGGGGCTGGCCCTGCACATCGGCGACGTCGAGTTCGGCAACATCGGCGCGCCGGATCGCCTCGACTTCACGGTGATCGGCCCGGCGGTGAACCTCGCCTCACGGCTGGAGAGCCTCTCAAAGGCGCTCGGTGAGCCGTTCTTGCTCTCCGCCGCCGTGGCCGATGCCCTCGTGGGCACAAGCCTGCCCGTGCGCGCCTTGGGGCCTCAAGCCATCCGTGGACTCCCCGCCCCTCAGCCGGTCTTCGCGGTGCGGCTCTGAGGCGGGGGCTCAGTCGCCGAAGATCTTGTCCATGTCCGACTTCTTGCGGGCCTTCCGCTCCGGGGCGTCGGCGGCGATGAGCTTGTCCATGTTGGAGCGCCGCTTGGCCTTCCGCGCCTCTTCTTCGGGGTCGGGGATCTCCTCAGGGCCGTCATAGCGCCCCTCGCTGGGATCAAAGGCCATGAGGTCGTCTAAAGAGTCCGCCTCGGGCTTCTCGTCTTTTTTGGGCATCCTGTCCTCCAGAGGTTTAGGCCGTTCAGATCCAAAAGTCGCAGGAGAATCGAGGTTTGGCAAGGCCAGAGTCTGCCCACGGCGGCAGGCTCACGCGGCGAGACCGGGTTAGAACGCGGCGATGGACCCGATTCACCCGACCCAACATCACCCGACGGATCGTGAGCACTTAGAGCGCGACTGCGTCGTTGAGCCCGTCCGCGCGGGGGGCCCCGGCGGCCAGCACCGCAACAAGAAGTACACCGGGGTGCGGCTCACCCACCTGCCGACGGGCACGGTGGTGATGGCCACTGAAGAGCGCAGCGCCGCCCAGAACCGCGACGCCGCCTTCGACCGCATGGCCCGGCGGCTGGAGCTCGCCCAGCGCCCGGTGATCCCCCGCAAAGAGACGGGGCCGAGCCGCGCCCAGCGCCGTCGCCGCCGCGAAGACAAACGCCAGCTCGCCCAGAAGAAGGCGAGCCGGCGGTTTACCGACGACTAACAACGGGGCGACTAACCCCCGGGGCGGGCTAGCCCTCGTCGTGGAAGTCGTAGCGGTAGACCTCGTCGATGGGCGAGTTCGGCGCCACGGTGGTCAGCTCTCGGATGAGGCCGTCGTTCATGCCGAACACCCAGCCGTGGATGTAGGGGAGCTGCCGCTTGTGCCAGGCCTCTTGCACCACGGAGGTGTGTACGAGGTTCTGCACCTGGGCCAGGACGTTGAGCTCGACGAGGCGATCGACCTTCCGCTCGTCGGAGTAGAGGTCGAGCTCTTGGCGGTGGTTGCGGTAGACGTCTTTGATGTGCCGCAGCCACTTGTTGAGCAGGCCCAGCTCAGCCCGGGTCAAGGAGGCCTTCACGCCGCCGCAGCCGTAGTGCCCGCAGACGATGACGTGGCGCACGCCGAGGTGGTGAACCGCGTACTGCAAGACCGAGAGCAGGTTGAGGTCGGTGTGCACGACGAGGTTCGCGATGTTGCGGTGCACGAAGATCTCGCCGGGGCTGGTGCCGGTGATCTCATCGGGGGGCACCCGGGAGTCGGAGCAGCCGATCCACAGCACCTCCGGCTTCTGGGGCTGGCCGAGGCGCTCGAAGAAGGTGGGATCGACGGCGAGCCGCTCCTGAATCCAGGCGCGGTTCGCGAGCAACATCCGCTTGTAGCTCTCCACAGGGGCTCCGAGTGTGGGGGTGGTCTCTGGGGTCGAAGGGGATCAGTGGCCCGACGGGGCGAGGTTCTGGGGCAAGCGGAACTTGCGGCTCAGCTCGCGGGGGGTGATGGTCTGCTCGCGCTGGGGGGCCGAGGCGATGAAGGCCTCGATCTGCTCCTGCACGTCGGGATCGATGAAGGTGCTGCGCGCGCCGTCGATGATGACGTGTACACCGTTGGGGATGGACTCAAAGGCCCGACGGAGCTGGTACTTGTGCATGAAGGACAGGTCGCGGGTGAACTTCACCAGGGCGTAGTCGCGCTCACGCACCACGACGATGGCCGTGTGGATGCTGGTGAACACCGTGCAGATCATGCTCACCACGAAGCCGACGCCGACGCCGACGAGCAGGTCGGAGAACACGGTGACCACGACGGTGACGATGAACGGCAAGAACTGGTCCCAGCCCCGGCCCCACATCTCCTTGAAGAGCTCGACCCGGGCGAGGCGGTAACCGACGAGCAGGAGCACGGCGGCCAAGGCGCCCAGGGGCACGAGGTTCAGCAAGAAGGGCACGGAGAGCGCCAAGGCCAAGAGCAGCACGCCGTGGAACACCGCCGAGACCTTGGTTTGGGCGCCCGCTTGTACGTTCGCCGAGCTGCGCACGACGACGGAGGTGATGGGCAGGCCGCCGAGCGCCCCGGAGAGGAAGTTGCCGACCCCTTGGGCGAGGAGCTCTTGGTTGGGCGGGCTGGTGCGGCGCTTGGGGTCGATGCGGTCGCAGGCCTCAAGGCACAAGAGCGTCTCTAAGCTGGCGATGGCGGTGATCTCCAGCGCGACGATCCACACCTTCGGGTCGCTGATGCGGGCGAGATCGGGGCGGGGGACGATGGCCGAGAGGTCGCCGCCGAAGGAGAAGACGGGGATCTGCACGAGGTGCCCGCCCTCGGCGCCGATGACCATGCCCGGGGCGAAGGCCTTAAACGCCTCGTTCATCAGCACGCTGGCGACGACCGCCACGAGCGCGCCGGGGATCACCTTCGAGACGCTGAGGTTCTTGATGAACGGGCGCTCCCACAAGAGCAGGATCGCCAGGGCCGTCGCCGCGACGATCACCACGCCGGGTGTGGCCGACATCACGGCCTTGGCGATCTCGGTGAAGGTGTTGTCGCGGCCGTTCATCATCCAGAACGACTCGTCACCCTCAAAGTCGGTGTCGCGGCCCAAGGCGTGGGGGATCTGCTTGAGCACGACGATGATGCCGATCGCCGCCAACATCCCCCGGATCACGCTGGAGGGGAAGAGGTTCGCCAAGAAGCCCACACGCGCCAAGCCGAGCCCGAGCTGCATCAGGCCCGCGAGCATGACGGCGGTCAAGAAAGCGTCGAATCCGCCGAGCTTCTGGGCGCCCAAAGCGACGACGACGGCGAGGCCCGCGGCGGGGCCGCTCACCGAGGTGTGGGAGCCGCTGAGCCCGCCCACGACGATGCCGCCGATGATCCCGGCGACGAGGCCCGAGACGAGGGGCGCGTCCGAGGCGAGGGCGATCCCCAGGCAGAGGGGGAGCGCAACCAAAAAGACCACGAGCCCCGCTGGGGCGTCCGTGCGTAGGGCTTCGAGCCACCGCAGACGGTCGGACAACGCTCCTCCACTGGTTGATGTAGGGATCAGCGCGCCTCTCAGCGCGCCCGGCAACGTTATTCACCCGAACGCTGTAGACAAGACGACCGTAAAAATTTTGTTCGCGGAATGATGTAGACTCCGGGGTTCACCCCGCCTCGCCTCCGGTGCTCTATGCGTGCGCTCTCCGCCCTCTTTCTCCTCAGCGCCTTCGCGCTCTCCGCCTGCAAAGACGACAGCGCCACCGACGACAGCGCGCCGCCAACCGACAGCGATCCCACCGGCGACGACAGCGCCAACCCCGACGACAGCGCCAACCCCGACGACAGCCAGGTCGCCGAGCTTGACCTCGACGGCGACGGCTTCAACACCGAGGACGACTGCGACGACAACAACGCCGCGGTGAACCCCGACGCGGACGAGGTCTGCGACGGCGACGACAACAACTGCGACGGCGTCACCGACACCGACGCCATCGACGCGACGACCTACTTCGCCGATGAAGACGGCGACGGCTTCGGCGACCCCTCCGCACCCGTCGGCGCCTGTGAAGAGACGGTGGGCCTCGTCCTGGACGACAGCGACTGCGACGACGCCGACGAGCAGATCCACCCCGAGGCCGCTGAGATCTGCGATGAGGCCGACAACAACTGCGACGGCCTCACCGACGACGACGATCCGGCCTTGGACATGACCACGGCGACGACCTGGTACCGCGATCTCGACGGCGACGGCCACGGGAACGCCGGGGACTCCCGCGAGGCCTGTCTCGGCGCGGCGGACGAGGCGCTGTTGGGAGACGACTGCGACGACGGCGACTCCGCGGTGAGCCCTAGCGCCCAGGAGGTCTGCGGCGGCGGGGATGAGGACTGCGACGGGCTCGTCGATGATGACGACGACTCCATCGACCCCTCAAGCCTCCAGAGCTCGTTCTACGACACCGACGGCGACGGCTACGGCAACGCCGCCGCGCCAGACGCCTGCGTCGTGCCGTCTGGGGCGGTGACTGAAGGCGGTGACTGCGACGACGAGAGCGGCGACGTGAACCCCGGCGCCCCCGAGCTGTGTGATGAGCGCGACAACGACTGCGATGGCCTCACCGACGACGATGACGACACCCTCGATGCGTCGAGCGCCACGGCGTATTACCTCGACGTGGATGGCGACGGCTTCGGCGACGACAGCGCGCCGGGCCTGGCCTGTGAGGTGCCGTCTGGGGCGCTCACCGTAGGCGGCGACTGCGACGACGGCGACGCCAGCGTGAACCCCGACGCCGTGGAGCTCTGCAGCTCCGGCGCGGACGAGGACTGCGACGGCAGCCCCGAGCCCTGCGGGGTCGAGGGCGCGCTCACCGAGGGGGACGCGGACTACACGATCTTCGGCGCCGCGTCCTCAAACCTCGGCTACGACCTCGCCGTGGGCGATCTCAACGGCGACGGTGAGGACGACCTCGTCGTGAGCGCCTACCTCAGCGACAACTCCACGAGCGTGGCCGACGCCGGGGCGGTGTACGTCGTGTACGGGCCCGTCGCCGACGACCTCAGCCTGCCCGCCGACGCCGATCTCACCGTGACCGGCGCCGCCGCGGCGAACTACGCCGGAAAGGCGATCTCCGCCGGGGGCGACGTGAACGGCGACGGCGCAGACGACCTGCTCGTCTCCGCCTACACCTACAACCCCGGCAGCAAGTCGAGCGCCGGGGGCGTGGCCTTGGTGTATGGCTCGACGAGCGGGCGCACGGGTGCGGTGACCTTCACCACCGGGGACGCCTTGTGGGCGGGGGCGGCGTCGAACGACTACCTCGGCACGGCGACGCAGATCGTCGGGGATCTCAACGGCGACGGCTACGATGACATCGTGCTCGGCGGCTACGGCGTAGACCTGGCGGGCTCACTCTCCGGCGTGGTGTACCTGTTCGCGGGCTCGGCCACGAAGTACAGCGGCAGCTTGGCCACCTCGACGGCGGCCTTGACCATCGCCGGGGCCTCCGCCGGGGATGAGCTGGGCAACCTGCGTAGCGTGAGCGGCCGCGTAGACCTCGACGGCGACGGGCTCAACGAGCTGGTCCTCGGCGCGGTGAAGAACGACGAGGGCGGCGCCTCAGCGGGCGCGGTGTTCCTCTTTTATGGCAACGTGGCCTACAGCGGCACGAGCGGCGTGACCATCACCGCCGCCTTCGCCGACGCCGTCTTCACCGGGGTCACCGCCGGAGACGGCCTGGGTGAGCAGGTCAGCGGCATCGGAGACACCGACGGCGACGGCTATGACGAGCTGATCATCGGCGGCGACGGCGCCGACCCCGGCGCGGTCTCGGCGGCGGGCTGCGCCTGGATCCTCCCCGGCGACAGCACCACGTACAGCGGCACGGACTACATCGACTCCTACTCCAGCGCCGAGATCTGCGGCGTCACCAAGACCGACAACCTCGGCGAGGTCAGCTACGGCGGGGATCTCAACGGCGACAGCTACGCGGACGTGGTCGTGGCGAGCTCGCTCGTGAACGTCGGGTCAACGTCGGACGCCGGCGCGGCCTATGTCTTCTTCGGCCCGGTGAGCGGGAGCTACGTCGTGACCGACGCCGACGCCTCGCTGAGCGGCAGCAGCGCCAGCGGCTACATGGGCCTCGGCGGCGCGATCTTGGACTACGACGGCGACGGCGCGGATGACCTGCTCATCGGCGCTTACGGAGATGACGCGGCGCACCTCTGGCGGGGTGGGGGGCTCTAAGCCCGCCACTTGGCCTCGCATTGTCGCTGTGTTTTGGTGAGGGATCGGCTACGCTCTGGAGAAACCGATGGAGGATCTCCAGATGCGCAGCCCCCTCACGATGCTCTCACTGCTCGCCCTGATGGCCTGCGGCGACAAGGACGAGAGCGCCACCGACTCCGTGCCCGTCGTGGATGACTCGGAGACCGACGACTCCGAGACCGACGACTCCAAGACCGACGACACCGGCCCCGAGGTCATCGACGTGGACGGGGACGGCTCCCCGGCGGACGAGGACTGCGACGACAACGACGCCGAGGTCAACCCCAACGCGCAGGAGACCTGCGACGGCGCCGACAACGACTGCGACGGCCTCACCGACGACGCCGACGACAGCGTAGACCTCAGCTCGGTGCAGACCTGGTACGACGACGCCGACGCGGACGGCTACGGCGCTGGAGATGGCGTTCAGGTCTGCGCGCCCCCCGAGGGCACGGTGAACGTCGCTGGGGACTGCGCGCCCGATGACGCCGCGGTGAACCCCGGCGCCGTTGAGGTCTGCGACTCCGGCCTCGACAACAACTGCGACGGCCTCGCCGACGACGAGGACGCTGGCCTCGACCCCAGCACCGCCAGCACCTTCTACGCCGACGCCGACTTAGACAGCTACGGCGCTGCGGGCGACCCGATCATCGCCTGCGAGGCGCCCGAGGGCGCGGTGGAGAACGCGTCGGACTGCGACGACTCCGACCCCCTGGTGAACCCTGTGGGTGATGAGGTCTGCGACGGCGCCGACAACAACTGCGACGGCCTCACCGACGACGCCGACCCCGCCCTCGACGTCACCACGACGACCACCTTCTACACCGACGGCGACAGCGACGGCTTCGGCGACGACGGCGACCCGGTCTTCGCCTGCGCCTTGCCCGCCGGCGCGGTGACCGACAACACGGACTGCGATGACCTCGACTCTACGGTGAACCCGGACGGGGAGGAGGTCTGCGACGGCATCGACAACGACTGCGACGAGGACATTGACGCCGATGACTCCAGCGTCGATCTCTCCACGGGCAGCACCTTCTACACCGACGGCGACGGCGACGGCTACGGCCTCTCCGATGACTCGGTCTTCGCCTGTGAGGCCCCGGCGGGCACCTCGGCGGTTGATGGCGACTGTGACGACCTCGACGAGCTGATCTCCCCCGCCGCGGATGAGGTCTGCGATGGCGCAGACAACGACTGCGACGGTGACGTAGACGACGACGACGCCAGCCTCGACGCCAGCTCAGGCACGCTGTTCTACACCGACGATGACAACGACGACTACGGCGACTCCTCCTCTTCGTTCTACGCCTGCTCTCAGCCGGCCGGGGCGGCCACAGACGGCGGGGACTGTGATGACGCCGAAGCGACGGTGAACCCCGGCGCGGAGGAGGTCTGCAACACCGGCTTGGACGAGGACTGCTCCGGCGATGAGAACGACTGCGGCTTCAGCGGCGTCGTGCTGCACACCGAGGCGGACTACAGCTTCACCGGCACGACGAGCACCAACTTCGGCTACGACCTCGCCAGCGGTGACTGGAACGATGACGGCGAGCTGGACCTCGCCATCAGCGCCCAGAGCTCGAAGAACACGGCCGGCTCCTCCGCCGCCGGGCGCGTCTACATCGTCTACGGCCCCTTGCCGACGACGATGACCTTCGATCTGGAGGAGGACGCCGTGTTTGAGGGCGCCGCCGGCTCGGACTACCTCGGCAAAGGCATCGGCAGCGGCGGCGACCTCGACGGCGACGGCGTCTCCGATCTGGTCATGGGCGCCTATGGCTACAACGACGGCAGCATGTCCGACAACGGCACGGCGCTGTTGGCCTATGGCGGCTCGACCTGGTCGGGGGTCAAGGCCGCGACCACGGCGGACGCACGTTTTTATGGGGACA
Source organism: Myxococcota bacterium (assembly GCA_023150775.1). Taxonomy (GTDB): domain Bacteria; phylum Myxococcota_A; class UBA796; order UBA796; family CAJQPC01; genus JADKFE01. Next base: position 11,248 of record JAKLKE010000131.1, read on the forward strand.
CGAAGGGCGATCAGCTCGGGCAGGTGACCCGCTTCATCGGCGACGTAGACGGTGACGGCTTCGACGAGATCGCGCTTGGCGCCAACGTCGCGGACTACGGCGGCACCAACTCCGGCGCGGTGTGGGTCATCCCCGGCAGCGCCACACGCTACAGCGGCGCGATGTCCGCAGGCAGCGTCGCGGGGGCGGTCTTTGTCGGCGACACCGGCGACCGCCTCGGCGACCTGCGCAACCTGGGCAACGCCTTTGACCTCAACGGCGACGGCCGCGCCGAGATCGCCATGGGCGCGCTGGACAACACCACCGTGGGCACGGACGGCGGCGTCGTCTACTTCAACTATGGCGACACCGCGGTCTTGTACTCCGGCGTGATCTCCGCCTCCGCCAGCGCCGACGTGCGCTTCTTGCCCGCTGAGGCCAACGACAACCTCGGCGAAGGCATCGGCGCGCCGGGTGACGTAGACGGCGATGGCTACGATGACCTGCTGCTCGGCGCCATCGGCTATGACGACCCCGCGGGGAGCCTCTCGTTCTCCGGCGGCGTCTTCTTGATCAGCGGCTCCAGCACGCTCTTGTCCGGTGACGTGACGGTGAGCACCGCTGCGACGGCGACGGTGACCGGCGCCGCGAGCAGCGACAGCTTGGGCGCCTGGGTGAGCGGCGGCGACCTCAACAACGACGGCCTGGACGACCTCGTGCTCGGCTCGACGGGCTACGACTACGGCGGGGTGACCACCGGCGCGGCCTTCGTGTTTTATGGCCCGGTGAGCGGCGCCTTGGTCGCCACCGACGCCGACGCGCTCCTCGCGGGGCCCAGCTCGACCTCCTCCCCGGCCATGGGTCGCGCGGCCACGGTGTTTGACGCCGATGGCGACGGCGCCATGGACGTCTTCGTCGGCGCCAGCGGGTCGGGCACGGTCTACGGCTACTTGGGCGGCGGGCTCTAGCTCGCCTGGGGCCGTGTGGCGCGCCAAGCGAGCGCGGTAGAGGCCAAGAGCAAGCCCGCGGCGGTGAGAAACGACGCGGGCATCGCCACCCGAGAGAACAAGAGGCCGCCGAGCACAGGCCCGGTGGCCCGCGCCAAGGCCGAGAGCGACTGGTTGGTGCCCATCACCACCCCTTGCTCCGACTGCGCCGCGCCTTTGGAGATGAGCGCGCTCAAGCTGGGGCTCAAGAAGCCGTTGAAGATCGCCAAGGCGATCAGCACGACGATGAGCGCGGCCCACGGCGGGGCGTAGGGCAGCAGAAACAAGGTCACGCCCATGCCTGGCACACAGACCCGCACCAAGACGCCCTCGCCAAAACGCCGCACGGCGGGGCCGATGAGCCCACCCTGGACGATGGTGCCCACCACGCCGACGACGCCCAAGGCCCGGCCCACCTGGGCGGCGTTGAGCCCGTAGAAGTGCTCCTCGTACAAGGCGAAGGTGGACTCCATCATCGCGAAGGAGAAGGTGAGCGTGAAGGTCAACAGCACGGCGAGGCCGACGCTGGGGTGCTTGAGCACGGTGAGCACGGCGGCGGGGTCAAACACCCGGCGCACACGGTCGGCCTTCGCCGGGGGCTCGGGCAGAAGGGCCAAGGCGAGGAAAAAGTTGATCGCCGAGAGGGCGGCCGCGGCCCAGATCGGCGCGGCGAGGCCGAAGACCGAGAGCTCGCCGCCGAGCCAAGGCCCGATGGTGAAGCCGAGGCCAAAGGCGGCGCCGAGCATCCCCATGCCCTTGGCGCGGTTCTCAGGGGTGGTGACGTCGGCGATGTAGGCCTGGGCGACGCTGATGTTCGCCGCGAAGACGCCGTGCAGGGTGCGGAACATGAAGAGCATCCACAGCTCCCATGAGGCCGCAAAACCCGCCAACATCAAGGTGCCCGCGCCGATGGACAAGAGCAGCACCGGCCGCCGCCCCCAGCGGTCGGAGAGCGCGCCCCAGACCGGCGCGAAGAAGAACTGCGCCACGGAGTAGCTCGCCATCAGCAGGGTGACCTGCATGGCCGAGGCGCCAAAGGCCTCGCTGTAGAAGGTCAACAGCGGGATCACGAGCCCGAAGCCGATGAGGTCGACGAGCACGGTCAAGAAGATGACGAGGAGGGGGCGCACGGGCGGTCCCTATCGCGGCGACCCCCCAAGCACCACCTCCGCACGTTATGGGGCGTGCGACCAATCTTGAGGGCTCCCATGAACCTGCAGACGATTCACGACGCCGCCGTGGCCGCGTCGCTGGAGGCCGGCGCCGCAATCGCCGCCTTCTACAAGGACTCTTACACCGTCAAAGACAAAGGCGAAGACAACCCGCTCACCGACGCGGACCTCGCCAGCGACAAGATCTTGGAGGAGCGCCTGCGCGCCGCCGACCCCGACGCGGGCTGGCTCTCTGAAGAGACGGTGGACGACAAGTCCCGCCTCACCCAGGCCCGCTCATGGATCGTCGATCCCCTCGACGGCACCAAAGAGTTCACCCGGGGCATCCCCGAGTTTGTCGTCTCCGTGGCCTATTGTGTCGGCCCCGACGCCGTCGTCGGCGTGCTGTACAACCCGATCACCAAGGAGCTGTTCTCGGGGATCGTCGGTGTAGGCGCCTGGTTCAACGGCCAGCCCTGCCGGGTGACGGACCACGCCGAGCTTCAGGGCGCGCGGGTGGTCTGCTCGCGCACCGAGGCCTCAAAGGGCTGGTTTGACCCCTGGAAAGACCAGCTCAACCTCATCCCCA
>JAKLKE010000132.1 GCA_023150775.1 Myxococcota bacterium
GGGTGTAGAGCAAGAAGCTGGAGAGCTCACCCATGCTCATGCGGCCATCGACGAGTAAGGTGCCGCCGTACCACAAGACCACGACGATGGCGCCATAGCCCGCCAGGCCGCCGACCCCACGGAACAAGGCGCCGATCCAGGCCCGGTACCGCGCCTTCTCAAACGACTCCTCAACAGCGGCGCCATAACGGCGGATCTCCGACTCTTCTCGGGCGAAGGCTCGCACCGTGCGCACGCCGGAGAGCGTCTCTTCGGCGACCTCCGTGGACCGCGCCAAGGCGTCTTGCACCTCGCGGCTCGTGCGCCGAAACACCTTGCCGAACATCGCCGCGCCGATGACGACCAAGGGCACGATCGCCAAGGTGACGACGGTGAGGCGCCACGAGGTCCAGAACAAGGCGCCGATGCCGCCGAGGGCCATCACGAGAAACCGCAGCAACATCGAGAGGTTCACCGTCACGGCGCTCTGCAGCACGGCGGTGTCGGCGGCGAGGCGGCTGGTCAGCTCGCCCGTTCGGCGCTCATCAAAGAAGGCGATCTCTTGGCGAATGAGCGCCGCGTACAGCTCACGGCGGAGCTGGGTGACGACACGCTCCCCGGCCACGGTGAACAGGTAGGCCCGAATGCCGCCGAAGACGCTGCCCACCAAGAACAAGGCGAGGAGCGCGATGGCCGACTCGTCCACCACCACCCGCCCTTCACCCTTGAGCACCCCATCGACGATCTTCTGAACCGCGACGGGGTAAAGCAGCGTCACCCCTGCGCTAATAAAGAGCGCGACCGTCGCGATGATGAGCCGCCTTGACTCAGGGCGGGCGAGGACGAGCAGGCGACGAAACGAGCTGGAGGTTTGCATCGGTCGAAGATGAGCGCCGACCGCCGCTCGGTCAAGGAGCTGGAGGCAGCTCCATCACATAGATTCGCCGAAAGTCGCGGTCAGAGCCCTTGAGCTCTCCTTGGGCGGCCACCGCGAGCCAGATCTTGCCGCCGACGCTCACGAGGTCGTGATCCGTGTTGCCAACGGTGCGGGTGGCGACGGGCTTGGGCAGCTTGCCGTCGAGGCCGACCCGCATGACCGGGTCGAAGCGGGCGTCGTCGTCGAGCACAAACACGAAGCCGTCGCTCCCCGGCAGCCAAACCGGCCCCTCCTCGTTGATCACGACCCCCGAGACGACCTTCTGAGAGCGCCCGGTGGAGAGCTCGACGATGTAGAGGTCAAACCGAGACTTGTCCTCGTGGTTTGAGTAAAACGCCAGCTTGGAGCCGTCGGGAGAGAAGCGCGGGCGGGTCTGGGTGTGGCCCCAAGGCGCGATGGCGACGGGGTTCGGCGCGCTGAGGTTCGTGATCACGAACACGGTGTCGCCCTCTGCGCCGCGCCCGACATAGGCCAAGGTGTTGGACTGGGGCGACCAGGCCGGGTGCAGCTCCGAGGTGGTGGCGTCGGCGGTGAGGCGTGTGGGCGGCCGGTCCAGCGCCTCGGCGCGCAGCAGGTAGAGATCGCCTTGACCCGTGCGCGCTGAGGAGAACACGATGTATTGGCCGTCGGGGCTCCAGGCCGGGCCGCCGTCTACGCCAGGGGAGGCGGCGAGGCGGGTGCCCCCTTGTAAGTAGAGGTCGTACTCGCGGTCGTCTCCGGCGGCGGAGTAGACGTAGGTGTTCAGGGCCTTGGGCGCCCACGAGAGCTCGTGCACCACGGCGCTCTTGGGGGCGGTGCCGAAGCCCGTGGTGAGCCCGGCGCTGGGCTTCGCGGCGGGGTTCACCTGGGTGACGCCAACGCCCGGCGCGTAGAGGTGCAGGCTCACCGCGCGCTGGCTGTGGTCGTTGAGCTCCCAAGAGAGCCGCGAGCCGTCCGGCGACCAGCGCGGCGCCTGGGCGTGGGCGCTCACCTCCGGGGAGACGGCGACGGCCTGGGCGAAGGCGGCGGAGAGCGTGATCAGGAGCAGGCTGAGCATGACGAGGCATTCTACACGCGGTCGGGCGGTGGTGTTCCCCGCGTCTCCGCCGCGACGGCGTCCATTGGGCGAGCGGCGCCCTGCGCGGGGTCATCCTCGTGTCCGGGGGCCTTCCCCCTCGCGGCCCCACCGGTTATCGCCCACACCCTCGTGCTGGAGCCTCGCCATGGCAGAGCCCGCTGCGCCCCCCACCTCGCCTGAGCCCACCACCGCCCTCCGCCTGTGGTGGGCGCTCGGCAAGCTCCGCTGCCCGGCCTGCGGCGAAGGCAAGCTCTACTCGGGCTGGTTCAGCATGAACGAGACCTGCCCCGCCTGCGGCGCGCGCTTCTTCCGCTGGGAGGGCTCGTGGACGGGGCCGACGGTGATGGGCTACACCACCGGGGCCCTCGTCGCCGCGGCGGCGGGCCTCGCCATTCATTCGGTTCGTGGCCTACAAGACGGCGATCAGTGGCTCCTCATCGTCGCCGCCATCATCGGGGCCTTGGCGCCGTTTCACCGCACGAAGGCCGCTTGGGTGTGGACGCTTCACCGCACGGGCTGGGTGTTCCGCGACGGCGACCACAGCACCATCAAGGGCCGCAGCTCGGGCTCGGCCCCGCCGCTCAAGCGCGCCTGAGCGTGGGCTCCCCCGACTCAGAGATGGTCGGGCAGGCCGAAGCGGGGGAAGAGGCTGGCCGTGTCTAAGAACGCGGTGATCGTGATGATCTTGCCGTCTTGAAGCTCCAGCACATGCAGCGCCCAAGGGCTGTGGCCCCCGGCGGGATCGATCCGGTACTGACCAAAGGCGAGGCCGCCGTTCGCCGCCGTCGGCAAGAACCGGCTCCCCCGGCAGCCCGCCCCGGTGCCCAACATCCAGGTGCGCACGGCGTCGGGGCCCTTGAGCCACAAGGCGTAGGGCGGCATGGACTGCACCACCTCCTCGTGCAACATCGAGGCCAAGGCGTCCATGTCGTAGGCCTCAAAGGCCTGGATGTAGCGGTTGAGCAGTCGCTCGTGGTCCATTCCGAGGCTCACGGCGTCGGTGGGCTGGGGCGCCTTGGCGCTGAGCGTGGCCCGGGCCCGCTGCAAGGCGCTGTTCACCGAGGCGACGGAGTCTCCGAGGAGCTCGCCGACCTCCGTGGCCTCAAAACCCGCCACGTCCCGCAGCAAGAGCACGGCGCGCTGCCGGGGCGGGAGGTGCTGGAGCGCGGCGACGAAGGCGAGGCGGATGGACTCCTTGAGGATCGCCTGAGAGGCGGGATCGGCGTGCTGGGGCAGCACCAAGGCGTCGGGGATGGGCTCCACCCAGGTCTCCGCCGGGCGCTGGGGGCCGGGCGGGCCGCTGGCGTCTCCGGCAACGCCCAGCTCCACGGGGCGAATCCGCCGGGCGCGGCCGTCGAGCATGTCCAGACACACCCGCGTCGCCACACGAAACAGCCACGAGCGGTACGAGGCCCGCCCCTCAAAGCGCTCGTGGCCACGCCATGCGCGCAAGAGCGTCTCTTGAACCGCGTCTTCAGCCTCGGCCAAGGCCCCCAACATGCGGTAACAGCAGGCGGTCAGCTCGGGACGATGCTGCTTAAACGCCCGCTCCAGCTCGGCGGGCAGGGCGGCGGGGGGCATCGGCGTGGAGGTCAAGACTTGGCGAGAGGGCATGGCCGCACATTACCCTGCTCCCCAATGCTCGGGCGGGGGAGACGACACAAGCCAAGGCGTGAGGACCACCTTGGCTTGAGGGGAATTGTTTTTGAAGATCAGAAGGTTACGAAAAATCTCTCAGGCGGGCGCGCAGCCTTGCCCTGGAAAGGCCGAGATGTCCATGTAGAACAGCTCCCAGTGGTGCCCGTCGAGGTCGTAGATGTTGCGCTGGTACATGAAGCCGTAATCGACGGGCTCGCCGTTGCTGGTGGCCCCGGCGTCGATGGCCGCGGCGTACAGGGCGTCTACCTCGGCCCGGCTGTCGCAGGTGATGGCGAAGAGGCCCTCGACATGGGTGCGGGTGTCGCAGATCGCCTTTGAGGTGAAGTCCTTAAAGCGCCCCTCGACGAGCAGCATCACGAAGGCCTCATCGTTGAGGATCATGCAGGCGGCGTTCTGGTCGGTGAACATCGGGTTGAAGAAGAACCCGAGCTTGCCGAAGAACTCCTTCGTGGCCTCCAGGTCGCGGACGGGCAGGTTGAGGAAGATTTTGCGGGGGTGAGCGAGGTTGATGGGCTGGGACACGGTCGCCTCCAGAGGCGCTTTGGGTTCAGCGATGTAGACGGCCAGCCGCCGCCTCACTCATCGGTTCACCGCAAAAAAATCGGCGGCGGGATCCGCTTCGACCCAGCCGCCGATCTTCTTCGCTCAGGCTCAGCTCGGCTCAGGCAGGTAGAGCTGGCTCCCTTCAGCCACGAACCGCTCGCTCATCTCGTCGAGACCCCGCTGGCGTGCGGCCTCGGCGTCTTCGCCCATCTTCAGCGCCTCGGCGCGGATCTCTTGGGTGATCTGCATCGAGCAGAAGCGCGGGCCACACATCGAGCAGAAGTGCGCCGTCTTCGCCGCCGGGGCGGGCAGGGTGGCGTCGTGGTAGGCCCGGGCGGTCTGGGGATCGATGGCCAGCTCAAACTGGTCCTCCCAGCGGAACTCAAAGCGCGCCCGGCTCAAGGCGTCGTCCCAGTCCCGGGCGCCGGGGTGCCGCTTCGCCACGTCGGCGGCGTGGGCGGCGATGCGGTAGGCGATCATGCCCTGCTTGACGTCTTCACGCTCGGGCAGGCCGAGGTGCTCTTTGGGTGTGACGTAGCACAACATCGCGCAGCCCATGGAGCCGATCGCCGCCGCGCCGATGCCTGAAGAGAAGTGGTCGTAGCCCGGCGAGATGTCCACCACCAAGGGCCCCAGCGTGTAGAACGGAGCCTCAAAGCACTCTTTGAGCTGGCGGTCCATGTTCTCTTGGATGAGGTCGAAGGGCACATGGCCAGGGCCCTCGATCATCACCTGCACGTCGTCGCGCCAGGCCACCTCAGTCAGCTCGCCCAAGGTGCTCAGCTCGGCGAACTGGGCGTCGTCGTTGGCGTCGGCCAGACAGCCGGGCCGCAGGCCGTCGCCCAGGGAGAACGACACGTCGTAACGCTTCATCAGGGCGACGATCTGGTCGAAGTGCTCGTAGAGGAAGCTCTCTTTGTGGTGGTGCAGGCACCAGCGCGCCATGATCGAGCCGCCCCGGCTCACGATGCCCGTGATGCGGCGGGCGGTGAGGGGGACGTGGGCCAGGCGCACCCCGGCGTGAATCGTGAAGTAGTCCACGCCCTGCTCGGCCTGCTCGGCGAGGGTGTCCAAGAACACCTGAATGTCGAGCTTCTCCACCCGGCCCTTCACGCGCTCCAGGCACTCGTAGATCGGCACGGTGCCGATGGGCACGGGGCTGTTGCGCAGGATGAGCTCCCGGGTCTTGTGCAGGTTGGGGCCCGTGGAGAGGTCCATCACCGTGTCCGCGCCCCAGCGCAGGGACCAGCGCAGCTTCTCGACCTCCTCATCGGGGGACGAGGTGACGGCGCTTGAGCCCAAGTTGGCGTTCACCTTCACCTTAAAGCGGCGGCCGATGATCATCGGCTCCAGCTCTAAGTGTTTGCGGTTCGCGGGGATGATGGCGCGGCCTGCCGCCAGCTCCGACCGCACCTTCTCCGGCGTGCAGCCCTCACGCACCGCCACGAAGCGCATCTCTTCAGTGATGAGCCCCTGCCGGGCGTAGTGCATCTGGGAGAAGTTCGTGTCTCCCCGGGCCTCTCTTGGGGCCACCCAGGCCGCGCGGCGCTTGGGCAGGCCGTCCTCCCAGTGGGCGCCTTGGGGCCCGGAGCTGTCATAGAGGCGAATGGCCTCTCCGTTGGAGCAGCGGATCTCTCGGAAGGGCACCTCCAGCTCACCCACGTAGAGCTTGTGGTGGTTTCGCCCGCCGATGTCAAACGTGTCGCTTGTCGCCATGCTCGCTTTCCTCCGCCGGTTTTACCCGGATCAGGTTCCGCGGTGTGTTCTCAGACCCGAGTCCGACACGACATGCGTCAGGGGGCCACCCGCAGCGAGAGCCCGGGCGGCATAACCCAAGCCGCCGATCCCGCCCATTGACAGGGCAGGGGCGACCAGCTAAAGATGTGGGGCCGCTGCGGGAGTGGCGGAATGGCAGACGCGCTAGGCTCAGGACCTAGTGGCCGAAAGGCTGTGTGGGTTCGACTCCCTCCTCCCGCACCATCAAAAGCCGTCCGAGTCTACTCGGGCGGCTTTCTCTTTTCCTTGGAGCGCGCCCCAGGGCCCGCGCCGGTTTGCTGACGTTCCTTTGACCGCGACCCCGCGTAGTTCTCAGGCATAAGAGCAGACTTCTGATCACCGCTCGGAGATGATGATGATCCTGACGTTTGGCCTGCTCTTCGCCTGCACCCAGACCGGCTCGATTGAGCTCGGCGGCCCCAAAGACGGCCGCCCGCCCGTCTCCGACACCGACCTCGGCGGCGACGACAGCGGCGGCGATGACAGCGGCGGCGGCGACAGCGACAGCGCGGACGACACGAGCCCGCCAGAGGACACGAGCCCGCCCGAGGACACCGAGCCCCCCGAAGACACCGAGCCCCAGCGGGGTGAGCCCGACTACTCGGTCTGGATCGGCACCCGCGAGCTGAGCTACGACGGCTGCGAGGCCACGCTCACCGAGAAGGGCACGCTGATCGAGTCCGACTGGGAATACTACGAGTACCTCGGCTACTACTGCGAAGACTGCAAGCTGTGGTACCAGGTCGAGGTGAGCCCTTCGAGCGCCTGCGGGCTCAGCGTCGCCACGAGCACCTACCGGGGCCTCGTGTTGAGCGCGGACTCGGCGGACGTGTACTTCATGGGCAGCGACTTCCGCTCCGGCGGGCTTCTGGCCTCGGGCGGCAAGTTTGACGGCTACACGATCTCCTACGCGTATGAGACCAGCGGCGTTACCTTGACGGGCCTCGTGGAGTTCCCGGAGCTCAAGTAGTGTTCACCCCGCGCCTGCCCATCTACAAAGGCCGCATCGTCGATCTTGGCCTGGAGTCTGTGGAGCTGCCGAGCGGCCACAGCGTCGAGCTGGAGGTGATTCGTCACCCCGGCGCCGCCGCGGTCCTGCCCCTCCACGACGACGGCACCATCACCCTGGTGCACCAGTTTCGCCACGCTGGGGGAGGGATGCACTTTGAGCTCCCGGCCGGCGTGCTCGACAACGGTGAGGTGCCTGAGCTCTGCGCGCGGCGTGAGCTGCGTGAGGAGGTCGGGCTCGGCTGCGAAGAGCTCCTGCGCCTGGGGGTGATTCACACCACGCCCGGCTTCACCGATGAGCGCATCTGGATCTTCCTCGCCCGTGGGCTCAGCGAGGTCGGCGCCGCGCCGGAGCCCGACGAGCACCTAAGCCCCGTGCGCCTCACCCTCGCTCGCGCGCTGGAGTTGATCGACGAGGGTGAGCTCACCGACGCCAAGACCATCTCCGGCCTGTTCATGCTCACGCGGTTCTTGGCGCGGGACTCGGGCTGAGCGCGCTCCCCACGTCAGCCCCGCTGTCACACCCGGGCCCTACGACACGGATGTCGTGATCAGGTCTCGACGCTGAGACGGATCACCGCTCGAACGCTCAGAATGAGAAGTCTGAGCGTATGGCACGGGCCTTGCTTATGATGAGGGCATCCACCCCTGTGAGGTGCCTATGCGACGAATCACTCTCTTGACCTTCGGGCTCTCGTTGGCCCTGATCGCCTGCAGCGACTACAACGCGCTTTCGAAGGCTGATGGCGCCTACGACGAGGCGGACACCGGCGCCTCCGACGACACGGGCGCCGCGGGTGAGTCCCCCGATGACGACGAGGGGGATCCCGAGCGTGAGGACGACTTCATCAAGCTCCTCCCCGCGACGACCAACCAGTACATCTTCGTGGTGAACAGCGCCCGGGACACGGTCTCGCGGGTGTCGGTGCCGTCGCTGCAAGTGCTCACCGTCGAGGTGGGCTCCCGGCCCAAGGTGGTGCGCACCACGGCGGACAACCAGCGCGCCATCGTCTTCAACGAGGGCAGCGACGACCTCACCCTGCTCGACGCCGAGACCTTGGCGGCCACGGTGGTGCCGGTCTTGCCGTACCTCAACGCCATGGTGCTCTCCGACGACGGCGTCTGGGCGGTCGTCTATCGCGACTCGGACGAGGAGGACGACGGCTCCAGCGGCGGCGCCCAGTCGTTCAACGAGCTCTCCATCGTGAACACCGTGACCGGCGAACACTTCACCGAGGTCGTCGGCTTTAAGCCCCGCCAGGTGAAGTTCACCGAGGACTCCGGCCGCGCCTTGGTCGTCAGCGACGAGTACCTGAGCGTCATCGACCTCGACCGGGAGAGCCCCGAGGTTCAGGTGGTCGAGATCGCCGAAGATCTGCTCGACCCGCCCCCGGCGGAGGAGATCGAGGTGAGCCCCGACGGCGCCTACGCCTTCTTGCGCCAGTTCGGCGAAGACAGCATCGCGCTCATCGATCTCGACACCCTCAGCGTGGACCGCCTGCCCACGGGCCAGAACCCGACGGACCTCGACCTGAGCCCCGACGGCGCCCGCGCGGTCGTCGTCAGCCGCGGCTCAAACGAGCTCTACGTCTTCGACGTCGAGAACCCCTACGGCGCCCCCGAGGTGATCACCCTGCCGAGCGACGAGTTCATCGGCTCGGTGCAGTTCTCGCCCGACAACTCCAAGGCCATGCTCTACACCACGGCGGCCTTGGTAGACCACTACACCACCTGGGATCTGGCCTCCGGCGAGCTCACCGTTCGCCCGCTCATCAAGCCGATTCAGTCGGTGAACGTGACCCCGGACGGCGGCGCCCTGGTCGTCTTCCACACCGAGGCCGACGCCGCCGACGCCGACAAGACGAGCGAGTTCTACGGCGAGTGGGCGATGAGCATGATCTCCCTCAGCGACTTCCGCAGAAACGCCATCCTGCTCTCCGCCGAGCCCACGGCCTACGCCGACTCCCTCGACGGGCGCTGGGGCTTCTTCGTGATGGAGGACAAGCCCTTCTTGGAGGTGCTTGACTACGACAACCTCGGGCTCACCGAGATCAAGCTGCGCTCCAACCCCGTGCACGTCGGGGTGCTCACCGGCACGTCCTACGCCTACGTCAACCAAGATCACGAGCTCGGGCGCTTGTCGTTTTATGACCCCGACGCCGAGCTCTTGGAGACCATCACCGGCTTCGAGCTCAACTCTGGCATCGAGCACTGACCCGTGGAGACCCTCATGCGGACCCCATCCTTGATCCTGCTCCTCACGCTCGGCGCCTGCGGTTTTGAGAACCTGCCCGACCAGAGCGACCACAACGTCGACCTGCCGCTGTGGGACCCAGACGTCATCGCGCTCAACGACGCGGTCTACGTCCTGTTGCCCCAGTCCGGCGAGCTCGCCCGGGTTCACCCCACCGAGGGCTGGAGCGTCGTAGACCTCAACGGCCTCACGCCCAGCCGCCTCGTGGCGGCCCCCGACCGCGAGGGCGTCATCGTCTTCGGAAGTTACCCGCGCTGCACCGAGACCGACCCCAAGATTCAGACCGTCGAGGACTGCGAAGACCTCGACGGCGAGATCGAGCTGGTTCATGAGGTCGCCTTGGTGCGGGGCGGGGCGGTGATCAGCAGCGCGGAGATCGCCGCGCACTTCAACGCCGTCTCGTTCACCAACGACGGCGCCCAGGCCGCGCTGCACCTCAACTACGACTCCGGCGCCGACATCGAGGTCACCGGCGTGAGCGACCTCACCCAGGTCTTGTTTATGGACCTGGAGTCCGGCGCCATCACCCCCGTCGCCGTCGGGTTCGCCGCCGACCGCATCTTGTTCAACGCCGACGACTCCAAGGCCGTCGTGCTCAGCCGCGGGGAGGTGCTCGTCATCGAGCTGACCTCGGGCAATTACGACATCGAGGTGCGTTTCCCCTTGAGCCTCGACGTAGACGTGCAGGTGCGGCCCCAAGACGTCGCGCTCACCCCCGATGGCACCTACGCCCTCGTCACCGTCACCGGCGACGACAGCCTCTATGTCCTCGACCTAGAGCAAGAGAGCATCAACATCGTGCCCTTGAGCGCCGCCCCCACGGCCATGGTCGTGGACCCCGTCGCCGACCGCTCGATCTTTGTGTACGCCAACATGGCCGTCGTAGACATCCTGGAGCACGACCTCTTCGAGATTGAGACCGTGCCGCTGGATGAGCCGATGAATGAGATTCAGTCCCTCGCCGGAGAGGCCCTGCTCTACTCCACGGCGGGCCGAAAGGACGCGTATGTCCTTGAGCTCGGCAGCGCGGACTACGACGAGCTGCGCCTAGAGAACCCCCCGAGCCAGCTCGTGCTCTCCCCAGACAAAATCACCCGGCCCGAGGTCTCGGGCTCCTCAGGCCTCGACGCCTGGTACGACTCCAACTGGGGTGTCGAGATCATCGACCTGGTGGACCGCGAGAACCTGCCGCTCGTGGCCGAGAGCGAGCCCCTGGCCGTGGCCTTCACCGCCGAGGCGTCCACCCCCACGGCGCTCGTGCTCTTGGCCGACTCCACGGATCTGATGCAGCTCGACCTCGCCCGTCGCACGGCGAGCGCGGTGGAGCTTGAGGCGCCGGCGCTTGGCCTCGACCGCTTCGGCGAGGCGAGCTTCGTCATCGTGAACAACGCGCCCTTCGGCCTCTTGAGCTTCCTCGACCCGGCCACGGGCGAGATCACCGCCGTCGGCGGGTTCGCCACGACCGGCATCCTGCAGGGTGAGCAGCTGCTCCCCCGTCTCGCTGAGGAGGAGTGACCATGCTCTGCGCCCTGTTTTTGTCCTTCCTCAACACCGCCCAGGCCACGGAGATCGCCGTGGAGCGCGCGGCGCTCGGGGCGAACGACCCCGCCTACAACAGCATCGACGACCGGGACCGCCTCTCGGGCTGGGGGTTACGCGCGGGCTACACCGTCGTCCCGTCGCTCACCGTCGTCGGCTCGTGGTCGATGCAGCGCCGCGGCGCGGACCACTTCTCTCCCAGCGCGAGCGGCTCGGCGACCGAGTTCGACGGGGGCGAGTTCGTGGACTCCGACTCCTCCACCGTCGCGCTGCTGGGCCACACCGCTGGGCTCGGCGTGAAGTGGAACCTCCTGGAGAACCCCTGGGTGTCGCCGTATGTGAGCGGCCAAGGCCTTGTCCAGGTCGGGACGCTGAAGCTCGACGATGACGTCAGCCGCGACGACAACCTCAACCAGATCAGCGCCAGAGCCATCGCCCCGGGCTTCTCTGTGGTCGGCGGCGCCGACATCGGGCTCGGGCTGGAGGAGCTGTCGGTGCGGCCGATGGGCCACGTCGAGATCGGCTACGGCCAGCTCGCGGCCCTCGACTACGGCGACATGGGCGCGCTTCACCTGCGTGGGCTCATTCTCCGCGCAGGCGTCGGCGTGCAGTTCTGAGGACTCCGCTCAGCGCGCGGCGGGGGCGACCTCGCCGCGACGCTTGAGCAGGATGGCGACGCCGAGCCCGGTCACGAGCACCGAGAGGTACTGCGCGGGGGTGAAGCCGAAGTAGCGGGTGTCGGTGTCGGGGTGGCGGAACACGTCGAGCAGCAGGCGTAAGGGGCCATAGAGCACCGCCATCCAGCCGACGAAGAAGCCCGAGAAGCGCGGTTTACGGCCCAAGACGACGAAGATGCCGAACATCACCGCCGAGTAGATCGCCTCATAGAGCCCGAGGTCGTGGCAAGCGACGGTGTCGGGCTTGTCGGGGCACATGCCGTAGACGCCGAGCCAGAACTCCGTCGCCGTGCCCGCGTGGTCGTGCACCGAGAAGCAGCCCAGGCGGCCGAACATCCAGCCGAGCGGCAGGCCGTAGGCGACGACGTCGGCGTAGGGCCAGAAGGGGACACGCTCGCGGACGCGGAAGAACCACCAGGTCAAGAGCGTGCAGGCCACGAAGCCGCCGTAAGACGACAAGCCGTCCCACACCTTGAGCAGCTCAATGGGGTTCTTGAGGTAGACCTCGGGCTCGTACATCAAGGCGTGGCCGAGGTGGCCGCCGACGAAGGTGCCGAGCACGAGGTAGCCGATGAGGCGGTTGATCACCTCGGGATCGAGCTGGTGCGCCGAGGCGCGGCGCCGCGCGACCTCAGCGCCCGCCCAGAAGCCGAAGGCGACGAGCACGCCGAAGCTGTAGATGGTGAGCGGGCCGAACCCCGGGAGGGAGAACAGCTCGATCTTGAGGGGCTCGAAGGGGCCGATGAGCGGATGCATCAATCGCTCCGTGACGGGGCGCCATTGCCTAACCCACCGAGCGGGTCGGGGGCCACGGCGCGCGGCGCGTGGTCAGGCAGCTTGGCGAGTTGCTGTTATGATGCGGATTCGATCGTCTCTGGAGTCCGTCATGCGCCTCGCCCCCACCGCGCTCCTCCTCGGCACCCTCGTCGCCCAATCCGGCTGCAAAGGCGCGTCTGGTGAAGAGGACAGCGGGGCGGCCGCGGCCACGGGCGCGCTCACGGTCTCCGGCACGAGCCTCGACTTTGGGCTGGTCACCCTGCACGACACCTCCACGCGCACTTTGTCCTACTTCAACAGCGGCGCGGGGCCGCTGACGATCTTCGACGTGCAGCTCGACGACGACAAAAAGCGCCCGCACTGGTCGGTGGTCGGCGGCGCGCCCGCCACCTTAGAGTCTGGGGTAGGCGTTGAGCTGACGATCTTGCTCACGCCGCTCACCGTGGCCGACCCCTCCACCAAGCTCGTGATCTTGAGCGACGATCCCGACGCGCCGCGGGCTGAGGTGTCGTTGCGCGCGCAGGTGGTCGGCGTGCCCCAGCTCCGCGTGGACTCCGAGCTCCTCGACTTCGGCTCGGTGCTCCTCGGCGCCTCGGCGGAGCTCGACATCATGCTGGCCAACACCGGGTCAGACACGCTCCAGATTCAGACCGTCGGCTTTCAGAGCGGCGGACAAGGCGCGTTCAGCCTCAGCGTGAACCCCAGCGGTTCAACCTTGGCGCCAGGCGCCCAGAACGGCCTCATCACCGTGAAGTTCGCCCCCACCGGGGCGGGCGCGATCACCGAGAGGCTCATTGTGTCCACGAACGATCCCGAGACGCCAGAGCTCGGCATCGTGCTGATGGGGGCCGGAAGCCCCCCCTGAGCAGAGCACAGCAGCAGCAGCGAGGAAGCCGTGGCGATCATCAACTTTGCGCGCCGTGAGATCGAGGCGAAGGTCGTCTACTATGGCCCGGCTCTGTCCGGGAAGACGACGAACGTGAAGGCCGCGTTCGGGTGTGTGCCCGAGGGCCAGCGGGGTCAGCTCAGCACCTTGTCGACTGAAGACGAGCGCACGCTGTTCTTTGACTACGCGCCGATCACCTTGGGCAAGATCGCGGGCTTCGCCGCGCACTTCAAGCTGTTCTCCGTGCCGGGCCAAGCGTTCTACACCGAGACCCGCAAGGCCGTGCTCCAAGGCGCGGACGCCGTCGTGTTTGTGGCCGACTCAGCCCCCGACCGCGCTGAGGCCAACCGCGCGTCTCTGGCGGACCTGGAGGCGAACCTCAAGGCCCACGGCGTCAAGCTCTCCGAGATCCCCTTCGTCATCCAGCTCAACAAGCGGGATGAGCCCGGCGCGCGCTCGGTCAAAGAGATGGGCGCGGATCTCAACCACCTCGGCGCCCCGATGATCGAGGCCGTCGCGCTCACGGGCGAGGGCGTCGAGAGCACCCTGCGCACGGTCACCCAGATCGCCGCGGATCGTATCCGCGACAACCTCGCCGGGCACAAGACGGCGGTGCAGCTCAACGCCGTCGAGCGTGAAGAGCGCGAAGACGACGCGAGCGTCATCCTCAAGCAGCTCGCCGAGATCAGCAAGGTGCGCGGCGTCGAAGAACAACGCGCCAAAGACGCCTTGGCCCGGGGGGAGGTGGAGGTTGATGACGTCGACGCCTTCTTGTTCAAGAACGTCGAGCGTGAGCCCACCCC
>JAKLKE010000133.1 GCA_023150775.1 Myxococcota bacterium
GAGCTAGAGGCCCAGGTGCTCGAAGGCATCAACCTGCTCAACGCGGAGCTGGAGGCGACGGCCCCCGGCGTCACCGGCACGGCCATCCGCGACGCCGGGCTCACGCTCTGGGCGGCGATGCACGGCGTGGCCGATCAGCTCAACCAAGGGCGCATCCGCGTGAAGCCCGAGCGCCTCGACGGCTACAGCCGCGTGCTCTTGGCCCCCGTCGTGCGTGGCCTCGCCGAGACCTTACGCGGCGCCTGAGCCTCGTGGCCCCGAACCCCCGACATCGACGACGCCCTTGCGTCAATGTCTCCAGTGGATACAATGTCTCCACTGGAGACACCTTCTTCGGAGGCCCGATGCCGCTCCCCGACGACGTGACCGTCACCGCCACCCAGCTCTCCGCCTATGACGGCGTGGCGCTGGCGGCGGACCACTTCGTGCCCCAGGGTCGCCGCCCGACCTACGGCGTGCTCATCGCCCCGGCGATGGGGGTGCCCCGGGGCTATTACCGTGGTTTTGCCTCGTCTTTGGCCCAAGGCGGCGCCCAGGTGCTCGTGCCCGACTACCGGGGGATCGGCGGCTCGGGCCCGGCCAAACAAGACGCGAGCCTGCGCCTGTGGGGGGAGGCCGACCTCAGCGCCGCCGCCGCCCGCCTGCGCGCGGAGCTGCCGGACGTGCCCTTGGGGTATGTCGGTCACAGCGTCGGCGGCCAGCTCTTCGGCCTCGTGCAAGGCGCCGGCTTTGACGCGGCGTACCTCGTCGCCAGCCAGTCGGGGTACTGGCGCGGCTGGTCGGGGCTCAGCCGACTGGGCATGTGGGCCTTCTGGCACCTCGTCGTGCCGGGGCTCACCGCGGGCTATGGCCTCTTGCCCATGCGCCGTTTTGGCCAAGGCGAAGACGTGCCCTTGGGCGTGGCCCAGGAGTGGGCGCGCTGGGGCAAACACCCGCGCTACATACGCTCTTACGCTGATGCTCAAGGAGGCCTGGGCTACGCGCGGTGGTCGGGCCCGATGCGCCTCGTCTCCATCTCCGATGACGGCTACGCCCCGGCGCCGACCGTAGACGCCTTGGCCAGCCTGTACGAGGCCGCCCGCACCGACCGTGTGCACCTCACCCCGGAGGCCCTGGGGCTCAAGTCCTTAGGACACTTCGGGTATTTCCGGCTCGCCCACCGCGAGACCCTCTGGCGTGACGCGGAGTCTTGGCTGCGGACGAATCTTGGCCTACCCAAGGCAGCCCCCCGTGAATAAACGGCGTGCTCCCTGACACATGGAGCGCCGGTGACGCTGGACGAGGTGATGACGACTCTGAGGGCCTTGGGCAGCGAGCAGACGCGTAAGGTCATGCGTAAACACGGCGCCCCGGCCTCTGACGAGGCGTTTTTTGGGGTGCTGGTCGGCGATCTCAAGCCCCTGGCCAAGAAGATCAAGGGTGATCAGGCCTTGGCGTCGGCGCTCTACGCCACGGGCAACTCCGACGCGATGTACCTCGCGGGGCTGGTCGCCGACGGCGCCAAGATGAGCCGCGACGAGCTCAACGCCTGGGCCACGAGCGCGACCTGGCAGATGATCAGCGAGTACACCGTGGCCTGGGTGGCCTCGGATCACCCCGAGGCCTGGTCCTTGGCGAGCGAGTGGATCAACCACTCCGAGCCCCACGTTCAGTCCTCGGGCTGGTCTACGGCGGCGTCGGTCCTCTCCATCACCGACGACGCCCGGCTCAACCTCGACGCCGTCCGCGCCTTGCTTCAGCGGGCGGTCAGCGAGGTTCACGCCGCCCCTGACCGCGTGCGCTACACGATGAACGGCTTCATCATCGCCGTCGGCGCCTACGTCACACCCCTCGGCCCCGAGGCCTTGGCCGCCGCCGAGTCCATCGGCAAGGTCACCGTGAACATGGGCGGCACCGCCTGTAAGGTGCCCCTGGCCACCGAGAGCATCCAGAAGGTCATCGGCCTGGGTCGCCAAGGCAAGAAGCGGAAGACGGCGATGTGTTGAACGCTGTTTAGTTAAACGCTGTTCAACACCCCCCGCTTACGCCCCCACCACCCCCGCCGCGCGCAGCACCGGGGCGAGCACCCAGGGCGGGCCGATCAGCAAGAAGCTCAGGTCGTCGGCGAAGGACGGCTTCTTGCCCTCGATCTTGTGGCCGATGAGCTGGGCGATCCACGCCAGCACGAAGAGGGCGGCGTTCACGCCCAAGGCGAGGCCGAGCCCGAGGCCGCTCAGGGCGAGCTGACCGGCGGCCAAGAGCGCGGCGAAGGGCAACATCACGAGGCCCAGGCGCGGAGAGAGGCGCAGGTAAAAGCCCAAGGCGAAGACCAAGAGCGCGAGGCCGAGGTTCAGCGGCCCCAACGCCACGGCCCAGGCGAGGCCGAGGGTCGAGAAGGCGATCACGGGCACGCAGATGACGTGAATGAGCTTGTTGGTGGGGTTTTGGTGGCTGACGGCGTAGGCGGCGAACCACTCATCCAGGCTGCGTTTCAGGGGAGGCTCCGGTCGTAGTCGGGGATCGGGGTGGGCTCGCCGTTGGGGAAGCTGAGCAGCTCCCACACGACGAACAGCCGGGGGACAGCGTCTAAGGTCGGCTCTAAGGCCACGCCCACGCTCATGTGGGTGCAGGTCTCACACAAGAGGTTGCGGCGGTGACCTGGGGAGAGCTCGACGAGGTCTTGGGCCTCGCGCCAGCTAAAGGCGGCGGCGATGTCCTCCAGGTGTTTGGCCTGGGGGTGAAAGCGCGCCCGGGCCAAGGTGGCCACGCCGGGGCTCTGGCCGGGCAAGACGTGGGCGACCTGACCTCGGGCGGCCAAGGTGGCGGCGTGCTCTCGGGCCAAAGGCTCGAAGGCCGGGAAACGGGTGAGCGGCGGCAGACCGGCCTGGGCGCGTAGGGCGGTGAGCGCGGCGTAGAGCGACTCGGCGGCGGCGATGGGGTCGAGGGATTGGGCGCTCGCCAAGGGCAGGCTCTCCGGCGGCGCGGCGTCGGTGTCGACCAAGGCGCTCCACAACAGGAGCACCTGGGCGTCGCCCCCGGCGTCGGAGACGACCTCCAGGCGGGTCTCGCCGGGCAGGTGAAAGCCGTCCACCCACAGGGCCTCGTCTTTGGAGAGCGGCATCACCCGCACCGGGCCGTCTGGCGGGGCGACGAAGAGCGTGAGCGGCGGCAGCTTGACCGTGGCCTCGACCCGCACCGGCAGCAGCTCGTCTGGGGCGAGATCCCGGGGCAGGGGATCGAGCAGGAGCGGGCGGTGGGCGAACCCGGCGATCCACAAGCTCGTGCCGTCGGAGAAGTTTCGCCGGGCCAAGGCGAGGTCTACGGGCTGGTCACGCTCTAAGGCGGCGTTCGCGAGGGCATCGGCGAGGTCTTCAGGGAAGGCGCCGCCGTTGTACTCCCGGGAGAACTTGGCGAAGCCGGGGTAGGCCGCGGCGGTGAGGGCGTCGGCGCTGGCCTCGGGGGAGATGCGTGAGGACGGCGCCCGGGCGGCGGCGAGGAGCAGCTCGACGGCGCGCTGCAGGCCCTCGTCGTAGCTGGCGTTGGGCACACGCTCCAAGAGCCGGGCCACTTCAGGCGGGGGCGTGGCGCCAGGGCGAAAACGCACGGCGACCCCCCGGGCGGCCTCGGGCGCGGCGACGGGCGGGCGGCAGCCCCCGACGAAGAGCGCCGTGACGACAAGGCCTCCGAGCGTCATCCTGGCGCGCATCAGCTCCCCGCCGCCATTCCGAGCACCAAGGTTAACTGACCGTCGGTCAGCTCGGCGCCGACGCCGAGCAGGGTCATGTCGGGGTCCAAGAGCGCGGCCCTGGAGGTGGGCGACCAGAAGAGCCCGTCGAGGCAAGACTGCACCGTAGGCGCGCGGCAGCTCAGCTCGGCGACATCGCCGGTGGGGAACCCGGCCCGGCGTAAACGTGCCTCGGCGTCGGCGCTGGGACCGCCCCCGGCGGCGCGGCGGGTGGCCTCGGTCCGGGCCGTCGCGGCGAGCACAGGATCGGTGCTGAGCGACTGGGCCGCGGTGAGCCCCCGCAGGCCGTTCACCCCGGCGATGGCGCCGCGGATGGCCTCGCCGACGTCCGCCGGGGGCGCGTCCGGGGCCACGAAGGGGCCGTCATCGGGGGTCGGCTCCCCGACGTAGATCGGGAGCTGGGCCAAGGCGCGCGCGCCGCCGCCCTCTTGGGCTTGGCGAAGCTCGACGACCCACTCGCCGGGCTCATCGAGGGTGAGGCTCGGGCCGTCCACGAGGCGCAGCGAGGGGCTCGCGGCGAGCACCCGCAGGCCCTCGGGAGCGGGGCTGTCGGCCCGCACGCCGAGGGTGAGGGTGGCGCCGACGGCTTGTTCGCGGCGGATCGGGGCCAAAGCCAAGGCGGGGGTAGAGGTGAGGCCGACCCAGAGGTCGCCCGAGCCCATGTCATCGCGCACCCGCGCGAGGCCGATGGCCTGGCCGGGCTTGAGCGCGGCGCGCAGCTCACTCACCATCCCCGTGGGCAGCTCACCCTCGTTCACGAGCTCGCTGGAGACGCCCTGCACGGGCCAGGCCCAGCCCGCGCGGATCGTCGCCCAGCGCAGGCCCGAGGGGTCGAGGCCGCCGCCCGTCGCCAACATCTCAAAGGCCACCCCGGCGGCGGCGCCCGCGAGGGCCTCGTCATAGGGCAGGTCCCGGGCGGCCCAGGCGATGAGGGGATCCCGGGGCACACCCGGCGCCGTGGTGTACACCGGCGCCACCACCGCGGGGACCACGGGCGGCCCGACGTCTTCAGGCGGCTTCGTCATGGTCGCGGGTTTTGCGCAGGCGAAGAGCAAGATGAGCGTGTTCATCCCGCCATCGTATCGTGCTCCCGCACGGCTTGGGCGCGGCGGGATACACTTCCCGCGGACCAGGAGCCGCTCATTCTGCGCCCGTCTGACCGCGTTCATGACCTGTCTGAGGTGCGGCTCATCCGCGCCGCGCGCCTCGGCAACGCTGAGTCCTTCGGCGCGTTGTGGGACGCCGAGGTCGATCGCCTGTTCTCTGTGGCCTGCGTGCTCGTCGCTGACGCCGAGGCGCTCCAGCTCGTGGGTGAGGCCTTTGGCCGCCTCAGCGCGCGTCTCGGTCAGCTCAGCCTGCAGCAGCCCTTCGGGGAGCAGGCCGCCGCCGCCTTGCTCACGGTGACCCTCAGCCGTCTGCGACCTCCGCGCCTGCAGAGCATCCTCCCCGCACCCGGCCCCCTCACCCGCGGCGGCGTCCTCCCCGGCGCGCCCCGGGCGGGCGGTGATCCGGCGGCGCGTGTGGAGGCTGTGGTGCGCGGCGCGAGCGTCCCTCTTCGGCTCATCTGGGCCTTCTCAACCCTCGGCGGCCTCAAGGCGCGGCAGCTCGCGGCGCTCACGAACGAGCCCGAGCCCCTCGTGCGTGAGGCGAGAACGCTCATGCAGTATCGAATCATGGCCGCGATGCAGGGGGATCTATGACCTTGGACCGCGCCCACATCCTGCGCGCCTTGCCCTGTTACCTCTGCGGGGATCTGCCCTCGGACGCCGCCGACGACGTTCGCGCCGCCTTGGAGGAGGATCCCGAGCTCGCCACCCTCGCCGCCCAGCTCAGCGCGAGCGGCACCCTCTGCCAAGATCGCCTGCGCCGCGCCGCGCCCGGCGCCTTGTTTGTGGTGCGCCGCGCCGCCAAGGTCGAGCGCCCGGCTTCAGCGATCTGGGCGGGCCTCGTCGCCGTGGTCTTCGCCGTGAGTTTTGTCTTGGCCACGGCCGGCGGCCCCGATCGCCGGGCAGAGGACGACGTGCGGACGCTCATCAGCGCCCAGGCGCCTCTGGCCGCGCCGCTGGTCACCGCGGAGTCTCCCCAGGCGCTCAACGCCTTGCTCCGCGCCGCGCAGATCTCGCCCCTGTTCACGATCACGCCGGCGCTGGACGCCGCGGGGCTGCGTCTGGAGGGCGCGTCCCCGGCCTTTGGCGGCTGCTTGGTGCTCTATCGAGACGCCCGAGGCGCCCGGGTGGGGGTTCTGCGCCTACCGGAGCAGGGCTTGGCGCTCGGCGGATACACGACGCTGCCCTCTGGGCGGGGCCCGGCGCTCCGGGTGCACGGCGCGGGCGCGGGGCGCGTCGTCGCCCACCACATCGACGGTCGCGCCGATCTTTACCTTGGTCCTTGGTCAGACGAGGCGCTGTTGTTGGCCTCCAGGCAGGGCCTCGCCGCGCCCTGACCGCGGGGGGCTTGACGAACGCCGCCGGATTGTTGATGCTGGGCGTCCAAACAAGAGGTGTTGGAGCCATGGCGCGTGATTCCGGTGGAGCGTCGGGGCGGCTCGGTGAGCTGCTCGTCCGTGAGAAGCTGATCACCCCTGTTCAGCTCAAGAAGGCGATGACCGAGCAGCGCGACAAGGGCGGGCGGCTGGGGCATCACCTCACCAAGCTCGGGTATGTCGCGGAGAACGAGCTGACCTCGTTCCTCTCGAAGCAGTACGGCGTGCCCAGCATCAACCTGGCCGACTTCGACATCGACCCCGAGGTGCTCAAGCTCATCCCCAAAGAGGTCGTGCAGCGGCACCAGGTCATCCCGATCAACAAGGCGGGCAACACGCTGATCGTGGCGATGTCCGACCCCTCCAACATCTACGCCGTCGATGACATCAAGTTCGTCACGAACCTGAACATCGACGTGGTCGTGGCCTCTGAAGGCGCCATCGCCGAGGCGGTAGAGAAGTACTACAACGCGAACGTCTCGTTCCAAGACGTGATGCTCGACTTCAACCTCGACACCGACGACGCGGCGCTTGAGGTGGGCGAGACCGACGAGGACATGAACGTCCTCGATCTTGAGAAGTCCGCCGGTGACGCGCCCGTCGTGAAGCTCGTGAACCTCATCTTGTTGGACGCCATCCGCAAGAAGGCCTCGGACATCCACATCGAGCCCTACGAGAAGGCCCTGCGGGTGCGGTATCGCATCGACGGCCTCTTGTATGAGGTGATGAAGCCGCCGCTCAAGCTCAAGCACGCCATCGCCTCTCGCGTAAAGATCATGTCCAACCTCGACATCGCCGAGCGGCGCCTCCCCCAGGACGGCCGCATCAAGCTCAAGCTGGGCAAAGGCGAAGAGATGGACTTCCGCGTGAGCGTGCTGCCCACGCTCTTCGGCGAGAAGCTCTGTTTGCGGCTGCTCGACAAGTCGAACCTGCAGCTCGACATGACGAAGCTCGGCTTTGACGCCGACATCCTCGCCAAGTTTATGAACACCATTCACAAACCTTACGGGATGATCCTCGTGACGGGCCCCACGGGCTCGGGCAAGACGACGACGCTGTACTCGACGCTCTCCGAGCTCAACAAGCCCGAGACGAACATCTCCACCGCTGAAGATCCCGTCGAGTTCAACCTCTACGGCATCAACCAGTGCCAGATGCACGAAGACATCGGCCTGAACTTCGCCGCCGCCCTGCGCTCGTTCTTGCGCCAAGACCCTGACGTCATCATGGTGGGCGAGATCCGCGACTTCGAGACCGCCGAGATCGCCGTCAAGGCCGCGCTCACCGGGCACTTGGTGCTCTCGACGCTGCACACGAACGACGCGCCGTCTACCGTCTCGCGTCTGTTGAACATGGGCATCGAGCCGATGATGGTGGCGTCGTCGGTGAACCTCATCGCCGCCCAGCGCCTCCTGCGTAAGAACTGCTCGGAGTGTGTGGCGCCGATCACCTACCCCGAGAAGGCCCTGCTCGACCTCCAGGTGCCCCCCGACAAGATCGGCAGCTTCCAGCCGATGAAAGGCAAAGGCTGCCAGCGCTGCAACGGCACGGGCTACAAGGGCCGCATCGCCGCGTATGAGATCATGATCTTCAACGACCAGCTCGGCGAGTTTGTGCTCAACGGCGCCTCGACCTTGGAGATCAAACGTGAGGCGATCCGCCTGGGCATGGACTCCTTGCGCATGGCGGCGGTGAAGAAGTTCATGGCGGGCATGACCACCCCCGAAGAGGTGGTGCGGTCTACGGCGCCGGACTAGGCCTCGTCGCGCTCAGCCTCGGCGGCCTCGTCGTCGAGCTCATCCCAGGCCGAGAACGGATCTTCGTACTCGGCCCAGGCCTCGGGCCCGGCGGCGAGCTCGGCATCGGTGAGCAGGCAGGCGTCAAGGCCCGCGCGCAGGGCCGCCTCGTCCATGTTCATGCCGATGAGCACAAGCTGCTGGCGGCGGTCACCCCAGGGCTCGACCCACTCCGGCTGCAGGTCGGGGCGGTCGGCCTCGTCGGTGGGCCACTCCTCCCGGGGCACCGAGGCCCAGAAGCGCCCGGCGGGCTCAAAGGCGCAGGTGGACCCGGCCTGGCTCCACACCGCGGCGAGGTGGGTGCGGGTCGCGACGTAGAAGTAGCCCTTGGAGCGCACGACGCCGGGCCAGTCGTCGTGGAAGGTTTCGTGGACACGTTTGGGGTGAAAGGGGCGCCGGGCGTTGTAGACGAAGGAGCGGATGCCGTACTGCTCGCTCTCGGGGATGTGCTCTCCGGCGAGCTCTTTGGCCCAGCCGGGGCTGGCGCTGGCCTTGTCCATGTCAAACAGGCCGGTGTTGATCACGGCGTCGAGGGGCACCTGGCCCCGGGTGGCGTGGACCTGGCGGGCGTCGGGGTTCAGGGCGCGCAGGATGCCCGAGAGGCGGCCGAGCTCCTCGGGGCTGACGAGGTCGGTCTTGTTGAGCACGAGCACATCGGCGAGCTCGACCTGCTCCACGAGCAGGTTCACGACGCTGCGCTCGTCGTCTTCGCCGAGCGCGATGCCCCGGTCGTTCAGCTCGTCTTGGGTGCCGTAGTCGTCCAAGAAGTTTTTGGCGTCCACCACGGTGACCATGGTGTCCAGGCGCGCGAGCTCGGAGAGGCTCTGCCCGGCCTCGTCCACGAAGGTGAAGGTCTGGGCCACGGGCAGGGGCTCGGAGATGCCCGTGGACTCGACGATGAGCACGTCGAAGCGGCCCTCCCGGGCGAGCTTGGAGACCTCTTGCAGCAGGTCGTCACGCAGGGTGCAGCAGATGCAGCCGTTGGACATCTCCACCAGCCGCTCTTCGCCCCGGCGTAAGGCCGCCTCGCCACCTTTGACCAGGGCGGCGTCGATGTTCACCTCGCTCATGTCGTTGACGATGACCGCCGCGCGTAAACCGCCGCGATGGCTGAGGATGTGGTTGAGCAGGGTGGTCTTCCCGGCGCCTAAGAAGCCGGAGAGCACGGTGACAGGCAGGCGGTCCATGGGGGCTCCGTGGGGTGGGTTGGCGGGCTTATCGTGGGGCGCCTGCTAATGCAATCTTGATGTAATTGAGATCGAGGTGGCTTCGGGGGATCGAGCGCGGCCAGTCCTCGACCGGCCCTCGGCCGCGACACTTCGCCGGGCGGTCACGGAACGGTCACCGAGCCGCCGGGCTGCGTCACCCGGCGCCCATAAGACAGGCGACCTCAACGAAGACCTGGAGACCTCATGAAGAAGCTCAGCCTCATCGCCCTGCTGCTGACCTCCGCCGCCTGCGGTGACAAAGACGGCGGCGCCGACTCCTCGGCCACCGACGACTCCGCCGCCGATGACACCGCGTCCGGCGACGCCTTCGTGCCCGAGTGTGTCGATGGTGTGGCCTCGGTGACCGGGGAGTACAGCCAGGCCAAGGTCAAGCTCGTCACGGGCTGCGCCTACCTGCTCAGCGGCGGCGTGTTCATCGGTGACGACACGAACGAGACGATCCTGGAGATCGAGCCCGGCGTGACGGTGTACGGCGACAACACCACGCTCTCGTTCTTGGTGATCCGCCGGGGCTCGAAGCTCCAGGCTGAAGGCACCGCGGCCGCGCCCATCGTCTTCACCTCCGCCGTCGAGGCCGGCAGCCGCAAGCCCGGCGACTGGGGCGGCATCATCTTGAACGGTCGCGCCCCGATCAACAACTGCTTCAACGGCGCCGAGGTTTTGCCTTGTGAGGCCGAGGGCGAGGGCGGCACGGGGCTCTACGGCGGCAGCGACCCCGCCGACTCCAGCGGCGTGCTCAAGTATGTCCGTGTGGAGTTCGGTGGCCGCAAGATCACCGACGAGAACGAGCTCAACGGCATCGCGTTTCAGGCCGTCGGCTCGGGCACTGTGGTGGATTACATCCAGGCCCACCGCGGCGCCGATGACGGCGTCGAGTTCTTCGGCGGCACCGTAGACGCCAAGCACGTCGTCATCACCGCCCCGGACGATGACGGCATCGACTGGACGGACGGCTGGGTGGGCCGCCTGCAGTTCGCCGTCGTGCAGCAGGCCGACGGCGTGGGCGACAACGGCATCGAGGCCGACAACAGCAACGACGCGAACGACGCCACGCCGCGCTCGTCCCCGGTGCTCTCTAACGTCACCCTCATCGGTGTGCCGACCTCCGACAAGTCCGACCTCGGCGCGCTCCTGCGGGAGGGCACCGCCGCCCAGCTCTGGAGCACCCTCGTCGTCGGCTTTAACCAGGCCTGCGTCGGGCTCAGCCAGGCGGCGACCTTTGAGCAGGCCGCGAGCGGTGAGCTCGTGATGGCCGGCTCCATCGTGGACTGCGCGGCGAGCTTCTCCACCGACGTCGAGGGCAAGACCACCGAGGACGTGGCCGCTTGGTACAACGGCGCGGGCCTGGGCAACCGCGAGACGAGCACGAACCTCAGCAAGCCCTACGATCTCGCCGCGCCGGACTTCCGGCCCACGAGCGGGTCTGCGGCGCTCTCCGGCGCCGCGCAGCCGACGGACAGCTTCTTCCAGTCTGTGAGCTATGTCGGCGCGTTTGACGCCTCGACGGACTGGACGGCGGGCTGGATCACCACCGACGCTGACTAAGGCCGCCCTCGCTTCGACATTCAACACAGAGCTTCACCGTGCGACTTCGCCTCTCTTGGCTGCCCCTCGCGCTCCTGTTGATGAGCGGGCCCGTGCTCGCCATCAACCCCGACAGCTTCGCCGCCCGGCTCGCCGAGGCGCGTAAAGACGTCGAGACCCTCACCGACTCCTTGACCCAGCTCAAGGACGATCTGCGGGCCAAAGAGCGCGCCCTGGACAACCAAGAGGCGGAGCTCGCCGGGCGGGCCCGTCAGGAGGAGCTGCGTCTGGAGCAGCTCAACCAGACGCTCACCCGCCAGGCCGAGGAGCGCGCCGCCGCCGTCGCGGGCAGCGCCGCCTTGGTCCCGGCGGTGGCCGAGTCCATCGTCACCCTACGCGCCGGTGTGGCCGCGGGGCTGCCGTTCCGTCAGGCCGAGCGCCTGGGCGAGCTCGACAAGCTCCAGGCCGCCTTAGAGAGCGGCGCCAGCACCCCCCGCGAGGTCGCGTCCCGACTGTGGAGCTTCGTCGAGGACGAGCGCCGCCTCGCCAGCCAGAGCGCGCTGGACCGCCAGATCATCACGCTCAACGGCCAAGAGCTGCTCGCCGACGTGGCCCGGCTGGGCATGGTGAGCTTGTATTACCGCACGGATCAGGGCGAGGTCGGTCGGGCCGTTCGGGACGGCGAGGGCTGGCGTTATGAACCCGTCACAGACGAGGCCGCGCGGCTGCAGCTCGTGGACCTGTTTGACGCGCTGAGCAAGCAGGTGCGGGTGGGCTTCTTCCTGTTGCCCGCCGCGATCCCCGCCGTCTCCGCCGCGAGCTCCGCTGAGGTGGCCCCATGATGACCCTCTTCTTTGGGCTCACGCTCACCGCCCTGGCCGAGGACCCGGCCGTGGCCTTAGAGCAGGCTTACCAGCGTGAGTTCGCGTTCTTGCAGGCCGAGCGGGAGAGCCTCAGCGCCCGCCTCACCGAGGTCGAGCGTGAAGGGCAGGCCCGTCACCGCGAGAAGGAGGCCGAGGTCGAGCGCCTTCAAGGCCGCCTCGTGCGCCTCACGCTGTCTGTAGAGGCCGCCGAGGCCCAGCTCGCCGACTCCGAGCGCGCCACCTGGTCCGTCGAGGAGGACAAGCAGCGGGTGACCACGCTGTTGAGCCAGGCCCAAGGCCTCTACCCCACGCTCACCTTGCCCGATGACCTCTCCCTGGCCGAGACCGAGGCCGAGGCCCTGCGCCTCACCTTCGCCACCGCCGCCGCCGGGCTGGTTCAGGCCGGTCAGGTGCGGGTGATCCCCGGCGCGATGTTCAGCCCCGATGGCGTACAGATCGACGGCCAGCTCGTCCGTGTGGGCGAGATCGCCGCGTTTGGTGTCGCCGGGGAGCACGCCGGGGCCTTGGCCCCCGCCGGGGAGGGCCGCCTGCAGCTCACCCCGGACCCAGCGGCCGAGGTGGCCCGCGCCTTGGCTAGCGGCGCGGTCCCTGCCACCCTCGGCCTCTTTCTTTTTGAGGGCCTCGATCGCCCGGCCGCCGTCGCCAAAGAGAAGACCTGGGAGGACTTCTTCGCCGCGGGCGGCTCCGTGGGCTGGCTGATCATCGCGCTCGGCGGGGTGAACGTCCTGCTCGCCGCGTATCGTCTGATCGTGCTCAGCCGCGAGGGTGGCGTCGCCGAGCCTCTCGCCGACCGTCTCACGCCGATGATTCAGGCCGGAGACCTCGCCGGGGCCAAGGCGATTCTGCCCAATCGCGCCGCCGGGCGGGCCCTGGCGACGGTGCTGGAGCAGCTGCACGCCCCCCGCGAGGTCTTGGAGGACGCCGCCGCCGAGGCGATGTTGCGCGAGAGCCCCGGCGTGGAGCGCCTCGGCCCGCCGATCCTCGTCATCGCCGCCGTTGGCCCGCTGCTGGGCCTCTTGGGCACGGTCACGGGCATGATCACGACCTTTGACGTGATCACCGAGCTGGGCACCGGCGACCCCAAGATGCTCTCCGGGGGCATCTCCGAGGCGCTCGTGACGACGGAGCTCGGCCTGCTCGTGGCGATCCCGTCTGTGCTCATCGGCAACCTGCTCAACTCCCGCACCGAAGGTGTGCTCGGTGAGCTGGAGCGGGCCTGTCTCAAGGTGGTGAGCGTGGCCCTCGCGGCCCAGCGCGCCCGGGGATAAGTATGAGGGTAGGATCCGCCTGACGACGAGGGCGCCGGTGTTTACAAGAGCGGGGAATGCGGCACCTCTTGGGCCGTAAGGGTGACCGAACAACCCCCTCCTCGGAGACACGATGCTCACGCTCCTCGCGCTTCTGGCCTGCAAAGACGGCAGCACCCCCACAGATGACTCCGCCGCCCCCGATGACAGCGCTGTGGACTCCGAGGACAGCGGCGGGGACGACAGCGGCGACGACAGCGGCGCACAAGACGCCCGCTGGGATCCGGTGCGGGCCGCCGTCGAGACCGCGCTCAAGCGCGGTTACGCCTCGGGGGCGAGCATCGCGGTGTGGGTAGACGGCGAGATCGTCTACGCTGAGGGCTTCGGCAGCGCGCACCCCGAGCAGGACGTGCCCGTCAAGACCACGACCTTGTTCAACATCGGCTCGGACACCAAGAAGCTCGCGGCGATCACGCTCTTGCAGCAGGTCAGCCAAGGGCGTCTCAGCCTCACCACGCCGCTCTCCGAGGCCCTGCCCGCGCTCAACCTCGCCGACGATCCCGACGCGATGGCCTCGGCCCAGTTGTCGATGTTGCTCGATCACACGACGAGTTTTTTTGACGACACCAGCTTTGGCACGGCCCCGGGCGATGAGGTGCTCTCGGAGTACGCCTACGGGACCTTCGCCAACAACGCCTATTTTATGGCCGAGCCCGGCGCGATGTGGAACTACGCGAACCCCAACTTCTCCTTGGCGGGGCTCGCGGTGGAGGTCGCCGATGGCCGGGCCTGGGGGGACGTGGTCGAGGACGACGTGCTGCGGCCCCTGGGCCTCAACCGCACCTTCGCCCGTGTGTCGGATGTGGTGGCCGATGGGGATTACGCCGCGGGATACGGCATCATCAACGGCCTCGATCTCGACGTGTACGATCTCGTCGAGCGCTACGACTACGCCTATGAG
>JAKLKE010000134.1 GCA_023150775.1 Myxococcota bacterium
ATCGCACAATCGAGTCACGCATCAAGTCTTTCAGCGGCTCATGCTCGGGCTGCTGACTGAAGAAGTGGGAAAGATCGCGAACACGACTCACCAAGACAAATTCGCCACCCTTGTCAGATCCGGTACATTTGCTCGACTCTGCGGGGAGTTGGGGGGCCTGCGTTCGACACACCCGGCGCTGAATCCGAAGACGAAGGGCCCACCACGGTCCCAAATGGAGTCCGGGCAGTGGTTTACAGCGATCGAGCAGAGCCCGTTCGTCGGCCCCGCAAAGATCGAGTTGGCGCGTACCTGGATCATGTATGAAAAAATCTGGCGCCAGTTGGTTGGAGATAGTCTAGTTCCGCCAAACAGCGCCCTGTTCTCAGCCTTCACGGACCCAAAGTACGCGCTGTTCCTTGGGCTCGTACTATGGCACTTCAGCGGCTATGTCGAGAATCCCCAACCGACACTCTCCCACCAGCTCACGCAAAACCAAGTGCAGACGATCTTGGATTTATTCACCGTGCCACTCGACGAGTTCATTCAGCGTGCGGGCGCCTTGGGAGTCTACCCAAAACGATTCCAGAACCCGTTCCTGCTTGACCCCGTGATTCGCCTGCCGAACGGAGCATTGCTCGCTCCAGATCCTACCGCGTTGTTCACCGGCTTCGAGAAAAGAATGTTATATCGAGCACTTAGACAAGGCGCCAACGACGGCGGTGAGGACGGCTTTCAGCAGGTATCCACGGCGTTCGGAAAGGTCTTCGAAGAATATGGGCGTAAGGTGCTTCGCGCCATCAAACATGGCGCTGCTTGCCAAAAGTATCAGGACGAGTTCTCCTACTTCGTGGGTTCGGCTCGGATGGATTCCCCTGACGCCTTCGTCCTGCGTGGTGATACGCCGCTGGTCTTCGAGTTCAAGTCGGTGCGGCACCCCTTCGACGCCGATGCAGAGGTGACAGCACAAGGGCTCACTTCGTGGCTAAATCGTGTTTTGGGGATGACGGATAAACGGCCCCCCCTCGAGCAGGGGCTGACGTTCTTCCGCTGGCTCGCGGCCAACGGAGCGAACGGGTCAGTGTGTAAAGAGAGTCTCAACAACTACCTGTATCTCCTCGTGACCTACGATGACCCCCCGTGGTGCGCCAATTGGCCGTCAACACGAATGAAGCTCTGGCCTGACTTAAATCTCGAGCAAAGAGCTCTGTTGAACCGTGCCTTGTTTGTCTCGATTCGTGATGTGGAGGTGGCGGTGACGGTCGCACATTTCTTCGCGACCCAGGGTAACCCTCGGAGTCTGGGGTCGCTGGTTAGAGAGTGGAGGACAAGCTGTCAAGGTCCACCCCAAACCTTCGTGAACGGGCAACCCGCTATGCTTGGTTCGCTGGCCAGCTTCCTCGTGGAGCGTTATCCCGGGGCCAGACGACACATTCTTCCAATGCACCAGGAAGCCTTCTTAGAGGCATTCCGCGCTGCGGCTGACGCTGGATTCCCGGTTGGGGGTGTTGAGCAGCTCGACGCACGGGTGGCGGGGGGCTAATCGACGAGAAAGGTCCAACGAGTCTCCCATGGTGGTGGGCGATGGCTGCGGTTTGCGGGGCGCAGCACCTCCGCTGTGTGCCTGTCGTCGGCCGGCGCCCAAGCGCCGGGGGCCACGCCACAGGCGCAGGCGCGGCCCCCGGCGCTCCACGGGGCCGCCGACGCTGAGGCTCGGGAGGAAGCCCAGGCTGAGCAGCTCTGCGCGGGGCACGACGAGCTGATCGAGGCGTTCACCCCGGGACCAGGCGAGGGTGAGGGCCTCGGACGACAGGCTGAGGGTGGTGCGCTCGCCGGGCTCACCGCGCCAGTCGGCGAGCAGGTCGCGGCGGGCGGCGCGCTGGGCCGGCGTCCACCACAAAAGCGGCAGGCCCACGGTCAACAACAAGGCGGCGACGAGCTTGGGGCGCGGGGCGGCGATGGCGCTCAGGCGAAGGCTGTCTCCGGCCCCCTCCACCGTCCAGCCCTCGGCCTCGGCCTCGGCGCTGGCCTCGGCGCGCAGGAGCCTCGGCGCGTCGCCGTCCCACACGGCCACGGGCTCCGCGACGCCCTCAATCCGCTCGACGAGGGTGAGGCGCCGGGCGGCGACGGCGCGGAGCAGGCGGGCCATCATCGCCGCCTCTTGGGCCTCGTCGTGGAGGGTGAGCCGCGCCCGTTCAGCGTTCGGCCCGGAGATCGTGACCGTGTGGTGTTCGGTGAACGTTCGGCTGAGCAGGTCCTCCACATCGAACAACTGACCGCCGGTCAGTAGATTGAGCAGCACAAAACCGAGGATCACGAGGGGCAAAAGGCAGGCGGTCAACACGCAAGCGACCAGCAGCTCGACGAGAAACATCGGGCGCAGCCGCCGCTCCCGGGCGTGGACCAGGGTGAAGCGCGGAGGAGCTGGGGCGGCAGGAAGCGCGTCGAGCAGGGCGTCGAGGGGCTCCATCCTCGCTCAGCCCCCGAACAGCCGGCGGGCGAAGGGGTTGAGCATCTTGCCGGTCGGGTCTACCCGGGCGCGCACGGCCTGGAAGGCGGTGAAACGTTCGCCGTAAACGTCCAGCAGCTCGTGGTGGGTGAAGGTGGTCTTCTTGCCGAGGTGGGGGCGGCCCCCGTAGGCCCGCAGGATGGCCTCAACCCGGGCGTACATCGTGTCCCGGGGCTGGGAGAGCGGCGTCGCCAGCTCGATCCAGGCGCTGCGGCGGCCGACGCCGGGGCCGATCAGGGACTGGGAGCGGTCGGGGGTGAAGCGCACCTCGACGATGGAGAAGTAGTCCTCAGACCCCAAGAGCTTGAGCACCTCACGCAGGCAGTCGTGGTAGGCCTCAAAGGGCACGGCGAGCTCGATCTCGTCGTGGCGATAGAAGAGCTTCCGCCCGAAGCCGCGCTGGGCGGGCATGATGAGGTGGTGGTCGGGGGCGGCGAGGTTGGAGAGCGCGTGGTCCTCATCGAGCTGCACGAGGGCCTCGGCGAGCTGGGGCAAGAACGCGCTGATCCCGAAGTCGGCGAGCTCTTGGGCGGCCTTCGCCGCGTCCCAGCCCTCAGTGACGGGGTCGTGGGTCTGGTCCCAGGTGTGGGCGCGCACGGCCTCGACTTTTGAGGTGCCGCCGATGTAGTAGTAGCTCAGGTGGTCGTGCTGGAGGATGAGCTCGTCGAGCTGGGTCTCCGTCATCGCGCGGTCTACCATCGCCGTGCGTTTGTGGAGGTTGAAGCTCTCGACGAGCTGCAGCTCAACCTCGGTGACGACGCCGACCGCGCCCAAGCCGCCCATCGCCGCGTGAAACAGCGGGTCGCCGGGGCCCACGTCTCGGGCGTCGCCGTCGGGGAGCACCACCCGCAGGCCGAGGATCTGCTCGGAGAGGAAGCCGTGGTCGCGGCCGGTGCCGTGGAGATCCGTCGCGATGAGCCCGCCGAGGCTCTGGGCGTCGGTGGAGCCGAGCACGGGCAAGGCGAGGTTGGCCCGGGCCAAGACCTTGTTCAGATCCCGAAGGCGCACCCCGGCCTGCACCCGCATGGTGCGCCGCAGGGGGTCGAAGCCCAGCACACGGTCCAGGGCGTCGAGGGAGACGAGGGTGTCGGCGCACAGGGGCGAGTCGTTGAAGCTGTGGCCGCCGCCGACGACGCGGAGCTGACGGGCGTCAGCCACGATCCGGCGGAGCGTCTCTTCGTCTCGGGGGCAGGCGTAGCGTGTGGGGACGACGGCGTAGTCTTCAGTCCAGTTGGACCAGCGGCCGCCCTCGTAGCGGCCCTCGTGGCCGGTGGTCCCGGTGAGCAGGTAGGCGCCGCCGTGGGCGAGGTTAAACGCCCGGGTGCGCATCCGCGCCGTGGCCCGGGCCAAGAGCCCCCGCAGGCCGCTCGTCTCGCGCTGGTGGCGGCTCACCGCCGCGCTGACCTCGCCAAACCCCGACTCCCGGGCGGCGGTGAGGAGCCGGTCTGGGGTCCAGCTCGCCTCGACGGCCTCAAGGGCCACGAGGCGCTCCCACAAGGCGCCGAGCTCCTCGTCACGCAAGAAGCCCGCCTCGGCGAAGGCGCTGGCGGCGATGGCGAAGGCGCGGCTGAGCTCGCGGGCGACACGAACACGCTCGGCGCGCTCGGGGTGCTCGGCGAGGTCCGTCGCGAGGTCGAGCGCCCGCTGAAACAGCTCATCGGCCTGGGGACTGCTCGCGCCCAGGGTGATCATCGCCCAGGGGCGGCTCTGCGTAGACTGGAGCCAGAAGCGCAGGTCGTCGGGCTCCAGAGTGTCTACGCCGCCGGTCAGGGCGGCCACGGCGGCGGCGTCGAGGTGCCACTGGCTCAGGCGGGTGTCGACGGCGAGGCGATCTTCGACGCTGAGCGCCAGATACGCGGGGTGCTCATGAAGGGCGTGGACGTTCATCTGGGCTCCCGTGCAGGAGCCGAACGACCACCGTCCCCGCCCCTGATGCGACGAAGAATCGCGCGCGTGGCGCTCAGAGCATACGGCTGCGGCGCTCGATCTGCTCGGCGGCCGTCTTGCAGTCGATGCACTGCGTGGCCACGGGGCGAGCGAGCAGACGGCGGTAGGTGATCGGCGCGCCGCAGGTCTCGCAGGTGCCGTACTCGCCGTCTTGAATGCGGTTGATCGCGGCCTGGATCTTGGTGAGGAGCTGGCGCTCGCGGTCGGCCATACGCAGGGTGGCGTCACGCTCAAGCTCGGCCGAGGTGAAGTCGAGCTCATCAGCCTCGACCTCACGCACCTCATGCAGGTTGCCGATGGCCTCGCGGGAGTGCGAGAGGAGGCCCTCAAGCTGGCCGCTCAGGATCTCGTACAGGTGAGCGATCTCGGCGCGGCTCAAGTACTCATCATCAGGGAGGTTGGCGAGCTGCTCTGGGTTCATGACGCGCTCCGCGAGGGCAATGGACAGGGGGAGGGCCTCGCCCTCCGGTGATGTTCTTCGCCCGTGCCAGCGGGCGGGCCTCCACTTTACACACCTCGCCCCAAAAAGGAAGGGCGAAAAAGGTGGGGCGGTCAGTCGTCCTTCTCGGTCAGGCCGCTCACTGTCATCAACTCGATGAAGTCGTCATTCACCGTCTCTTCGTGGCTTCCAACGCTGAGATCCATCGAGGAGAGGTTGGGGTCGCGTCGGGCGCGCGGCACGAGCTGTCGCGCCCATGCGCGCAGATCCGGGGCGGGCAGGCCAGCCGCCAAGCGGCGCGCTGCGGCGGCGACCTCGGCGGCTTGGGGGCGATCCTCGGGGCGGAAGCTGAGCATGGCGCGGATCAGCTCGACGAGCACCTCGGCGCCTTGCACCTCGACATAGTCGAGCATGGGCTCGATCAGGCGCTCGAAGGACACCGGGGAGGTGGGCCAGGGGCTCTCCAGGCGCAGGCCCGAGGCGAGCTCGGCCATCACCACGCCTAAGGAGAAGATGTCGGAGGCCGGCAGGTTGTGCTCACCGAGGTGGCGCTCGGGGGCCATGTAGGTGATCGTGCCGCCGCCGCCGCGCTGGGTGACGTGCTCCCGCCCGGCGAACTGCGCCCCGGCGACGCCGAAGTCGAGCACCTTCACCTCGCCGTCTTCAGTGAGGCGGATGTTGTGCGGCTTGATGTCGCGGTGCAGCACCCGGAAGGGGCCGGGCTCACCCTCGGCGACGCGGTTGTAGGCCACGTCGAGGGCCTCGGCGACCTCGGCGGCGATCTCGGCGACGACCCGCGGCGGGCACAGGGGCAGAACGCCGCGGCGGTTCTGTTCGATGAGGTCTCGGATGTCGACGCCGGGCACATACTCCATGAGCACGCCGAGGCGGTCGTCGAGGCGCACGATGTCTTCAGCGCGCAGGATGGCGCGGTGGCGCAGCAAGGCCAAGATGCGGGCCTCGTCGCGAAGCCGGGCGGCGACGGCGGCCTGGCTCTCCCAGCCCTTCCGCAGGAGCTTCACCGCGACGAGGCGGCGCACACCTTGGGGCGAGATGGACTCGACGAGCAGCACCTCCCCGAAGGCGCCCTCGCCCAGAACGCGCAGGGTGCGGTAGCGGGTGGTCGTCGGCAAGAGCGCGGGCCGGGCGCCGCCGACGTTGGGGGTCACGTCGGAGTCTTGCAGGCGAGAGGGCAGGCTCTCCCAGCCGATGCGGGCCACGAAGTCGGCGAGCACGGGCACGGACAGGGCGCGCTCGGCGCTGAGCAGGCCGACGTCCAACAACGAGCGCACGAAGGGCTCGTGCCAGTCCTCTAAACCTTGGCCGTCGATGATCGCCTGGAGCACGGCGCGCTCGGACGGGCTCGTGCGCTCCAAGTCTTGCTGGAAGGCGTTTGAGGCCGGGAACGCCGCCATCACCGCGCCCAAGGCCAGCTCTGGGCCGGTCTTGAGGCGCCGGGCCTGATCGCAGGTGGCCTGGGTGAGGTAGGGGTGGCCGCCGGTGCGGTCGAGGAGCCAGCTCGTCTGGGCGGGGGTGAAGTCTACGCGGCCCTCGCCGCCGCGCTGGCGTAAGGCGACGAGGTCGAGCGCCTCGGCCCGGGCCAAGACCGGGCTCAGGGTGCGCTGGGCGAAGCCGGCCAACATCGGCTCGGGCTGGCCGAAGGCCTCGTGCAAGAGGCGCACGGCCTGGCGGCTGCCGGTGAGGACCACCCGGGCGCCGTCCGAGGAGGGCCACGAGGCGCGCAGGATGTTGACGACGCTGGGATCTTGCTCGGCGACCGTCGCCAAGGCGTCGGCCTCGTCGATGAGCAGGAACAGCGGCACCCCGGCCTGCTCGGCGCTCTCCCCGGCGACGAGGAGGAGATCGCCCAGGGGCAGCTCTCGCAGCTTCAAGAAGCCGCCGGGCAAGGCCGGGAGCAGCTTGCGGCGCCGAGAGAGCGCGTTCGCGAAGCTATCGCGCAGAGACGCCACGTCGCGGCAGCCCTCGGGGGCGATGTACAGGGGCACGAAGCTGCCGTCCGCCAGGGCCCGGCGCTCGATCTGCAGGAGCGTGGCGGTCTTGCCCGTGCGGCGCATCCCGACGAGGAGCACGCGGCGGTGCGGGCCGCTGTTGAGCTCGGTGAAGAGCGCGCGTCTGCCGTAGACGTCGCGATCATCGTCGAGGGTGTTGCCTACGCAATACATTCAACCGCCTTCGCCCTGCTTGAAGAAGTCTGCTTCAGCCATCTTCTCTACCACGGTGACGGTCCGCGTGGCGTGGACTCGCGCGAGCAGATCTTCACGACGACGCCGCGCCACAGCGATCTGTCGCACCACCTGCTCCCACACCTCACTCGCGCCGTCAGCGCCCATCAGCGTGGTCACGTCGAGGCGCGCGAGCCCACCCGCCGAGGCGCGCAGGTCGGCCCGAGCGCGCTCCACATGCTCCACCCGCAGCTCCAGGCGGCGCTCGTCCAGGAGGTGCTCCACGGCGCCGAAGCAGAGGTGCCACACCTGCAGGGGCCGCCCCTCGCTCAAGCTCAGGATGCGCCGGGCGGCGTCGGGGGTGTAGCCGAAGGGGTGCGCGAGGCGGCTGTCGAGGTAGGCCAGAAGCTCGGCCTCGCTCATGTTTCGGAGCTGGCGCACCTGGAAGAGGTTGAACCAGGGGCTCTCCTCATCGGCCCCGGCGAAGCCTTTGCGGATCGACACCCCCGCGCCCAGAACGGCCATGCGGTGGCTGGGCACCACCTGGAGCAGGCCCCGAAAACGCTGGGCCTCGCTGCGGTAGCTCCCCAAGGTGTCTAAGTCGTCGAGCACGAGCACCAGCCGGGGCCCGTCGTCGCGTAGGCTCTCGTCGAGCAGGTACTCCACGGCGCCGCGGTCGAGCACGTCGAGCTCTTGAAGCTCCTCAGCCACAGGCGAGTCGGGCAGGGCCTCGACCATCGCCCGGCCCAGGCGTGTCCAGAACTCGGCCTCGG
This sequence comes from Myxococcota bacterium, assembly GCA_023150775.1. Classification (GTDB taxonomy): domain Bacteria; phylum Myxococcota_A; class UBA796; order UBA796; family CAJQPC01; genus JADKFE01. The sequence continues at coordinate 7,831 of JAKLKE010000134.1, forward strand.
GCACGCCGAGCAGGCCCAGGCGCACCAGGCGCACGACACGCCCGCCGAGGCCCTCACGCTCCAGGCGCCAGGCGACGTGGCGCAGCAGCGCGGACTTGCCCGAGAACTGCGGGCCCTCCACAACGGCGCAGTTGAGGTCTAGGGTGCGCAGGAGGTCATCGGCGAGGCCGTTCGCGGCGAAGGGGGTGCGCTCGGGGTTGTTCGGGCTGTCTTGGCGAAAGGGGTTCCAGGCCGCCGCCAGCACCCGGTCCCGCATCCGCACCCGCCGCAGGGCCGTGAGCGCCGCCCAAGACAGGGCCGTGCCCGCGGTGAACAAGGCGATGAGCGCCTGCAGCGTCTCCCGGTTGACCTCGGCCTCCCGGGCCTCGACCTCCGCGCGCATCGGGTCGCTCTGGGGCACGTCAAAACGCTCCAAGAAGCCCCGGGAGAGCAGGATCGGCAGGGGGTTCGTCGGCGAGGCCGTAGGCAGCAGCTCCCGCACCGTGGCCCGCCACGCCGCCGACGAGGTGCGATCCAGGGCCCCGGGGTCGAGGAGGCCCACGGGCAGATCGACCCGGCTCACGAGGTCCGCCAAGGCGCGCACCTTGGCCTCAAGCTGGAGCAGGTGGGCGGCGTTGACCGGGCCCCAAGGCGGGGCGGGGCAAGAGACGCTGACCTCGGGCGGGCGCAGCACCCGCAGGCGCAGAGACTCGTCCACGAGCGCGAGCCGCCCCCGCTGATCCCCCTGGCGTAAGGTGAGCCCGGCGGCAGGCACCCAGGCGCCGAGCTCGGGCATCGACGCGCCGATGAGCACCCCGGGGAACCGTTGGCCCTCAGGATCCCCCAGCCGCGCGTCGAGGGGCTCCAGAGGCCCTGGCGCGAGCACCCACACCCCCTCGGGGAGCTGGATGAGCCCCAGGGCCCCCTCGTCTAGGGTCACCGCGCCCAGGTGCAGGGGCCACGGCGCGGCGGGGTGCATGAGGCTCCACCGCGTCAGGCTCGTCACCTCACCGCTGAACCCCAAGGTGACCAGCCGGTCGTCGCAGACCTCGGCGACATGCAGCTCTTGGGCCGTGAGCACCCCTTGGGCCTTCATGGGCCGCTCGCCGCCCTCAAGGCCGAGCTCGGAGATCACGAGCCCTCGCGGCCCCGAGGCCACGAGCCGCCCGTCCCGGCGCCAGAGCAGCGCGTGGGCGCGGTTGCCGAGCACGTCCACCGCTGTGGGGCGCCTCGGGTCGAGCCCCATCAACAGCCCCCGCTCGGTCTCGACGACGCCCTGCACGACGAACAGGTCACCCCCGGCGTTGGCCACCACCAGCGCCCCGGTGCGGGGGTCTACGGCGAGCATGTACGCCCAGCGCACGTTGAGCACGGCCCTCGTCTCCCCGTCATCTAAGCCCACGCGGTAGATCACCGGGGGCTCCGAGCCCAAAGACACCAAGGCGTAGAGCTCGCCCCGCCAGATCACGGCCTGGGTCACCTCCCCCGCCGGAGACCGCCAGGCCAGGCGCAGCGCCCGCCCCTCGTCGCCTACGGCCCGGTACACCCGCACCCCGGCCTCCCCCGACCACACGACCAAGGCCCCGTCCTGGGCCTCGACCACGCCGACCTCGGCGCCAAACGCCAGCCCGAGCGCGAAGGCCCCGATCACGTCGCCCCCCGCTCTAAGGCGACGATGCGCTCCAGATCGTCGATCTCTTGCCCCAGCCGCCCCAGCTCCATCAAGGCCGTGTCGAGGTCCACGGGCACAAGCTCATCCTCTAGGCCCTCGTCCCGGATGGCCTTCCACGCCCGCTCCACCTTCGTCTTGGCCTCTTGAACGTCCGAGGCGATCACCCGGCTGCGCCCGCTCACGCCGAGCTGGTCCACCACATGCAGCCCGTAGAGCTGAATCACCATCGGCCGCCCCGACGCCAGCTCCAAGACCGCCCGGGTGGCGGGCTCGGTCCAGGTCAGGGCCCCGGCCACGGGCTCGGTGAGCAGGGCCCGGGCGGCGTTCTCCGGCAAGGGCCCCACCTGGATCGTGCGGATGAGCGGCCCCCACCGCAGCGCCTCCTCGTCGCGCTGCACGTCCAGGCCCACCCCGGCGGCGACCATGCGCGCCGGGGCGTCGGCCTCTAGGCACATCGCCCGAAACAGGCGCCGCGTGGGCAGGTCGGCCCCGTTGAGCGAGTCCACCTCGTCCACCATCAGGGCCAGCTCCCCCCGCTCCCGCAGGCGCCGGGCCAAGGTCATCGCATCGCCGCCGTCATCGAGCCCCTGCGCCCGGTTGGCCTGCACCAAGGCCCGCTGCAGCACCACCTGGGCCTGATCGCCATAACTGCCCGCCACGTCCACAAACACAGACGTGCCCCCGGCCCGGCGGTGCAGCTCGCCGACTTGCAGCAGGATGGTCGTCTTCCCGATGCGGCGCTCGCCGGTGAGGTAGAAGCTCTCGCCCTCGCTGAGCCCCCGGCGCACGTCGCGGATGATCGTGTCGCGTCCGAACACCAGGCGGCTGTCGCGCAGGGGTCGCCCGGTGACGTAGGGGTTGATCACCGTGCGCGCCCGGCCCCCTTGGGCGCGGCGCGAGGCCAAGGCGTCGAGGCCAAAACCCACGAGCCCCGCCGCCGCCAAGGCGAAGAGCCAAGGCAGAAACATCCACGCCACCTGCTGCGCCCGGAGCCACTGGATGCGGCGCCAGGCCTCGGCGTCGAGCTCCCCGTTGGGGAGCTTGAGGTCGTTGACGGCCTTACGCGCCGTCTCCACGTCGCCGACGTTCAGCGCGTCCTCCAGGCGGCGGCGCAGGGCGCGGCGCTGCCAGTCCCCGCTCATGCGCGAGGCCTCGACGGTGCTTAGGGCCTCGGACCAGTCCGCCGGGCTGGCCTCGGCCTCTAAACGCGCCAGCTCCCGCGACATCGAGACGCGCAGGGCGTCTTCAGCGTCGGGCCAAGGCGCCTCGTTCAGCGAGGCCAAGGCCGCGTCGTCCCCCACGGCGCGGGTCTGCGGGTCCGCCTGGGCCGCAGGGGCGACCGAGGCGAGGAGGGCGCAGACGGTCACGATCCGGCGCAGGGTCACAGCGGGCCTCGGCTTGCCTGCGCAGTATAGGCCATGCGCGCGGGGGCGGGCGACCGCCGCCCCGCGCCTCAGCGCTCCGTCACTCCCCCGCGCTCGCCCGGCGCCGCTCAAAGCGGGGGAGCAGAGTGGCGAGGGTCTCGCGGGGGAGGAGCGCGGTGAGGATCTTGTTGCTCACCCGGGCGCTCTTGATGAAGGCAGCGTCGGCCTCGCGCCGGGCGAGGCGGGCGGCGGCGGTGACGCGGGCGGCGTCATCGGCGGCGGTGGTGGTCAGCGCCAGGGCCTCGTTCGTGGTCTCGATGTTCTCCAGGTGTTTTTCGGTGAGCCCGAAACGATCCGCGCTCTCCCGGGCCTGCTGGGTGAAGGAGCGCAGGGCGTTGACCTGGTCGTGCCCCGTGAGCCGGATGAGCTCGCCGTAGGTGCGCCCGCCGCACACCGCGCGCAGGAGCAGCTTGGCCTCGGTGCCGCCGAGCAGGCCCGCGTAGCCGAAGCCCGCGCGCACGGCGTCATCCGCCGCGTCTTCGCTGACCTCTTTGGTGTCATAATTCGCGCGCTCGGCGCCTTCAGCGCGGTTCAGCGCCTCCGTGGTGGAGATGAGCGTGACCGCCTTGTCGTAGGCGTGCTCCTTGAGCGTGCTGACCACGAGGGCGTCCGAGGCCCCAGCATCGACGATGTGAACGACGGCCTGGGCGAAGGTGAGCGCCTCGGGGCCAGGGTTGGGGACGTGGGTGTGCTCGACAGACGACATCATGTGGCCTCGCTGAGACCCCTGAAGCATCGCACAGGACGGCGTGCGCTGTCAACTGCGGCGGCGGAGATCCCACGGGCGTGGGATGTTCGTGAGCATGAGGCATCTGAGGTTCCACAGGCGCCCGATGGTCGCAAACATCCGCCTCCTGCGGGTCGTGGGCCACACAGATGTTGGTGAGCATCAGGCATCTGAGGTTTCACAGGCGCCCGATGTTGGTGAACATCCGCCTCCTGTGGGTCGTGGGCCACACAGATGTTGGCGAGCATCAGGCGTCTGAGGTTTCACAGGCGCCGGATGTTGGCGTGCATCAGGAACCAGCGGATCGTTGGACGCGCGGCCGTGGGTGGCGGCGCCGCGCCGCGCTGGGCGGTGACGAACAGGCTGGACCGCGGGCTCTTAGAGAGGGCGGCGGTGGGCTCGGCGTCGTTGGTCTCGCGCCGAGGCGACTGGCCCCCCGCGTGCCCGGTCTTGGCGCCCTCAGGGATTCTGCACCCGCCTCAACTTTTTTGGATCTGCGCTCCCGCGCTTGTGTTAGCCTTGGCCATCAACAGGAGCCCGGTATGCGCACCCCCGTCTTCGTCGGCCTGATCGAGCTGGAGCAGCAGCCGTGGGTTGACGTGGGCGCGCTGGTCTTGGCGCATCAGCTCTCTGTGCCGGGGCATCGGGTGGTGGTGATCGACGGGGATCCCTGCTCGGCGTACCTCTCAAGCTGGGCGCGCACCTTGCCCGATCAAGGCGCGGCGCTCTTGCCGCTCTTGAGCAGGTGGATGTCGCCGAGCGACGTCACCCCGGCCACGGACGCCGTCGCCGAGCTGCTGCAAGACGACGCCATCGGCCCCATCGGCGTGATGCGCGCGGCAGACGGTGAGCGCGAGCGCCGCCCCGTGGCCCCCTCAGCGCGCAGCGTCATGAACGCCCGAGAGAGCCTCGATAAGCTCCAGGTCAACGGCGAGCCTGCTGACGTCGTGATCGTGCGTCTGCCGCCGCTCAGCAGCCCCTTGGGCGTCGCCTTGGCGGCGAACCTCTGCGACGTGCTCGTGCCGATCCTCTCGCCCACGCCCGGCGAGCTGAACCGCAGCATGAAGGCGCTGAACCAGGTCGGCGCGCTGCGCGGTGAGGGCCTGGTCCTCTTCCCCGTCGAGATGAGCGACGAGGAGCCTTGGGACGCCTCCATCAACCAAGCTCTGTGGTTACACGCCCTGCGCGCGATGCCGATGAGCCGCGTGCGCCCCTGGCCCAAGGGGCAGCCCCGGCTGGAGCGTGTGTTTCAGGTCTCCGCGGCGCTGCGCGACGACTTCCGTGATGTGGCCGACGCCTTGCTGCTCCAGCTCGACCTCGCGCACCCCGACGCCGTGGAGCACGTCATGCGTGCGGACGCGCTGCAGGACGGCCAGGGCGCTTACCACGGCTTCGCGCAGATGTTGGAGCTCGACGCGCCGGAGGCGCTGAGGTTCTACGGGGACGTGCTCGCGAAGCGCAGCGCGACGCGCAAGAGCACCGTCGAGGCGCTGCGGGCGATGGTGGACAGCCCACGCTGTGACGCGGATGACATCGCCTGGGGCTTCAAGTACGCGATCCAGAAGTTTCGCCCTGCAGAGCCCGACAAGCTCTCGGAGTTTATGTACAGCCTCGGGCTACGGCTCTTTGAGGCTCTACGAATGGGGAACATCGAAGAAGGCGAGAACCGCCTACGCATCGACGTGGCCGACTCGCTCCTCAAGTGCGCCGACTACCGCGCGTCGATCAAGCAGAGCGTCGAGGGCATGGACCTTCAGGCCGAGCACATGCTCCTGGCCGCCGCGCGCAATCTTGGTGACCCTCAAGAGGCGATGCGCCTTGCGGTGGTGCTCAGCCACCACGCCGAGCGCGCGAAACACAGCCGCAACGCTGAGCTGGCCATAGACCTTGTGCGGCTAGGGCTGTTGGCAGACCGGGAGCCCGTTGTCTTGCTGAACAAGGCGTGCGATGTGCTGTGGCGCTTTGTGCCACCGCTAGACAATCCCGATGTGCTGCTGCAGCATCGTGAGTACGCGATGGCGTTGCTGCCCCTCGATCCTGGTGCTGCCCACTACAACCTAGTGTACTCGTGGACTTACGGGCTCGACAAGGACCGTGCGCTCGATCATCTGGTGCATTTGGGGGAGGTCGACCCCAGACGCCTCCGACTCGCCGTAAAGGATCGGGGGCTTGGCGCATTCTTCGAGGGCATCGGCACCCCCG
>JAKLKE010000135.1:0-3593 GCA_023150775.1 Myxococcota bacterium
CTTCGTCGATCTCTCCGTCACAGTCTTGATCGACGGCGTCACAGGTCTCAATCGCGCCGGGGAAGGTGCCCGACTGGGTGTCGTCACACTCCTCACAGCCCGCGAAGCCGTCGGCGTCGCCGTCGATGTTGTCGGCGAGGCCGTCGCAGTTCTTGTCGGCGTCTTCGCAGGCGACGTCCGCGCCGGGGAAGGCCGAGGCGTCGGCGTCGTCACAGTCCCCCTCGGCGGTGGCCCAGCCCTCACCGGGGGCCTCGCAGGTGATGAGGGGCTCTCCGGCGCCGAAGCCGTCGCCGTCACCATCCGCCCAGTAGGTGCTGGAGAGGCCGTCATCGACCGAGCCGTCACAGTTGTTATCGACGCCGTCACAGACCTCCTGGGCGGCGGGGTTGACGCTGGCGTCTTCGTCGTCGCAGTCCGAGCCCCCGGCGAGGTGGCTCAAGAAGCCGTCGTTGTCTTCGTCTTCAGCGGGGGCGCCCAGGGTGTCGGTGGCGCTGTCCTCGACGTCGTCGCTCTTGGGGTTTGTCGGCACACAGGCCGCCAAGGCGAGCAGGAGAGACGGGGCGAGCAGGGTGAAGCGCATCGTGGCCTCGATGGGGCAGGGGACAGGCGCCCAATGTAGCAGGAAGCCACGTTTTGGGGAGGGCTGGGATTGGCCTCGACGCCCGCGCGCCGGGGGGCGCGGGCCAGGCATCCCGCCCTAGAGGGGGTCGTTGACCCAGGGCGGCGCCGTAGTTTTCTTGATGCGGATCAGGCGCTTGGCTCGTGCAGCCGCCGCCGAAGCGCGGGCAGGAGCGTGAGCGCGGGCAAGGCCAACATGAAGGTCAGCACAAAATAGGGCGTGTAGCCGAGAGACGCCGCGCCGTAGCCGCTCACCGTCCCGGCCATCACCCGGGTAAATCCCGCCAAGGCCGTGAGCAGGGCGAAGCGCGTGGCGGTCTGCTCGCCCTCACACAGACGCATGAGCAAGGTGAGGGTGGCGGCGGTTCCTAAGCCTTGGCCCAGGCTCTCGCCGACGCTCGCCGCCATGACGGCCTCGCGGCTGGGGAAGGCCGCCGCCGCCGCGTAGCCCAGGTTCGTGACCGCCTGGATGAGCCCCAGGCCCAACAAGCTCGGCCACAGGCCGACGCGGGTGCAGATCTCGCCGCCCACCAAGGCGCCGAGCACGGTGAGCCCGGCGCCGAGGCTCGTCGAGAACAGCCCCAGCTCGGTCAGGGTCATGCCGTTGTGAATCCAGAACGGCTTCACCATCGGCGAGAGCGCGGCGTCGCCGAGCTTGTACAACAGCACAAACGCCACCATGACCAGGCCGCCGGGGCGGCTCAGCCAGTGCAAGAGCGCCGCCCAATAATTAAGGGCCTCGGCGGCCGGCCGGGGTCGGGCGGGCAAGGTGAAGGCGAAGGCGGCCAGCACAAAACACAGCGCGGCGCAGAGGCCGTAGATCACCGGGAAGCCCAAGGCCGGGGCCAAGGCGACGCCGCCGCCGCCGACGAGGAGCACGGCCCCACGCCAGGCGGCGACCCGGGCGCCGTTGAGCCGACCCTGGAGGGCCGGCGGGGTGACGGCGGCGGCGTGGCCGTCTACGGCGATGTCTTGGGTGGCGCTGCCGAAGGCCATCATCATCAGCACCGCGGCGGCGGCGGGGCCCACGGGCAGGCCGGGCAAAGCGAGGCAGCACAGGCCGACGAGGGCCAAGGCCCCGCTCACCCAGGCCCCGGCGCGGCCAAATCGGTCCACGGCCGGAGCCCACAGCGGCTTGAGCGTCCACGGCAGGCCCAACAAGGTGGCGAGGCCCACCGTCTCTAAGGACGCGCCCTCGGTGATGAGCCAGGCCGGCGCCAGCTCGTTCACGACGCCATAGGGCAGGCCGCTGCCGACGTAGAGCACGACGAGGGGGCCCAAGGTTCGGACGGCGGACGGCGCGGGCGCGGCGGGCATGGGGCCTTCGCTGGTCGATGGTGCCTGTGGGGAATACCCTCCCGGTGAAGGAAGGACCAATGGCCCGTGTGCTCCTCGGCGTGACTGGATCCGTCGCCGCGATTCGTGCTCCTGAGCTCGCCCACGCGCTGGTGGCCGCGGGCCACGAGGTCCAGATGATGGCGACGGCCTCGGCCCTGCGGTTTTTTGACCCCTTGGCGCTGCCCAACAACGCGCCGCTCTACACCGACGCCGACGAGTGGCGATTTCCGCGCAGCCCCGACGGCCGCTGGAGCCGGGACGACGCGGTCCTACACATCGAGCTGCGCGCTTGGGCGGAGCTGCTCCTCTTGGCGCCCCTCGACGCCCACAGCTTGGGCAAGCTCGCCTTGGGCCTCTCCGACAACCTGCTCACCTGCGTCTTTCGCGCCTGGGAGCACCCGCGCCCCGTCGTGCTCGCCCCGGCGATGAACACCTTGATGTGGGAGAGCCCCCAGACCGCTCGGCACCTCCGCGCCTTGCTCGAAGATCACGGCGTCGAGGGCGCGGCCCTGCCCACGGCGCGGCGCCCCGAGCCCTACCTCGCCCACTTCGGCGGGCCGAGCTGCCCCCACATGCAGCTCGTCGGCCCCGTCGAGAAGCGCCTCGCCTGCGGAGACTTCGGCGTCGGCGGCATGTCGTCGGTGCCCGAGCTGGTCGAGGCCGTCGCCCGGGCGCTCTCGGCGAGCCCCGCTCAGGCCCGCCCGGCGAGCACGCTCTCCTCCAAGGACTGACCGCGCCGCAGCTCCCGCACACCGACGCCCGCCTCGGCGAGCAGGCGCATGAGCACCACGGAGGAGGCGTCGGGGTCGGCGTCTTGGGGCGGCAGCTCCAGAAGCTCCACCACGCCCTCGACCTCTTGAACGCTCAGCTCGTGGTGGGGCAGGGCCGCGCGCAGGGCCTCCAGTGGCGGCGCCGCCGAGAGCCGCCAGCGCACCCGCCGGGCCTGGGCGGTCAGCTCGGCCATGGGCCCGGCCATCACGACGCGGCCTTTGTCCAAGATCACGGCGTAGTCGCAGATCTGCTCTAACTCTGTGAGGTTGTGGCTTGAGATGACCAGGGTGGCGCGGCCCTTCTGCTGGCGGAGGTGCTCCCGCAGGCCGTGGGCTTGCACCGGGTCGAGGCCCGCCGTGGGCTCGTCGAGGAGCACCAGCTCGGGCTTGCCCAAGAGCGCTGAGGCCGTGGCGAGGCGGCGGCGCATCCCGTGGGAGAGGGTGAGGATGGTGTGGTCGGCCCGGGCGTTGAGATCGACGGACTGAATCGCCCGCTCGGCGGCGACCTTGGCCTCGGCGGCGCTCAGGCCTTGCAGCTCACCCATAAACCGCAAGAAGTCCCGGGCGGTGTGGCGGTCGGGCAAGGCGGCGTCTTGGGGCAGCACGCCCACCCGGCCTTTGTGCACCGCCGGAGAGAAGGGGCCGAGGCCCAACACATCGACGCTGCCCTGATCCGGGGGCAAAAACCCGCAGATCACCGAGAACAGCGTGGTCTTGCCCGCGCCGTTGGGGCCGATCAGCGCGCAGAGCGCCCCGGTGGGCACGTCAAAGCTCATGTCGTTCAGGGCCCAGGCCCCGCCGCGCCAGCCGTAGCGTTTTTTTAGGCCCTTCACCGACAAGGCGACGCTCATAGGTTCCTCCGGGCCA
>JAKLKE010000135.1:3603-13830 GCA_023150775.1 Myxococcota bacterium
ATGACGGGATAACCGAGGCTCCAGGCGCACCAGGCCAAGGCCACGAACACCCCCGCCGGGGTCAGCCAGCCCCAGCCAGGGCCCCACAAGGAGCCGATCCAGGCCTGGGGCAAGATCACCTGGGCCGACTCGGCGAGGGCCTGGGGCCAGCCGTCGAGCACCTTGGCCTCGACGATCCCGAAGCTGATCCAGGTGAAGGCCACGGCGGCCAAGGCGATGAGCCGGGCGAGGTTCACGTTCTCCGTGAGCTGGGAGGCCGCCACCCCCAGGCCGCAGAAGGGCAGGCACCACATCCACAGCCGCGGGCTCATGCTCAAGAGCGTGGTCATCTGCGCGAGGGGCGGGTTGTTGATCATGCCCAACATCGCGACGAGCCACACCCCCACCGTCGCGGCGAACACCGCGACGCCGAGCAGCAGCGCGAGGCCCAAGAACCGCCCCGCGACGATCTCCAGGCGCCCCGCGCGCACGAGCTCGAAGCGGATCGAGCGGTCGTGAATGTCGCTGGACACGGCCTCCGCCCCGGCGGCGGCGGCGATGAACGGCAAGGTGCCCAGGCCGGTCCAGAAGTGGGTGACCGTCAACAGCGGCAGGCCCAGCGCCCACTGCAAGAGCGCCTCGTCGCCGCCGACCATCGCCCGGAGCATGTCCAAGAAGTCGACGTCGGCCTTCACGGCGTCCATGAGCGCGCCCGGCGTCTCGGTCTGGGGCACCTGGAGCACCCGGGCGACCTGGTTCTCTAAGACGAGCAGGATCCGCGTGAAGCCATAGGCGCTGCCCGAGGCGACGAGGCCGAACAAGGCCACCAGCAGGAGCGCGCTGCGGGTGCGCAGAGACCGGGCGAGCATGTAGCGGGCGATGATCAGGGCGTCACGAACAGAGCCGGTCACGGCTGGCCGCCCCCCGCGCCGCTGAGCGCGCCGAGCTTATCGACCAAGGCGGGATCGACGTAAGAGAAGGGGTCGATGGCGCCCTCGTCTACGGCCTCACGCTGCTCGGGGCTCAGCGAGTCGTAGATCTGGTCTTCAGCGTTGATCAGGGTGTCTAAGGCGTCGGCGGCGAAGGCCATGGCGTCGCGGCGGCTGGGCTCCTCGCCGGACTCTAAGGTGGCGACGAGCTCATCGGCCAAGACCGAGAGCGAGGCGTTCATCGTGTCTACGGCGGCGTCGATGCGCTCAAGCTGCGCGTCGCTCGGCTCAGCGCCCTCCACGAGGGCCTGGCGGGCCTGGGCCCGGCGCAGCTCTAAGGCGGTGCGCGCGGCCTGGAGCCCCTCGGCGTCAGAGGCCACCTCCCGGGCGGCCTCGCTCATGCCCGCGCCGACCTCCTCTCGGGCGGCCTCCCCTTCAGCGACGGCCTCGGCGACCTCGGGGTTCTTGGCGGCGATCTCTTCAGGGTCGCCGAACTTGAGCGCCGGGTCGGCGGGGGGCGTCGGCGCGCGTCGCCCGGCCCCGGCGGCGAGGAGCTGGGCGAGCTCGCTGCGCAGGCCCGGCCCGCAGTCGTTGTCCTCCAGATCTTCGATCTGCTCCTGCAGCTCGGCGACTTCAGCCCGAGGCCCCACGCCCCCCAGCACCAACCCCACCACGAACGTGAACGCGGCGATCACAAAGGCGCGCATCTTGCCCACTCCGGCTCGAAGGAGCCCACACCGAAGGCGCGGGCGCAGCTCAAGCTATCCGAACTTCCCCCCGAGCGGGAGGACTCGGCCCTCAAGGCGCGGGCGGCGCCGGGGCGAGGGGCGGGGCGGGTGGGGGCGCTTGGCCATCCGGGGGCAGGCCCAGGGCGGCGGCCTCAGCCTCGGCCTTCTCCCGCGCCATCCGTTTCCACAGGCTCTCCCGCTTGTGGGGCTGATCGCCCTCACAGACCTCACCCTCGGGGCACTCCACCTCGGGCGGCGGCGGCGGGTGCTGGTGCGGGCAGCCCCCTTTGGGCGCGGTGCCCGGCAGGAACGGCGCGCTGATGCCCCGGCAGGTGCCGTTGGAGAGCAGGCCGGTCTGGGTGCAGATCCAGCGGCGATCGAGCGGGGTGCCCTCAAACTCGCGCTGGGGCAGGCCCTTCGTCGCCGCGTTCATCCACCAGCCCCACAAGGGCGAGGCGAGGTCGCTCGCCGATGCGCCGATGCGCACCGGGGTGTCGTAGCCGAGCCACACCACGCCGACGTAGTCCGGGGTGCCGCCGACAAACCAGAGATCCTTCTCGTCGTCCGTCGTGCCGGTCTTGCCCACCGCGGGCCCGGCGTAGCCCGCGATGCCGCCGGTGCCCCGGCTCGCCCCGCCGGTGCCGAACTCGATGACCAGCCGCATCAGATCTCGGGTCACCGCGGCGACGTCTTCGGTGAACACACGCTCCAGAGGCGCCCGGTCGTCTAGCCGAGTCGCCCCGGAGGCGTCGATGGCCACGAGGATCGGGCTGCCGACCACGGCGAAGCCGCCGTTCACGATGGCGCTGATGGCCTTGCCCATCTCCAGAGGGGTCACCTCGGCCTGGCCCAAGGCGAGGCCCATCTCTTTGGGGAAGGCGCTCGTGTCGAAGCCCAGGCGTGTGGCGAGCTGAATCAGCGGCTCGGGGCCCCCGGCCATGTCCAGAAGGGAGGCCGTCGCGATGTTCTGGGACCAGGAGAGGCCGTAGGCGAGGCACACGCTGGGGCTGTACTCGCCGCCGACGTTGCGTGGGGTCCAGGTGGGGGCGTGCTCAAACTTGTGCGGCGCGTTGGACACCGTGGTGGCGGCGGTGACCCCGGGGAGCTGCACGCCGAGGGCGTACACCAGAGGCTTAAACGACGAGCCGGACTGACGTTTGGCCTGGGTCGCCCGGTTGAAGTCGGTGTGTGTGGACTGCTCGCCGCCCCACAGGGCCACGACGTTGCCCGTCTGGGGCTTCATCACGACGGCGACGGACTGCAGGTCGCCCTCGCCACGTTTGCCCAAGACCCGCTGAAAGTACTTGGTGCGCTCGGGGACGAGCTTGTCTGTGGCGGCCTGGGCCACCAGATCCAGGGCCGTGAACACCTCTAAGCCCGCGCCATAGACCACGTCTTGGCCGAGCGCCTCGACCAGCACCGCCGCGACGCCCAGGCGCGGGACACCAAGGCCCACCTCACCGCACAATACAACGCCCTCGCGCGGCTGCGGGAGGCCCAGTCCGGGGGCCCGCCGCTCACCCCCGCCGAGCGCGCGGCGCAGGGGGTGATGTTGACGGCGGTGCTCGCGGGCCTGCATGACGACCTCGACGCGGCGGTGGCCGAGGCCTATGGCTGGCCGGTGACCCTCACCGATGAGGAGCTTCTGGAGCGCCTCGTCGCCTTAAACGCCGAGCGCGCCGCTGAAGAGGCCGCCGGGACGGTGCGGTATCTGCGCCCCGAGCTGCAGGCCAGCGCCGGGGAGCAGCTTGGGCTGGTGCGGTCCCGCGAGGCCCCCGAGGCCGACGACGACGCCCCCGAGGCCGCCGGAGCCGTGCCCTGGCCCAAAGAGCTCATGCAGCAGATCGCGGCGGTCCTGGCCGTGGTGCGCCCCCGCGCCGCGCCCTGGACCTTCGCCGAGATCACCCGCGCCTTCAAGGGCGCCCGCCGCGAGACCCTACGCGCCCAGCTCGACGGCCTCACGCTGATGGGGCAGCTCGTGGCGGTGACGGAGCCGGTGGAGGGGTGGCGGAGGGGGTGAGGGGGGCGCGCACCAACCCCTCATGCTGTGCCCAAATCCAGAGCGCCACGGCGCCCCGCATCGCCGCTGGGCGTGACCGCCCAATGAGGCGAGACGCCCACCCCACCACCGGGAGCCCAAATCCAGAGCGCCACCGCGCCCCGCATCGCCCCTGCCCCCTCAGCGGGTGATCGCCCACCACTCCAAGGAGTCAGCGGTGGACACGAGGGCGGTCGCGCCATCTGGAGAGATCGCCATGCCGCTCGGGGGCTGAGCGTCGGGGCGCCGAAGCTCCGCGACGCCCCCCGACCAGGGGTCAAACGCCACTCCGTCCCCGCTGAGCATCATGCCGGAGGGGCTCAGGAGGTGATCTTGTGGGCAGGGGCTCAGCGTCGCGGTGGGGAGGTGAAGCAGATGATGACGCCCGCCGCCCTGAATGTAGACGTGCTCGGACGTCAGCACGATCAAACGAAGCACAGATGGCGCACCCCGCACAGACTCCAAGGTGAGAAGCGTCTGTGGGCCCTGCGCTGTAAACCAGCGGACGGCGCTCGGCCCCCAGGTGCTTCCTTGGCCTTCAGTGACGGCCCCCAGCCAGGTCTCACCGCCTGGCAAGAGCGCGGCGGTGGTCTCACAGGGCTCGCTCACCTCGACGACGGCCTCTCGCAGCGTCTCTCCGGTGTCGGCGCGCTCCGTCCAGGTGCGCCACCGCCCGTCTTGAACGACGCTGCGGAGGAGAATCACGGGGTCTGTCGCGCCGGGGCCGACCCACCAATGCCTCACCAAGCGCTGATCGTCTCGGGCGATGACGCTGAGCGTGCGGAGATCCCAGAGCGTCCACGCGGCGTCGCTGCCCGTGATGAGGACTCGCCCGCCAAGGGCCAGCTCACCCATCGCGCGGCGTGGGGCGGGGCTCAGCTCCCCGACCGGCGCGAGGCTAGACGCATCAAACACAAAGATCCGCCGGTTCATCTCGATCACGAGCCGGTCTGTCTCCGCGTCAAACACGCAGACCCAGCCATCACACGCTCCCTCCAAGAGCGGAGTCACCTCGGGAGACCGGCGGTCCATCACGACGAGCCGATCCGGCGCGTCGTCCTGTCGCAGCAGCACCGCCGCCCGGTCTACGCCGAGGGTCGCGGCGCCGCTGATCCAAACGCCGCTCGGGATGGGCTGAGCGCCCGTAAAGACCGCCTTGAGCGGCTGCGCGCTGTGCATCGACGGATCCTCCTAGCTGGCGCAGCGGGCGTCGCAGTAGCCCCGCTTGGTGGAGCTCGTCTCGTGCTGGTTTTGTGAGCAGATCTTTTTGTCTTGGCTCGTCGCGTCTCGCGGAAGCCCCGTCATGCAGAAGTCCTCCCATTGTTGGGCGGTCGAGTCGATCATGTCGTAGCACTTCTTGCACCACGCCTTGTCTGCCGTAAAGGCCTCAAGGGGCGCGCCCGCGCCGCTCGTGGCGCTGGCGAACTCCCCGAGGCCCCAATCGCTGACCTTGTTGGCGTTGCTCGGCGGATCCACGCGGGCCCAGGTATCGGCGGTGTCACAGCGGCCCGACGCATCGCAGACCTCTAAGGTCAAGGTGTACAGGCCCGGCGCCTCGGCGATGAGGGTCGCGAAGGGGCTCTCGGGCTCGACGAGGGTGGCGCCCTCGGGGGTGACCGCCCAGGTGTAGGTGAGGCAGTCACCCTCGGAGAAGCTGCCGTCGAGCGCGGCGGTCGCCCCAACCGGCAACACGCGGGGTTCGCCAGGCTCCGCGCGCGGCGCAACCTCGGCGGCGCAGGAGGTGAGGAGGAGCGCGGCGAACATCAGGCGAGACATCGGAGACTCAGGCGGTCGCCCTTCGTGAGGGCCAAGAAGGTACGGCGAGGCTACCACGGGCTCTGGGGCCAGAGCGTAGCGATCCTCGCACCCCATGAAGAGGATCGATCGGCGCCAAGGCCAACTCTGCGCCGCGCCAGCCGAGGCGAGACGCCCGCACGCTCACCGAGCGCCCTGCTCCCGCCCCTGGAGCCCGAATCCCCACGACCAGCGCCGGGGTTGGCCCCGCACGCGGGGGGAGCGGGTCGTCCTCGGGATTCGCCCCAAACCCGCTCCAACGCCCCCTGGAGCGGGTCTCCCGGCGCCCCTTGGCGCCCTGCTGTGCCCCGGCGGGGCACACCGGGCACAGGGTCCACGAGCCCCTCAGGCGTCCCATCACCCTTCGGTGTAATCCCCACGGCCCTCCCCAACGCCACTCAAGGGCCGTCCGGCGGACCGCTTCGCGCGCCAACAGCCCCTCCCGGGTGGGCCTAATGGGCCTCTTCTCGCCCAATCCCGGCCAGCGGGTGGGGCCGAGGTGGCGGCAATAGATGTGGCGCAGCGCTGTTCGATCACAGATTCGCCGTCCCAACCTCCCCCTTCACCCAAGAGCCGCAGCCCATGGACCTCAAGCCCATTGAGGCTTTCCTCGTGAGCGCCCTCACCGAGGACGAGCTGCGACGCCTGGCTCGACGGCTTGCAAGCCCGCGAGGCGACCGAGCCCGAGCTGGCGGGCCTCGCGGCGGAGCTCCGGGCGTGGACGCTGGAGCAGCGCGCGGCGAAGGCGGCCAAAGCGGCGGCCACCACGGCCACCGCTCCTCCTGCGACCACGGCGACCGAGGCCGCGACCGCATCAACGACAGCCCCTGCGCCCGTCGAGGAGCCTGGGGGCCTCTGGGCGATCCTGGCGGGGATCAAGGACGCGATGAGCGCGGCCTGGGAGGGCCTCAAGAGCATCCCCGAGCGCATCGGCTCGTGGTGGTCGGCGCTCTGGGCGGAGGAGTCCACCGAGCAAGCCGGGCAGGCGGGGGATGCCCAGCTCGGCGCCCAAGGCCAGGGGGCAGCCGCGAAGGACGCCGCCGCGAAGGACGACAGCGGAGCGAGCCCCGACACCTACCCCGCGAGGACCGAGGCAGGCTGGATGGTCGTCAGAGACGCCAACGCCATCCTCCGCCAAGGTGGGGACTTCAAGGCCGTTACGCCCGCGCGCACTCTGCCCTTGGGCGCCAGCGTGCGGGTGATTCAGGGCTCTGGGCCGAGCGGCACGCTCTATGTCCAGGTAGAGACCGCGCCCGGCGCCGCCGAGCCCGTCCTCGCCAGCGACAACCTCTGGACCGCAAAGGGCAACCTCGGCCACGGCGGCGCCGACCACAAGCTCGGCAACGAGGCCAAAGACGAGGCCGACAAGTCCTCCGCCGACACCGTGCGCGACAAGCTCCCTCCTGGCCGCAACCCCGGCGCCAGCCCCTACACTTGGCGCTACGGCTCCGACTTCGCCACGACCCTGGAGGGCGTCACGATCAAGTCCTCGCTCTTGGACAAGGTGATCCGTATGGCCGAGTGGGCCATCGCGAACGACATGGTGACCGGCAACATCGAGCTGGGCAGCGGTATGCGCTCCCCTGCGACCGCTCATCAGTGGGCGACGGCCTACCAGATCCAGTATGGCGGCGACGTGACCCAAGAGGCCCTGGAGGCGCTCCCTGGCGGCAAAGACATGGACGGCAACCTATGGTGGAAAGAGGGATGGACGATGGAGGACGCGAAGCGGCAGGCGAACCGTGCTCGAAGCTCGGACGCCATCGCAGCGCCTGGCTACCCCAAGGGCGACCCGCGCCGCGCGCCGCTGAACGACCGCAGCCCCGTGTCCAACCACTGCGGCGGCGAGGCCATCGACGTGACCTTCCACTGGCGCAGGAAGGGCAAAGACGCCTCAACGAACGACAGCCACGAGTGGGGCTGGCCCGAGATCTACGCCCTCTATGGGCTGAAACGTCCGGTGAAGTCCGAGCATTGGCATGTGGAGGAGTCGAGCAAGGCCCTCGACGCCGAGGCGAGCGCCGACTGAGCCCGCAGCCTCAGAAGCCCACGGTGATCCCGAAGTACCCCTCAAGCTCCTTGATGAACGGCCTGCTGTCGCCAGCGGGATAGGGGCGCTCGTAGTCGCCGCTCGCCACGTTTGGGGACGGGACCACCAGGGGCTCCCGCCCTTGCTCCGCGTAGATCCAGCCGTAGTCCCCTTGAGGGAGGCCAGCGAGGTCGAGGGAGCCGAGCTTCTCCAGCTCTGCGTCGTAAACCGTGGTCGAGCCGTAGGGGGGGCGCACGCTGTCCGTGAAGATGCCGTGCTTCATCAGCTCGTTCCGCATCCGGTCATACAGCAGCGCGTGTTGAAGCATGGAGACCGTCTCCTGCGTGCCGTACTGGAACGCCACCCGCCAGGGCTTCGCCGCGGGCGTCGGCGCGTCGGGCGCGGCGTCAGCCTTTGGGGCCTGGGCCGCTGGGGGCGCCTCGGCGGCGGCCTCGGTCGTGGAGGGCTCGGCGGGCGGTGAGGCGCCGCCGCAGGCAAAGAGGGCGAGGGTCATCAGAAGCATCGGCTAGGGCTCCAACGATTAGAGGCAGGGCCAAGGCTACAACGCGGGGCGGCGGGGTGCAACGCTGCGCTCGGTCACCCGCCGCGCCAGCTCAGCGGGGCGGGCCCAGCGCCCCATCCGTGAGCCCGAAGCACTCCTCCCTGCCGCCCGCCCGACGCAGCACCACGTCGCAGCCCTGGGTGAAGGCCAGGTTATCCCCGGCCTGGAGCGCCATCCCGCCGACCTGCCCCGCCGCGTCCAGCGGCGCCTGTGTACCCACCTGCCCGGCGGCGCCGCCCTGGCGCTGGCCCTCCCCGGGCACGGCGTCGCCTTCGCCGAGCTGGCGCACCAAGCCGTCGGGATGCTGCACCGCCAGTGGCGGCTCGACGCGGCGTTCTTCGAGGGGCTGCGTGAGCTCGTGCCCAACCGAGCCCCAGAGATCCAGGCGTTGGCCGAGGGCGCGCCGTCGTCACCGCTCCCGTCGTCGCCCCCGGCGAGCGTCGCGCGGGCCGCGCCGGTGCAGATCCGCCAAGACGAGATCACTGGCGGCGTCGGGGTCCAGGTGAAGGGCGGCTTCGCCAAAGAGGTGGACGTTACCCAGCGCGTGGTGCGCGGCGGGACGGGGGTGCTGCTTGGCGACGACCGACCCCAAGCCGCCCGAGCGCACCGTGCACGCCCGGCAGGAGCGGATCGAGGGCGGCGTCGGGGTGTCGGTTGGGCGTGCGGACACGGTCATCTTTAACAACGACAAGCTTTGGGCCTTCGGGATGCTCAGCCTGGGCCTGTTCGTCGTCGTGGGGCTCGTGTCCTTCGCCTTGAACATCGCCGGGCCTGCGCGGGGCCTGCGTCGCCTTGGACCTGGGCCAGCTCCCCTCGCCCGAGGAGGAGGCGAGCTGGGCGGCCGTCCAGCGAGGGGACGACTGTGTGGTATTGCGGGAGCACCTCAACCGCTGGCCCACAGTCGCCTTTCCAGCGGAGGCACAGTCGCGCCTGGACGGACGCAGCGTGACCACGGACACACGTTGGGCCCTTCAAGAGACGCGCCTCCCCATGACCGTGTGGGGTGAGGCGCTCTTTGACGACGAGCGGGCCGCGCGAGAGGACGTCTTGCGCCGGGCCGCGGCCCTCGCGGGCGAGACCTGCGTGCCCCTGCGGTTGAGCCCCCTGCGCCGCCTCTTGGGCAGCACCTCCGCCGTCACGACCTGGACTTGTGCGCTGATGGAGCGCCGATGGCGGTGTGGACTTGACGGCGTGGCGGTGTGTGGCATAAAGGTCGGTAGATGTTTGATGGCAAAGCGCCGTAACCCTTCTGAGGAGATCCTATGAATATGAAGAGTCGACCGTTGTTTTTGATTCTGCTGAGCGCGGGGCTCTTGTGGAGCAGCTCTCTTGTGGCGCTCGCCGAGGATCTCCCCACGAGCCCCACGCAGTCTACCTGGACCGACGCAGAGGTTGAGGCCCTGGTGCAACGGCTGGTCTTGGACCATGCGAGCCACACCGCCGCCAAAGGCAGCGTCGCGGATGAGCAAGAGATCGCCCTCCTCACCCAGCTCGCTCAGAAGGACGCGGAGCTGCGCAAGAAGATCGCCGCCCTCACGAACGAGAGTAAACAGCGCCAGGCCCTAGAGGGTGAGCTCACCCGCCTAAGCGCCGAGCGTTGGGCGCTGGTGAAGCAGCTCGCGGAGCGGAATCTTCCGTACAGCGTCAACCTTGAGCAGTACCGGCGTCAGATGGCGTCGTTGGCGCGCTCGCCCGACCCACGAAAGCGGGCGGCGCTGCAGGCCTACGCCGATGGGGATCGTCTCAACGCCTTCGACGCGCTGGTGATGATCCAGGAGGCCGAGACCCGCGCCGTGGCCGCGGGCTGGCGTGAGCTGGCCACCTTGGCGGAGGACATGAAGGACCGGGGGGAGAAGAGCACGCTCCAGGTCATCGCGGTCTGGGAGCGGGCGCAGGCGCTCGATGCGACGGACTCCTGGGGGTGGTTGAGGTTGGGGAACCTCTACATGGAGGTGGGTGATCTCTCGAAGGCGCGGGCGAGCTATGCCCGGATGCTCTCGACGGCGACGTGGGATGGCGAACGAGTGGTTGCGCTCATCGGCATTGGCGACGCCGCGAAGGAGGCCGGTGACCTCCCAGGCGCGCGGAAGGCCTATGACGAGAGCCTCACCCTAAGCCGCGCCCTCCTCGACCAGAACCCACAGAGCGCCGACGTGCGCAGGGCTGTC
>JAKLKE010000136.1 GCA_023150775.1 Myxococcota bacterium
GGTACACCTCCAAGGAGGGCTCGTCGGGGCTCACGGTGTAGCAGTCGGTGTCGGTGAGCGGGCCGTCGGCGATGCCGTCGCCGTCGATGTCGTCGCCGCTGCGGGTGAAGCAGGCGCGGCTCGACATGTAGTCCGCCGCCCAGCCGCGCACGGTGTCTGGCCCGCCCATAAAATAGAGCTCGTTGTACGGCACAAACGAGAGGTCGGGGTCGTCTCCCCAGGGCACCGCCACCCGCGCGGCGAAGCGGGTGGCCAAGGTGGCGCGGGTGGGGCGCATCACCGTGGTGTAGCCGCGAAGGTCCAGCTCGGCTTTGCTAAAGGTGAGGCCGGGGAGCACCGAGCGGCCCGCGTCGCTCACGGCGAGCTGGGCGTAGTAGCCGCGCCGGGTGTAGACCGGGTGGTCGCGGTGGTCCAAGGTGGCCTGCAGACGCCAATAGAGGAGGGTGTAGTCGCGATCCTTCTCGCTGAGCTGGGGGCTGTCCTCGTCGATGAACTCAAGCTCGGTGTTCCAGCGCTCGGCGTTGAGGCTCGGCGTGAACGAGAGGTAGCGGGTGGCGCGCCAGGTGAGCGCCGGGGCGACCTGCAGGCTGCGGGTGACCTGGCCTACGTCCCGGTCGAGCACTAGCGAGGCCTTGGGCGTGAGCGTGAGCGCGGGCTGGCCGAAGAAGTAGGGCACGACCAGGGAGGTCGAGAGCGAGGCGACGGTGCCCCCCTCGAAGCGGCTGCTCGTCGCGGCGGTGACCGAGTCGAGGGCCTCGCTGCGGTCCTCAAAGATGCCTTGGGTGGCGTTCACCAGGGTGAAGGCGCTCGCCTGGCCGTTCTGGGTGAAGGCCTTGACGCCGCCCTCGGCCTCGGCCTCCAGGCGGATGAGCCGACCGCCGAGGTTCGTGTGGGAGAAGGTGGAGCGGGCGCGCAGCTCGGCGCTGTTGCTCTCAAAGGAGAACCCTCCGCCGAAGCGGGCGCGGCGGAAGCGGGACTCGGTGACGCGCACCTCGACGGGGATGGTGTTCGACGGCACGGAGAGGTCGGGCAAGGTCTGCACGACGGCGAAGGTGCCGAGGTTAAACAGCGCGGTCTGGGTGTCCTTGAGGTCTTGTGGGGACCAGGCTTTGCCCTCTTCGACCTTGATGTGCTCCTCGATGAGCGCGGGATCGACGGCGACGTTGCCGGTGAGGGTGACCTCTCCAAAGCGGCAGAAGGGGCCGGGGATCGCCACGATGTTGACGTCAGCCACGCCCAGCTCGGGGTAGACCTGCACCTCGACCTCGGCCTCGGCCCGGGCGTAGGACTGATCTTGCAGGAGGCCCTCGATGAGCGCCGCGAGGTCGTAAGGCGCGCTCAGGGTGAAGGTGTCGCCCTTGAGGTCATCGACGGAGCGCTCCACCTTGATCTGGAGGGGGCGGCCCTGCTCCTCCAAGCCGGTGACCGTGATGTCCCGCAGGCTGACCGCCGGGCCCTCCTCGACGTAGCCCGTGAGCCGCACGGCCTCGGGGCGGCGCAGCCAGTCCACCGTCCAGTGGCGCGGCATCCAGGCGAGCGTGCGGGCCTCCCGCAGGGTCTCGACCTCCCAGCCCATCACCCGGGCGTCGAAGTAGCCGTTGTGGGCGTACCAGAGCTCGACGGCGAGGCCGTCCTCGTCGAGGCGCTCCATGTCCAGCGGGGGGTGCTCGGAGAACAGGCGGACAAACGGCATCGACGAGAAGCCCGTCGTCTCTTCTTGGGCCATCGCCGTGCGCACGGCGTTGTCGCTGCGCCCGTTCGCCATCCGCCGGAGCCGCTGCACGATGGGGAAGCGGCCGTCATCGACGATCTCGAAGTGAATGTCGGAGACGACGGGCGGCGGCGCCAAGGCCTGATCGTCCTCACGACGCTGGCGATCCGCGGCCTCACGGCGGGCGCGGCGCTCTTGAAGCTGCCCTCGGGCCTCATCCTCCTCGTCGCCCTCGGCCGCGACGGCGACAGCGCTGGCTCCCGAGGCGATGACGCCCAAGAGCACCCAGAGGACCGCGCGAGAGTTTGAGCGTTGGCGCATCACAAGCGCAGAGACTAACCCAAGCGGGGCCGCGCGCGGGGCCTTCACCGCGTGAGCGGCGTAGATCACCACCCGGGAGAGGATCCGGGGGTTGACACGGGCCCGGCTCATCAATAAAGGCGGACGGTTCGTGTTCCCGGTCGGCGACGCCGATCACCCCGTCATCAGCACCGTTCATCTCTCCGAGGAGGAGGCCCCCATGGGGAAGAAGTCTTCCAAGGGTCGCGTCAAGATTCAGCTCGAGTGCACCACCTGCCGCGAGTCTGAGGTCCCTGGCGTCTCCCGCTACCCGACCACCAAGAACAAGAAGAAGACCCCGGGCCGCATCGAGTTCAGCAAGTACTGCCGCTTTGAGCGGAAGCACACGCTGCACCGTGAGGTCAAGTAGTCTCCTCCGCCGTCGCACATGAGGCGCGTCTGGGCAACCCCCGACGCGCCTCTTGTCGTTTTGGAGCCCCGTTTTAGCCGTGTCTTTCCGCCCGCCCCAGAAGCCGCCGACGATGAACGCCTGGAACCAGGCCCTCGGCCACCTCGCCCGGCGGGATCACGGCCAGAAGGAGCTGCGCGAGAAGCTCCTTCAGCGGGGGCACAGCGTCGCCGACACCGACGAGGCCATCGCCGCCCTGATCGAGCGCGGCTGGCTCAACGACGCCCGCACCGCCCAGAACATGAGCGAGTCTCTGGCCAAAGGCCGGGGCTACGGGCCACGAAAGGTCATGCAGACCCTCGTCGAGCGCCGCAAGCTCTCGTCCGCCGACGCCAAGGCCGCCCTCAGCAACCTCGACGAGCAAGGCCACGACTGGCGCGCCCGGGCCGACGCCCTGCTCTCCCGCCGCCGGGTGCGCCTCGACGATCCCCAGGCCTGGGCGAAGCTGGCGCGGTTCCTGGCCAGCCGGGGCTTCCCCCAGCACGTCTGCGCCGACGCCGCCCGGGATCGCCTGAACGCCCTCAAAGAAGAGGCCGCCAACGGTCACGCCGCTGAGGGCGACGACGAGGACGACGACGAGGGCTAAGTCCCGGCGCCTCGGCGGATCACCTGGCGATAAAACGCCGGGAACAAGGCGAGGTTGTTGAGCTTCACCCGCTCATCGGTGCCATGAATCGCCGCGCGCTCGGGCTCGGTGAGCTGCAGGGGCATGAAGCGGTAGACGTCTTCAGCCAGGTCCACGAAGCGCCGGGCGTCCGTGGCCCCGACGGTGAGCCCCGGGGCGACGACCACGTCGGGGCGTAAGGCGCGGATCGCCCCGGTGATCGTGTCGAAGCCGGGGGCGCCGACGTCCCGAGAGATGGGGCTCGGCTCGCCGTTGAGGCCGCTCGGGTAGGGACTCAGCGTGATCGTGGGGTCGTCGATGACCTCGGCCAGCCGGGCCAGGGCGCTCGCCTGGGTGTCGCGGGGGTGCAGACGCAGGTTGACCACCGCCCAGGCGCGCTGGGGCAGCACGTTGTCTTGTAGGCTGCCGGAGAGCATCGTCACGGCCTGGGTGGTGCGGGCCAAGGCGTTCGTGCTCGGCTTCTGGGTCATCTGGGAGATCACGACGGGGCGGAACAGCCAGAGGTTGGAGAACACCGTGCGGAGGGGCTGGCGCATCTCCGGGGCGAGCCAGGCGAAGAGGGACGACGCCGGCCCGTCGAGGCCCGCCGGGAACGGCTCGGCCTCTAGACGCGCCACGGCCCGGGCCACACGCCCGGCGGCCGTCGTCGGCGGCGGCATCGAGGAGTGCCCGCCCTCGTCGGCGGCCTCCACACGCACGCTGAGGTAGCCGCGCTCCCCCACGCCGATGAGCGCCGCCGGAGCCTTCACCCCGGCGATGATGCCGTCGGTGATCACCATGCCCTCGTCGAGCACCCAAGAGAGCCGCACCCCACGCTCCCGCAGCAGCGCCGCGACGGCGAGGCTGCCCTCGCCTAAGGTCTCCTCGTCGTGGCCGAAGCTCAGGTACACCGTGCGCTGGGGCACAAAGCCCTCGGCCAGGAGCCCCTCGACGGCCTCCAAGATGCCCACCACGCCGCTCTTGTCGTCCATGGCGCCCCGGCCCCACAAGGCGCCGTCGGCGATCACGCCGTCAAAGGGCGGGTGCGTCCACTCCGCCTCGTTCTCGACGGGCACGACGTCCATGTGAGACATCAGCAGAATCGGCGGCAAGGAGGGGTCGGCCCCAGGCCAGGTGTAGAGCAAGGAGTACCCGCCGACGACCTCCCGGGTGAGCTGGCTGTGGGTCTGGGGGTAGGTCGCCTCCATCCAGGCGATGAGCCCGCTGAGCGCCTCGTGGTTGAGGTCTTCAGCCCGGGCGGCGCTCACGGTGCGGAAACGGATGGCCTCGGCGAGGTGCCGGGTCATGGCCTCGGCGTCGACCTTCTCCGTGGCCGGGGCCACCACGGGCTGCCGCGAGGGCGTCGTGGCGACGCCGACGCCGAGCGCGACGATGAGGGCGAGGAGGAGGACACCGAGGGCGAGGGCGACACGACGCATAAGGCTCCCGAGGCTTGGCCGGGGAGTATACGGCGGCGGGGGCGAAGGTGGCGACTCGGGCGGCCAGCGCCGAAGCTCAACGCTCCGATAATACTTGGGCTGTGTGTCGAGCCGAACATGCAGCCAAGACACGCCCAGACCCGCCGTGGACAGCCAGCGCGGCGCCTCTTGGGCCAAGAACGGCGCGGCGGCGCGGCCCACCTCGGCCCAGAGCGCGTCTTGTTGCGCGGCGGGGGCGAGGCGGGTGAAGGCGGCGAGGTGGGGGTAAGCGTCGTGGGTGGTGAGCGGCGCGGGCACGACCAAAAGCGCGTCGCCGCTGAGGTTCTCAAACTGAAGCACCGAGGCGCCGGGCTGGGCCTTGAAGTGCTCCGCGAAGGGCTGGAGGTCGGGGCCGACCCGGGCGAGCCGCTCCGCGTCGAGCACGTCTTGGCGCGCGGGGTGCTGGGCCGTCGCCTGGGCCAAGGGCAGGCTCTCCCAGAAGAACGCCTTGTACGGCGTCTGGGCCAAGGTGTCGTTGAGCGCCGCCCGGGCCTGGGGCTCATCTCTCAGGGCGATGACCCACTCGGCCAAGGTGGCGGGCTGGCCGTCCCGGCGCCAGTGGAGCTGCACACCGCCGGGGATTCGCCGCTGCTCGGCGCTCCACAGGCTCATTGAGGCGTCTTCGTGGCCTGGGTGCCCTGAACCCGGCGCTCCACGTCCACCCACCACAGCGCGTCGCCGAGGCCCACCCAGGCCGAATCGCTCACGCCGCTCAGCCGCCGCTGGGTGAAGGTCATGCCGCCGTCGCGGCTGGTGAAGACGACGAGGCGGCTGGTGCCCTCTTTGTTGGCCAAGACCCGCACACCTTCGGGGCTCCCGGCGATGGCCGCGGGGCGGTGGCCCTCGGGCAAAGATCCGCGCCAGAGGACGGCGTCTCCGCTGAGCTGGCCCACCCGGGCCGCGCCGGTCTGCCCGGTGACCACCCACACGCCGTCCGTGGCCAAGACGGGCTCGTCGTGCTGCGCCCGCCAGGTCACGCCATGATCGTCGCTGCGCAGGAGCCGGGCGCCGCCCACGATCAGGCGCTCTCCGACCAAGCCGAGCTGCTCCTGGACCTGGCCCGGGGCCGGGGCGCCACGAAGCTGGGACCAGCTCCGCCCGCCGTCCGCCGTGCGCCAGAGCTGGCCCACACCGACCGCGTAGCCCTCGCCGCCCTCCCCCACGGCCAAGTCCGTGAGGCTGGTGGCGGGGATGGCCCCACGCTCCTCCCAGCGGCCCTCCCGCTCGACGACGAGGCGGTAGTCGCTGCCCGACTTGTCCGCCTTCGCCGTGGCGATGACCGCCCAGAGCTCGGACTCTGAGCCGTCGGCGGCGACGTACCAGCCGGGGCCCTCGGGGCCCGTGGACGCGGTCGTCTCGCCCAAGCGCCACGCGGCCAAGGTGCGGGCGGGCACGGCGACGAAGGGGCCGCCGCCAAAGCCGAAGATCACCCCGGCGTCAGGCTCCACCACCGTGGGCGTGAAGTCTTGGGGCAAGGCGCCGAGGGAGGTGGTGGGCTCACGGGAGGCGCCGCCGAGGCAGGCCCACAGCGTGAGCAGCAGGCTCAACTCTGCCCCGCCTGAAGCACCCGCCGGGTCTCGGTGAGCGCCAAGGCGCCTTTGTCTCCGGCCAAGCCGAGCCAGGCCTCGGTGGGCGGCAGGGCGAGCAGGCTCGTGACGAAGCCGCCGTCGGGGTGAGACGCGGCGATGGCGAGGCCGGGGTGGGCCGAAGGGTCGTCGGGCACCAAGGCGAGCTGCATCGCCGCGCCCGAGGGCCGGGTCGTCCAGCCCATGGAGAGCGGGTCGCCGGGGTCGGTGATGTCCCCGAGCCACTCGACGAACGCGCCCTCTAGGCGCCCCAGACGCACCCGGCCGTCTTGAACGGCCGCGAGGTAGGGGAAGGCCAAGGCGCGGACGTGGGCGCCATCGACGTTGCGGTGGCCCCAGCGCTGGCCCTCGTCCCGAGACAAGAACAGGCCCTCGGGGGTGCTCAGCACGAGCTGATCGCCCACGCGAAACAGGCGATCCCGGGTGGAGTCCCGGCGGCCAGGCGCGCTCACCGCCTCAAACTCGCCCATCTTCCAACGAATGAGCGTGTCGGCGCCGAGGAGCCAGACCTCGTCCGGGCCCATGACCAGCGCGCTGGTGACGCTCGATGCGGGGATCTCGCCGAGCTCAACCCAGCCGCCGACGTCCACAGACACCGCGCGCAGCAAGGTGAAACGGGGCCCCGGGTGCCCGACGACGGCGAAGCCCGCGCCGTCGAGGAGGTCGCCCGCGCGCACCCAGCCCGGACCCTCCCAGACCGTACGCACGCCGCCGTCGGCGTAGACCCGCAGGATGACGCCGAGGCGATCCACCGGGGCCGGGCCGCCGCGCCAGCCGAACATCAGCCCCGAGCCGTCCGGCCGGGCCACGATACGCTCGGGCACAAAACCCGCCGGGGCCTGGGCGCCGAGGCGCCACGCGCGCTCGGGCCGCGTCGGCTCAGAAGATGTCATCCCAGACCTCCTCGGCCCAGGCCGACGCGGAGTCAACGCCCGCCTCGGCACCGTCGGCGAGGTCGCTGGCCGTCTCCCGGGCGGAGTCGATGGCGGCCTCGGTGGCGCCCTCCTCGCCGATGACGGAGTCCAAGGCGTCTACGCCCTCGCCGACCACGTCGCTGGCGACGCCGTGGGCGTCTTCAGCCAGGGCCAAGGCGTCTTGGCCGAGCTGGTCAGCGCCGTCGGTGAGCGCCTGGGCCGTGCCTTCGCCGAAGACCTCGTCGATGCCGTCACCGACCACCCCGAAGCCCTCATACGCGACATCGACCAGCTCATCCGTGGCGCCGTCTCCGGCGACATAGTCGATGGCGTCTTCGCCCCAGGTGCCCAGGAGCCGCGAGCCGATGTCGGCGACCTGGCCGAGCCCATCAAAGGCCACCAGATCCCGCACGTCGGGGGTGAGGCCGATGTTCGCGAGGTCGAAGGGGCCGAGATCCCCCAAACCGGCGTTCCAGTAGGCGTCGGCGTGGGTGCCATAAGCGAAAGACGTGAAGGCGGAGTCGTTCTTCTCCAAGCGGTCGAAGTCGGCGGGGTCGGCGTCGCGGCGGCCCTCGATGGCCGTCTGCAGGTTCACCCGGGCCCGCACCAGCCAGGCCTTGCCCTCATCGGTGAGGCGGTCGTTCGTCTCGTTGGTGAAGCGCCCGACGTACTTCTCGCCATAGCCGAGGTAATACGTCGGCGGCGTGAGCCCGGCGTCGGTGTAGCGGGTGGAGAAGTCGCCGTGGCGGCGCCGGTAGTACGACAAGGCGCCGTCTGCGGCGACGGAGCCCGGGAGGTTGACCGGGTCAGCGTCGCCGCCGCCGCTGGGCTCGCCGGGGCCGCCGCTCATCACCTGACGCTGCACCTCGTTGTTGCCCAGAGAGTCCTGGCGCTGGTCACGAGACGTCGTCGGCGCGGAGGTCGTCGGGCCAGACGGCGCGACGGACGGGGTGACCGGCTCATGGCGCAGGCCGCTCATTCCTGACCTCCGAGGTGCTGCTTCTTGCGCGGGGTGACGGGGGGGACGACACGGGGGGAGACTCCCCTTGAGGCTACCTCGGACCCCCAAAAACCGCAACAACTCCTTGCGCTCCCGCTGACCTCCGGGGCCAAGGTCGGGTCGCTGCGCTTGGGTTAAACGGCCGAATGCGCCGAGCCCCGCCCACGCCGCCAGCCCTTGACGCCACCTTGGCCGCCCTGCGCGCCCTGGCCGACCCCGCCGTTCACGCGGGCCTCACCCGCTACGGCATCCCCAACGCCCGGGCGCTCGGCGCGCGGATGGCCGACATCCAGGCCCTCGCCAAGACGCTTGGCCGTCACCCGCCCCTCGCTGAAGCCCTGTGGGAGACCGGGATCTACGAGGCCCGGCTGCTCGCCGCGTTTGTGGCCGAGCCCGGCGCCCTCGCCCCGGCCACCCGTGAACGTTGGCTCTTGGACCTCGACTCCTGGGCGATCTGCGACACCCTCTGCTTTCACCTCTTCGACCGCGACCCCGCGGCCTGGGAGCACGTCACCGCCTGGTCGAGCCGCCCCGAGGAGCTCGTGCGCCGCGCCGCCTTCGCGCTCCTCGCCAGCCTGGCCCTGCACGACAAGAAGAGCCCCGACGCCCGCTTCGTCGCCTGCTTCCCCCTGATCCTCGCCGGGGCGGACGACCCCCGCGACCTCGTCAAGAAGGGCGTGAGCTGGGCCCTTCGCAGCGTCGGCCACCGCTCCCCCGGCCTGCACGCCGAGGCCCTGGCCTTGGCCCAGACGCTCACCAAGTCGGAGAGCGCCTCGGCCCGCTGGATCGGCCGAGACGCTCTCCGTGACCTCAGCCGCCCCCAGGTCTTGGCCTTGGTGACGCGTAAAGCCACCAAGCGGCGGCCCGCCTAGCGCACCTTCATCCACAAGGCCTGCAGGGCGACGAGCTGGTCGTGGAGCATCTTCTTCGTCATCTCGTCGGCCAGCTCCCCTTCAGCGTTGAACTTGGTGTGCGCCGCGCCGATGAACACCTCGGGCTTGTTCAGGGTGAAGGTGTTCAAGAACACGAGGATCTGCCGCAGGTGAACCTGGGCGCGCACCGTGCCCAACATGCCCAGCGACGCGCCCAAGATGGCGACGGGTTTGCCGTTCAGGGGCGGCTCGGGCGGGCGGGAGACCCAGTCGATGGCGTTCTTGAGCACGCCGGGCACGGAGTAGTTGTACTCCGGCGTCGCGATGAGCACGGCGTCGGCGTGGGCGATCTGGTCCTTGAGCCGGGCGACGGCGGCGGGCATCCCGAGCTTGGCCAGGTCGTCGTTGTACATCGGGATGTCGGCCAGCTCGGCGATCTGGAGGGTGACGCCCTCCGGGGCGAGCCTCTGGACGGCGCGCAGGGCGAGGGTGTTGTACGAGCCTTGGCGGAGGCTGCCGGAGAGTCCGAGCACGTTCATCGGCGTCAATTCCTGGGTTCTGAGGAGATGGCACCCTGGTAACGCCGAGCGGGGCAATTCGTGGGGGGTTCATCCCGTAGACAGCGCCTTCTCGCTCACACTACAATCCCGCACCCCGCCCTCTGGGAGCCCCGGATGCCCCTCGTCCAACAAAAGCTCAGCGCCAAGGCCTCTCTCGTCGGCAGCTTGGAGGTGCGCCGGGCCCTGCCCCAGCGCGAGCGCCGCTTCGTCGGCCCCTTCTGCTTCATCGACCACATGGGCCCCCACACGAGCCTCGGCGTGGCGGGCGGCGGCGTCGGCCCACACCCCCACATCGGCCTCGCCACGGTGACGACCCTCTTTGACGGCGAGATCCAGCACCACGACAGCCTCGGCACCTCCCAGCGCATCACCCCCGGCGACGTGAACTGGATGACCGCCGGCCGCGGCATCGTGCACAGCGAGCGCACCCCTGAAGACCATGTCGGCCAGATGAACACCCTCCACGGCCTGCAGGTCTGGGTGGGCCTGCCCCAAGCCCAGGAGGAGTCCGCGCCCTCGTTCCAGCACGCCCCCAAGGCGAGCCTGCCCCAGCTCCACGAGGGCGGCCTCAGCCTGCGCCTGCTCTTGGGATCCTGGCGCGGCGCCCGCTCGCCCGTCACCCTGGCCTCCCCCACCCTCTACGCCGTCGCTGAGCTCGCCCCCGACGCCAGCCTGCCCCTTCTGAGCGAGGCCCAAGAGCGCGCGATCTACGTCGTCGAGGGGGTCGTGGAGCTCGACGGCGGCACCCTGCACCGCGGTGAGCTCGCCGTGCTCACCCCCGGCCAAGAGGGCGCCTTGACCGCCATCACCCGCGCCCGGGTGGCCCTCTTCGGCGGCGAGCCCCTCGACGGCCCCCGGTTCATGCTGTGGAACTTCGTCTCCAGCCGCAAAGAGCGCCTTGAGCAAGCCAAAGACGACTGGATTCACCGACGTTTCCCCACCATCCCCGGCGACGACGCGGAGCGTGTGCCGTTCCCTGGGGAGGGCGCGTGAGGGGCCTCGTCTTGGGCGGCCTCGCGACCGCCGCCACCCTGCTCACCCTGACCGCCCTCAACCTGCGCGGCGTGATCATCCGCACGACCGCCCCCGAGGGCAGCTTCGACCCAACGATGTCTCCAGATCCGCCCGACTACGCCGACCCATCCAACTGGAGCGCCCTGCCCGAGCGCGCCGACGCCGGAGACGCCGCGCCCATCGGCGTCGCCAGCGTGAACCAGCAGACCGCCCCCGTCGATGTGTTCTACGTTCACCCCACCTCATACCTGGGCTCGGGCTGGAACGGACCCACCACAGACGCCAAGCTCAACCAAGACACGGACTGGCTCTCGACAAACATCCAGGCCACGGCGTTTAACGGCTGCTGCGCGGTGTACGCGCCCCGGTATCGGCAGGCGAGCGGGCAGAGCTTCTACGCGCCGAGCGCCGACGGCGACCGAGCCCTTGACCTCGCCTATGACGACCTGCGCCGGGCCTTCGCCGAGTTCAACCGCCGCCGTGGCCCCGGGCGCCCGTTTGTGCTCGCCGGTCACAGCCAAGGGGCGATGCTGGCCGAGCGTCTGCTCATCGAGGAGGTGAGCGGCGGACCCCTCGCGAAGCAGCTCGTCGTGGCGGTGCTGCCCGGGGGCCGCATGACCGTCGCCGGCCTCGCCGAAGCCGCGCCGGATGTGCCCGTGTGCGCAGCCCCCAGCCAGACCGGCTGCGTCGTCGCCTGGAACGCCCGAGGCCCCGGCTTTGTAGAGAATGACCTCTCGGTGCACCGCTTCGACACCCGACCGCTCGTGTGTGTGAACCCGATCACCTGGCGGGCCGACCTAGAGCGCGCCGACGCCGAGCAGAACCCCGGCGCCGTGTTTCTGGAGCACCCCGACCCCCGGCCTGTGCCCGGCCTCGCCAGCGCCCAGTGCCGAGCCGACGGCGTGCTGCTCGTGGACGAGCTGGGCGAGGTGCCCCGAGACACGATGAGCCGCATCCTCGACCGGGTGCTGGGGCCGGAGAACTACCATGCGTTTGAGGTGCAGCTCTACTTCATGAGCCTGCGGGAGAGCACGAACCGGCGGGTGGAGGGGTGGTTGGGGGCGGGCGCTGGGGGGTGAGCGCGGGCGAGTGTGCCCCACCGAGGGCGCCGGGGCGTGTGGGCTCCTCGGAGGGGCGGCTCACCGGGCGCATCGCAGAGTGGGATCACTGCAGGGGGGCGCCTCATTGAGCGCATGACAGAGTGTGGTCTCCTCGGAGGGGCGGCTCACCGGGCTCATCACAGCCTGTGATCCCCTCAGGGGGTGCCTCACCGGGCTCGTCACAGCCTGTGATCTCCTCAGGGGGGGCACCTCTCCGGGCTCATCACAGCCTGTGATCCCCGTGGTGGAGCGCCCCACCCGGCTCATCACAGGATGTGAGGCCCGAGGGGGGCGCCCGATGGCGCGCGGCTCACCCCCTCAAGGCGCAATCCAACACCACTCCGGCAGGTAGCTCGGCAGCGCCACATCGCTCCGGCTCGGGGGAGACGCCGAGGCCCGGGCTCCCGGCGCAACACGGCAAGGGGCAACGCCACAGCGTGCGGCGAAGGGGGGCGGCCCGCCCCTCGCAGCCGCCGATAGGTTGACACTCCGGCGGTCAAGGGGCATAGGCCATCCCTGAAGGAGGCCGTGATGGCAGAACCCGGTGATGAGGTTGAGTCCGAGACCGAGGCGCGGGCCTTGCGTCGGCTCACTCTGCCGCTCAGCAGCATGTTCCTGGATCCCAACAGCTACCGCCTCCGGGATCACGTTGACTGGCGATTCGTCAAAGAGGACGACCTCTTCAACGTGCGGGTCCAGCGCGACACCGAGCGGCTGGTGCTCGGCCCACGCGCGGAGAGCGTGCGTGACCTGACCAACAGCTTCACCCAGAGCGGCTGGCTCGACATCTCCCCGGTGACCGTCAAGCAGCGCGGGAGCCGCTTTATGGTGGTCGATGGAAACCGCCGCGTCGCCGCGCTCAAGGTCTTGCAGGAGGAGCACGCGCGCGGCGGGGACGTTGGGAAGTTGGACCCGGCCATCTTTGAGCAGGTGCCCGCCGTGCTCTACAACGAGGCCGATCCAGTCGGCGGTCGCGTGATGCTGGCGCTGCGTCACATCAGCGGCGAGCGGCGCTGGGGCGCGCTTGGTCAGGCCCAATTCTTGAAGGATCTGCGCGACGAGCACGGTCAGGCACCGGAGCAAATCTCGAAGGCCATTGGGGTAAGCGAGCGCGAGCTACTTCTAAACGTCAGCGCGTTGGCGCTCTGTGAGGCGTACCAGCGCAGCGAGTACAGCGACCAGTTCGAGCCAGATAAGCTCCTGTTGTTCCAAGAGGTGCTCAACCACTCCGAGCTTCGTCAGTGGCTTGGCTGGGACGAACGCGCCATGGTAGCCCAGAACATGGCTAACCTCAGTCGCTTGTTCTCGTGGATCTCGCGCGACTTGGCCGTTGAGAGTGAGGCCGACGAGCCGCAAGACGCTCAACCAGATCGGGCCTCCACGACGAGACCAGTCATCACGAACGGTCTTGAGCTCCGCACGCTGTCCCGCCTCGTTGGTGACCCCGAGTTTGTAAGCCGACTGGACGAGACCCGTAGCTTGTCAGCCGCCGTGATGAGCGTCAGCCCCGACATGAAGATCCCCGTCGGCGTCGGCCTTAGCCGACTCAACCGGGAGCTCCAGCGGCTCCTTCGACGTGCGTCCGAGATGACCGACACCGACCTAGGTCGTCTGTCCTCGCTCCAAACCCAACTGGACCAAGTTTTGTCCAGCCGCGGGCGCCGCGCCGCTGACGCCAGCATGTCAACCACCCCAGTAGACCCCTACCATCAGCCCGCGCAGACCCACTTCAGCGACGTACGGATTCAACACTACCGCGGCCTGCGCAACCTTCACTTAGAGGACCCCAAGCGTGTCAACCTCGTGGCTGGGGTCAACAACGTCGGCAAGACCTCAGTGCTGGAGGCGCTGCACATCCTCACGGCGCAGTGTGACGTGCGCAGCTTCTTCGACATCACCCGGCGCCGTACTCATCATGAGCGGCTCCCCGAGGGTGAGTGGCTGTTTCGCTTGCTGCCCGACGAGGGTGTCCTCCGGGGCGCCTTCGACGGCGAAGAGGCCGAGGTCACCTGGCACAAATCCACCGAGCCGCAGGACAAGCATGTCGACCGCGCCACCTTCGTGGGCACTCTGGAGTTGAATGCGGCCTACGGCGACCGCCGCCACGCGGCCCACCTCATGGTCTCGACCGAAGGCCGACCCTCATTTTATGCGCCTCC
>JAKLKE010000137.1 GCA_023150775.1 Myxococcota bacterium
CCGGGGAGGAGCCGCCGACGCCCTACCTGCTCAAGACGCGGGCTGGGCTGCAAGGCGCCCTCGCCTGGCTCGACGCCCAGCTCGACGACACCCTCGCCGCGCTGCCTACGCCGCGTCAAGTGAGCGTGCTAGAGGTCAGCCTCTTGTGTCTCGTCGATCACCTGCGCTTCATCCCGACCTTGCCCCTCGACGCCTACCCCAGGCTCTTGGGCTTCGCCGAGGCGCAGGGTCGCCGGGAGTCCGCCCAGCGCACCGTCTTCCGCTTCGACCCTCGCCCGCCAAAGGACGCCCGATGAAGCCCCTCACCCTCCCCGCCCTCGACCCCGCCACCGTCACGCCCCGTCTCGGCTCGGGCTACCCAGAGCCCTTCCGCTCCCGGGTGCTCCCCCGCGAGAAACGCGCCCTCGGCCTCACACGTTTCGGCGTGAACCTCACGACCCTCTCCCCTGGGCGCGAGTCCGCCATCCGCCATCACCACTCCCACGAGGACGAGCTCGTCTACGTCCTGGAGGGTGAGCTGGTGCTGCGCACCGACGCCGGAGAGCAGCTCCTCACGGCCGGCATGTGCGCGGGCTTCCCCGCGGGCTCCGGCGACGCCCACCAGCTCGTGAACCGAAGCGACGTGCCCGCCCGATACCTGGAGGTCGGGAGCCGCGACCCCGACGACGCCGTCGTGTACCCCGACGACGACCTCGCCGTTCACAAAGACGCCACGGGCGCCTACGTGTTCAGCCGCCGCGACGGCGCCTGAGCGTTTCGGCCCCTCAGCCCAGGCGCTCCAGCTCCTTGATGAGCGCCTGGTCCCGCTCGGAGACGAAGTTGATCACCACGCCTGAGCGCCCCGCCCGGGCGGTGCGGCCGGCGCGGTGGAGGTAGTTGTCGACCCGCGACGGCAGGTTGTAGTTGATCACCCGGCCGACGTGCTCGATGTCGAGGCCACGGGCGCCGAGGTCCGTCGCCACGAGCAGATCGACCTCCCCCTCGCGGAACTTCTTAAGGTTCACCCGGCGCTCGACGCGGTCCATCTCCCCGCGAAACACGGCGCAGGGCCGCTTGATCCGGGCGAGCTGGGCGACCACCTTGTCGCATTGTTCGCGGGTGTTCGTGAACAGGAGCGTGCCGCCCTCGTTGGGCGTGGCCAGCTCGACCTGGAGCTGCTCAAAGCGGCGGCCATCGACGATGCGGCGGTTGATCGTCTGCAGGGTCGAGACCGGGCGGTGGCTGCCCCGGCTGCGCAGCTCGACGGGCATGTTGAAGGTGCGCTGGGCGAGCCGCGCGACGGGCGGCGGCAAGGTCGCGGTGAACAGGGCGAGCTGGCGGCCTTTGGGCGTCGCGTTCACCAGATCCCCCGCCTGGGGCAAGAAGCCCAAATCCATGAGCTGATCGGCCTCGTCGAGCACCATCATGCGCACGTCGCTCAACGACACGATCTGGCGCTCGACGAGCTGGCCCAGGCGACCGGGCGTGGCCACGAGCACCTCAAAGGCGCCCTTCACGTTCTCCCGGCTCTTGAGCAGGTCTACGCCGCCGAGCGCCATACGCACCCGCAGCCGGGTGTCGTGGGTGAAGGTCTTAAACACCCGGGCGACCTGCTCGCCGAGCTCGCGGCTGGGCACGAGCACCACGGCGCGGGGGGTGCTCTCAGCGGTGACCGGGCTGCCGCTCTCCTCTAAGCTCTTGATCCTGTGGAGGATCGGCAGGGCGTAGGCCAAGGTCTTGCCGCTGCCCGTCTCGGCGACGCCGACGACCGAACGACCGGCGAGCAGCTCCGGCATCGACCGGGCCTGAATCTCCGTAGGCCGGGTGATGCGCTGGGCGTCGAGGGTGGCCTGAAGGGTGGGCAAGAGCCCGAGCTCATAGAAGCTGTTCATCGAGGCTCCGATCCTGCCCTGAGGTTCGCCGCGCGTCACGATGCGCCCGCCGCGCTGAGGCGAAGGCGCGCCGAGCTTCCAGAGAACAACGACCCCCTCCGACGGACGCCGAAGGGGGTCGTGAGGGAGATGGTGACCCCAACGGGATTCGAACCCGTGTTAGCGGAATGAAAATCCGCCGTCCTGGACCTGACTAGACGATGGGGTCGAGGGCTATGGGCCGTACTGGACTCGAACCAGTGACCCTCGGCTTAAAAGGCCGGTGCTCTACCTACTGAGCTAACGGCCCATAGAGCGCAGGCGACGTAACAGGGGGGGCCGCGCCGGTCAACCCGCCGTGCGCTTGAGGCCCGCCTTGGCCTCCTCGTGATCGGGCTTGAGGGCGAGGATCGCCTTAAACTCGCGGTTGGCGTTGAGCTTCATCGTGAGCGCCTCGTACACGTTGGCCAAGGCCATGCGGTACTCGACGACCTGGGGATCTTTGTCTACGGCGCGGCGAAAGTAGGTCAGCGCGCCCTTGTGGTCGTTGCCGTTGGCCTGGATGATCTTGCCCAGACGATAGAACGGCTCCCCCATCGGCGGGTCGAAGCCTACGGCCTGATGGTAATGAAAGAAGGCCTCCTTCGTGCTGGAGAAGCTCTCGGCCTTCTTCGCCAGCTCGATCTGCTTCTCGGCCTGCTGGCGACGGCCCTTGGCGTCGGCCTCGGCGAAACGTTTTTTGTACTCCTCGTTGCGCGGGTCAAACTCCATGGCGAGCTTGAAGTTTCGCGCGGCCTTGGACCACTCGTTCGCCGCGACGTCCGCCTCGCCGAGCTTAAAGAAGCCCCGGGCCTTCTTGAGCCGCTCGATGATCGGCGCCTTGAGGGCGTCCATGGCGGCAGACGAGGGCTTCTTGGGCTCGGCGGCGGGCTTCGTCGCGGCCGTGGCGGCGGCCGGCGGGCTGAACCGCACGGTGTAGGGGTCGGCCGGGGCGGCGGCGGCGGGCGCTGGGCTGGCCGGACGCCCCACGTTGGGCGGAGGTGACAACGACGGTGGCCGGGCGCTCGGTGAGCGGGGGCTAGCCCCGGCAGGCGGAGGTGACGAGGCCGGACGCGGCGGCGCGGCGCTCGGGCGGACGGCGGCGGCGGCGGGCTTGGGCTTACGTTTCTGGGCGGTGACGAGGTCTTGGTCGTACTGGGCGCGGGCGCGCTCGTCGCCGAGGGTGCGATAGGCCTGGTTCACCCCGGCGAACACGTCCTCCAGCATCTTCTCTAAGCCGCCGAGGTCTTGGCGGTAGTAGCGGTCGGGGTGAAACCGCCGCGAGAGGTTGTGGTAGGCGTTCTTGAGCGCCGTGCGGTCAAAGTCCTCCGCCACGCCGAGGAGCTCGTAGTGGGTGCCCTCACGGAGCACCTCGCTGAGCCGGTGCAGCTCCGACACATCTTCAGGCTTGAGGCCGCCGCTCATGGAGCCTCCTCGGGGTCAAAGGGTTCAAGCCCGTCCGGCGCCCCGCTCGCCCCGCCCGAGGCGCGGCGCCCGTGGGGGTGCGCGCTGCGGTGCACCTCCAAGAGCCGCTCCAGAGAGACGTGGGCGTAGCGCTGGGTCGTGGACAAGGAAGCATGGCCAAGCTGCTCCTGGATGGCCCGTAGATCAGCCCCAGAGGCTAACATATGCGTCGCTGCGCTGTGTCTGAGGGCGTGGGGGTTCACCCGGGGCTGTCCGTTCTTGAGCGCGCTGTCTCCGACGATGGTGTGAATCGCCCGCGAAGAGAGCCGCCCACCACGGTGGTTTAGAAAGAGCGCCCGGCCCTGGGCGGGGAGCTGGCGCATCCACGCGCCCAGCGCCTCGGCGGCGGGGGGGCCGAAGGGCACGCGGCGCTCTTTGCGGCCCTTGCCTCTTCTTACGGTGACGAGGAGCTGCCCGAGGTCGATGTCGTCGCGATCTAAGGCCGAGACCTCGCCCACACGCAGGCCGGCGCCGTACATCAGCTCCAGGAGCGCCCGGTTTCGGTCGTGGAGCCAGCCCTCTTGAATCGGCGCCTCGACGAGCGCCGCGGCGTCCGCCTCGCCCAGGTAGCGCGGCACCTTCACCGGCAGGCGCGGGCTGCGCAGGCGCGCGGCGGGCGAGTCGGGGATCAGCCCTTCAGAGACCATCCACTTAAAGAAGGATCGCAGCGCCGCCACTCTGCGCCGAATGCTCGCCGCCGCGGGCGCGCCTTCAGCCACCGCGCTCCAAAAGGCGCGCCCGCAACGCCGCGAGATCGGCGCCATAGGCGCGCAGCGTGTGCTCGCTCGCGCCGCGCTCAGCGCGCAGAACAAGCAGGTATCGGTCCAGAAGCTCACTCACAATGATTCACCAGGGTGCGTGACGCGGCCAACGGGTGGCTTGCTTCCCCGCTTGCGGCATCCTATACGGCGAGCATGATCTTGGGCCGCGCGGCTCATGTCGGAAGATCTACGGAGCATCATGGGCAAGCCCCTCGTCATCGTCGAGTCCCCCGCCAAAGCACGCACCATCGAGAAGTTCCTCGGCGCGGGCTACCAGGTCGCCGCGTCCGTGGGCCACATCCGCGATCTCCCCGAGACCGCCGCCGACATCCCCAAAGAGTTCAAAGACAAGAAGTGGGCGCGCACGGCGGTAGACGTTGAGAACAACTTCGCCCCGCTCTACGTGCTCACCGAGCGCGGCCGCGAGCAGGTCAAGACCCTCAAGAAGATGCTCAGCGACGCCGACGCGCTCTACCTCGCGACCGATGAGGATCGTGAGGGTGAGGCCATCGCCTGGCACCTCTTTGAGGTGCTCAAGCCCAAGGTGCCGGTGAAGCGCCTCGTCTTCCACGAGATCACCGACCGCGCGATCAAAGAGGCCCTCGCCTCGCCCCGGGCCTTAAACCTCGACCTCGTCCGCGCGCAGGAGACCCGCCGGATCATCGACCGCCTCTACGGCTACAACGTCTCGCCGGTCCTGTGGAAAAAGATCAAGCCGCGCCTGTCCGCGGGGCGTGTGCAGTCCGTGGCCGTGCGCCTCATCGTCGATCGGGAGCGCAGCCGGATGCGCTTCGTGCCCGGCGCCTGGTGGGATCTCAACGCCACCTTTGACGCCCAGGCTGGGCGCTGGGCGGCGCAGCTCGTCGAGCTGAACGACAAACGTGTGGCGAGCGGCCGCGACTTTGAGGCGACCACGGGCGCGCTCAAGCCCGGCGCCGACCTGGTCCTGCTCAACGCCGAGACCGCCGCGTCCTTGCGAGAGCGCCTGCTCACCGGGGCCGCCAAGGTGCACAAGGTCCAGCGGAAACCCTTCACCGAGCGGCCTTACCCGCCCTTCACCACCTCGACGCTCCAGCAAGAGGCCAACCGCAAGTTTAAGTGGCCCGCCCGGCGCACGATGTCCGTGGCCCAGCGCCTCTATGAGACCGGCTGGATCACCTACATGCGAACCGA
The DNA here is from genome assembly GCA_023150775.1 of Myxococcota bacterium. Lineage (GTDB taxonomy): Bacteria > Myxococcota_A > UBA796 > UBA796 > CAJQPC01 > JADKFE01. Next base: position 5,288 of record JAKLKE010000137.1, read on the forward strand.
CAGCCTGCACCTCAGCGAGCAGGCCATCAGCGCCGCCCGTGGGCTCATCAAGAGCCAGTTTGGCCCCGACTACGTCCCGAACCAACCCCGGATGTACAAGACGAGCGCCAAAGGCGCCCAGGAGGCCCACGAGGCCATCCGCCCGGCGGGGGACGTCTTCCGCAGCATCACGAGCTGCCGCGCTGAGCTCGGCGACGAGGAGGCCCGGCTCTACGAGCTCATCTGGAAGCGCACCATGGCCTGCCAGATGGAGGACGCCCGGGGCGAGCGGGTCACCGTCGACACCCTCACCACCACCGCCGCCGGAGAGCGCGCCCTGTTCCGCGCCAACGGCCGCACCTTCTCTTTCGCGGGGTATCGCCGGGTCTACGTCGAAGATCTCGACGAGGGCGCCTTTGATCTGAGCGACTCCGACACGCTTTTGCCCCCGCTCAAAGAGGGCGACGCGGCCAAAGCCGTGGAGGTCGGCGCGTCGAGCCACGAGACCTCTCCCCCCGCGCGGCTCACCGACGCCAGCCTCGTGAAGGAGCTGGAGTCCTTGGGCATCGGCCGGCCGAGCACCTACGCCAGCATCATCGAGACCATCCTCTCCCGAGGCTACGTCTTCAAGAAGGGCACGTCGCTTGTGCCCACCTGGACGGCCTTCGCGGTGACCCAGCTCATGGAGACCCACTTCCAAGAGCTCGTGGACTACACCTTCACCGCCACCATGGAAGACGGCCTCGACTCCATCGCCTTGGGGCAAGAGACGCCCCTTCGATACCTGTCGTCGTTTTACCACGGCCAAGACGCCAACAAGCCCAACAGCGGCCTCACCGAGCAGATCCGCGCCGCCGAGGCCGCCGCCGACCCCCGCGTCGTCTGCTCGATCCCCCTGGGCACCGTCGATGGTGTGCCTGTCGTCGCCCGGGTCGGCCGCTTCGGGCCCTACATCGAGCTTGAGGACAAGACCCGCTCTCTGCCCGATGAGCTGCCCCCCGACGAGATGACCGCCGCCGCCGCCGCCGCCTTCGTGCGCAGCGCCCCGGCGGGCCCCACCAAGCTCGGCGACGACCCGGCCACGGGCCTCGCGGTGATGTTGTTCAACGGCCGCTTCGGGCCCTACGTGCAGCTCGGCGAGACGACCGACTCCGACAAACCCAAACGCCAGAGCTTGCCCAAAGAGCTGCCCCCGGCCGAGTGCAGCCTCCAGGACGCCATCGCGCTCCTCGCCTTGCCCCGAAACCTGGGCAAGTCCGCCAGCGACGACGACATCCTCGTCTTCAACGGCCGCTTCGGGCCCTTCGTGCGCGCCGGAAAAGAGGTCCGCAACATCCCGCCGGGCGTCTCTCTGCTCACGATCAGCCGGGAGCAGGCCCTAGAGCTGCTCAGCGCCCCCGCCAGCCGCGCTCGTGGCGCGGCCTCGAACCTCGCCGAGCTCGGCGAGACCCCTGAAGGCCGCCGTGTGGTCGTCAAGAAGGGTCGTTTCGGCGCTTATGTCACCGACGGCGTCGTGAACGCCACCCTGAAGCGAGGCGTGACCGTCGAGGAGCTGTCTCTGGCCGACGCCTTGAGCCTGCTCAACGAGCGCCGCGACGCCCCGCCGAGCGCCAAAGCCCGGGGCCGCGCTGGTCCACGCCGCGCCGCGCCCAAAGCCGCCGCCGCGCCCAAGGCCACCACAAAGAAGGCCACCGCGAAGAAGGCCACCGCAAAGAAGGCCGTCGTCGCCGAGCCCGCCGAGGAGGCGGTCAAGCCCACGAAGAAGGCCAGCGCGAAGAAGGCCCCAGCCAAGAAGGCCACCACCAAGAAGGCCCCCGCCGCCGTCGCGAAGGTCGCCGAGGCCAGCCCCGAGGCGCCCAAGCCCACGAAGAAGGCCCCAGCGAAGAAGGCGCCCGCCAAGAAGGCCACCGCCAAGAAGGCCAGCGCCAAGAAGGCCAGCCCGAAGAAGGCCACGGCCGAGGCCGCCGTGGTCAGCCCGGCGGAGCCCGCCGCCGCGCCGGCCAAGCCGAAGACGGTGACGCGTAAGTCGAGCCCGAAGGCGCCGGCCGAGGTCTGATCCTCCTCGGCGCCCTCACGAGAACAGCAGCGCCCACTCCCGCTCAAGGAGCTGGCGCTGCGGGTCTTCGAGCTTCGCCTCCTGCTCCATGAGCATCGAGGCGACGAGGCGGCGCACGTCGTCGAGGCTCACCAAGACGTGGGTGGCGCCTTCAGGCACGAGCGCCTTGGAGATGCTCTCCAAGACCTGCTCAAAGAGGACGTCGTCCAGATGGCCCAGGTCTTGAAGCAGCTCCAAGAAGCCCAAGGCCTCCGGGGTCAGCTCGACGTGTTGGCTGGGCGAGACGGAGCGACGCCGAGATGGACTGGATTTACGAGAGTGCATAGCGCTGATCGGGTAACCGCACTACCGCGCCCGTCAACTCCAGCTTTGTCAGCAGGCCAAGAACCTCACGCAGAGGCGTCTCTAAACGTGCGGCGATCTCGCTGAGGCCCCGGGGCGCGTCTAAGGCCATGAGCAGGCGTGAGGCGGGATCGTCGCCCACCCGACGCCAGCCCGCGGTGACCTCGACCAGCTCTCGCACACACAGGCTCCCTTCAGCGATGAGCAGGAGGCAGCCCGCCGAGGCCGGCGCGTCGATGCGCCCCGGGACCGCCCAGACCTCACGGCTGAGATCCCGGGCGGCCTTCGCCGTGTGCATCGCGCCGGACTGCAACGAGGCCTCGACCACCACCGTCGCCCGGGCCAAGGCCGCGATGAGCCGGTTTCGGCGCGGGAAGGTGAACTTGGAGGGGGGATCCCGGGGCGGCAGCTCGCTCAGCAGGCTCCCGCCGCCGTTGAGGATGTCGTCATGCAGCTTTCGGGCCTCGGGCCCTGAGGCGCGGGAGCAGAGCCCCTGGCCCAAGACGGCGACCGTCACCCCGCCCGCCTCCAAGGCCCCCCGGTGCGCGCTCTCGTCAATGCCCCGGGCCGCGCCAGAGACCAGGGCCCCGCCGAGGTTCGCCGCCTGGGCGCCCAGCCGCCGGGCCACGAGCCGCCCATAAGGCGTACAGGCCCGGGCCCCGACCACGGCGAGCCCAGGGCGATCCCCCACCCTCGCGCCCCGCACACACACGAGCGCCGGGGGCTGGGCCAAGCTGAGCAAGGCCTCGGGGTACTGGGCTGAGCCCAAGGTGTAGAATGGATCGGGGCTGAGCTCATCACGCGCGTCGAGCATCTTCTCGACGAGCCTGGGCCGAAACCCGGCGGCCACCAGCTCCGCGCCGCCCGCGCTCAACAGGCCCGCCTCACCGCCGATGTTGTCCAGCAGCACGCGCGGATCAACAGCGTCCGTCGACCGGGCCAACGCGGCCCAGCGACCAGGGATGACATAACTCACGGCTGACTCCCGGAGACCGGGAGGGGCGACCAGCGTGCCCGGCTTATCCGCGCCAGCGCGGGCTCGCCAGGGTCAAACCTTGGGGCCTGGCCAGTTTTGTGAGCGCCTCAGCGTCGTGGCGCCCTGGCCGAGCCCGCCTCACTCGACGGTCATCGAGACCTCATCACCCACGGCGATGGGGCGGCTCGCGTCTACGACGATGGCCGCGGCGTGATCCTCCTCCACCCGGGTGACGACGACACGCCCGACGACCTGATCGGGGATCGCCAGGTCTTCGTGATCGACGCCGAGGTTCTCGTCGCGGTGGTGGATGATGAAGAAGCTGTTGCCCACACGCAGGCCGTCCGCGCGCCCGCGGTCGAGGAAGACCGTCTCGCCCGTGGCCGCGAGCTCATACTCGTCGAGGCCGCTGCGGGCGATGATCACGCCGTCGAGGTCACCCTTGGGCGCCGTCGTCGGCAGCTTGGCGGTCACCGGGTAGGCCGGGCCGACACGATCGCCGCGGCGCATCTCGCGGAAGCTGCGGCGAACCACCGCCGAGACCATCTCATCGGTGGTGTGGACCACTCGCAGCTCAGCGACGACGTGGTAGAGCCTGCCGTAGCGTAGGTCTTTGGCGTCGGGGTGACGCACCTTCCGGCCCTCACGGTACACGGCGATCACGTCGCCGCAGGCCACGAGGTCGGGGTCGTCCATGCGCAGGTAGACGAGATCCCCCTCGGCGATGTGGGTAGCGCCGGTCTTGGCGTACTTCACCTCGCCCCACAGCTCAAGCTCATCAGCCAACATCGAGGCCGTGGTGTAGGTCGCCGCGGGGTAGCTGGAGGTGAAGTTGATGTCGGGGCCACACTCGGGCTCGGAGAGCTCGAAGTCGGCGGCATCGACGATGTAGCCGTCCTGGGCGCCACCATCGAGCTCAAGTCCCGGCGGGTCCAGCAGCGTGCCCGGGCGGAAGACGATGACGTTGCCGGGGTAGATCCAGTGCGGGTTCGTGATGTAGTCGTTGAACGACCACAGCCTCGGCCAGTAGCCGGCGTCCCCCATGAACCGCGATGAGATGTCCCACAGGGTGTCGCCCGTCTGGATGACGTAACGATCCGGCGTCGAGGCGCTCAGCTCCACGGCGTTCGTGGCGATCACGACCCCACCCTCTTGGGCCAGCGCGGGGCTCGCGCTCATCAGCAGGGCGGCGGCGAGGGCCGACCCCAACAGCGTACGCAGCATGGACTCTCCTGGTCGTATACAGCGCGTCAGAGGGAAGTCTGCGGGAGACCGCGCGTCCTGTCAACCGGAGACGCGCCCGTAGTCGTCCGAGTGCCGCACCACGTCGTCGGGGTGGGCGGTCGAGACCTCATAGACCTCGCAGTCGGTGATCCCCGTCATGCGGTGAACCCGGCGCGGCGGGATGTGGCGCACGTCCCCAGGCTTGAGGTGATGGGCCACGAGCGCGCCCGCGTCGTCCTCCAGGTGCAACAACATCTCGCCTTGGGTGACGCGGATCGTCTCCTCTTTGCGCTCATGGTGCTGGAGCGACAGGCGGCGCCCGGCGAGGATCACGAGCACCTTGCCCAGATAATCCGGGGTCTCGGCCCAGATCTCCTCATGGCCCCAAGGCTTCTCCACACGGCGCACGGCGACTCCCAAGCGGTTTCGCCCTAGCGTACCCGCGTGAGGGTGGCCTCCGCCAGCCCGAGCGTGATCAGCACACCGGCCTTGGCTTTGTTGGCCTCCTTCTCATCGGCGTAGGGGCCAACTCGCACATGCCAGCGGGTGACGCCAGCGTCTAAGGCGGCCACGGAGAAGCCCTTGAGGCCCGCGGTGGTCACCGCCTCGACCTTGGCCTTCGCCTCCTCCGCGCTCTCAACGGTGGCGATCTGAAGGGCGTAACCCGAGCCCGGGACAGCTCCGATCGTCTCGCTCGGCGGCGCGTCCGCCGCCTCTCCGGCGGCCACGAGCAGCTCTTCCCCTTCACCCGGCGCCGGGGGCGCGGGCAAGAGCACGTTGACCTCGGTCTCCGTGAGCGCCGTGGGGAAGCTCAACACCCCGGCCTCCGTGGTCGTGGCCGTCTTCGCCGCGGCCTGCTCCACCTTCGCGAGCAGCTCCACCAAGGCGTCGCTCTCGACCTCAGCGGGGATCAGGCCGACGTCTTGGGTGATCACGACCGGCTCGGGCACCTTTCGTTGCCCCAGCTCCAGGCCGATAAAAAACGCCAAGATGGCCGTTGAGATGCTCATAATCCCCAACGCCGTGAGCTGGGCGCGGGAGAGCCAGATGGAGTCTTCGCCACGAACGCGAGGAGGAGCGTACATGCCGCGCACTATAACCTGATCCGAGGCTTAGTGTTGGCATGTCAAGTGCAAATGATTCCGCCGCGATCAGCCCTCGTCTGTCGAGGGCCCGAGCTCCATCCCGAGGTCCATGAAGCGTGTGGCGAAGGGCGTGACCTTCACCTCACGATCCACCAGCTCGGCCTCGGAGTGGGAGACGACGAGCTGGGTGACCTTGTCGAGCTCGGCCCGCAGGATCCCCGCGTCGTTTCCCACGAAGGCCACCCCCAGCACCGCGCGCTGAAGGTTGTCCATGTCTTCGACCTCGGCCACGGCGGCGTTAAACCGCGCCGCGAGGCGGTCGCGCAGGCTGCGCACGACCTGCCGCTTGTCCTTGAGGCTGCGGGCCCAAGGCACCCGCAGCACAAACCGCGCCGTGGCGACGTGCATCTGCTCCTGCGTCATGGGTGACCCCGTTTAGACAGGAGAGACCATCTCCACGGTGTAGGACTCGAGCTCGTCGCCCTGCTTGATGTCGGTGAAGCCGTCCAAGGCGAGACCACACTCGTAGCCCTTCTCCACCTCGCGGACGTCGTCCTTGAAGCGGCGGAGCGAGTTGAGGCGGCCTTCCCAGATGACCACGCTGTCGCGGGTGAGGCGAACGGAGTGGGACCGGGCGATCTTGCCGTCGAGGACAAAACAGCCCGCGACGTTGCCGATCTTGGGGATGCTGAACACCTCGCGGATCGCGACGTGGCCCTGGATCTTCTCTTCTTTGATCGGGGCGAGCATACCGCCGAGCGCCTTCTTGATGTCGTCGAGGACATCGTAGATGACGCGGTAGGAGCGGACCTCAACACCCTTCTCTTCAGCGGCGCGCCGGGCCTTGGCGTCGGGGCGCACGTTGAAGCCGATGACGATGGCGCCATAGGTGCCCGCCAAGGTGACGTCGGACTCGCTGACCGCGCCGACGCCGATGTGCAGGATGTTGACCTCGGTGCCCGCGACCTTCACGCCGCTGACGGCGCCCTTGAGGGCCTCCATCGAGCCCTGCACGTCGCCCTTGATGACGAGGTTGAGCTTCTTGATCTCCGACTCGGCCTGAGAGGTGAAGAGATCCTGCAGAGTGACCTTCGCGCGCTGGCCGGGCTCGCTCGCGCGGCGGGCGGACTCGGCGCGGTGATCGGCCAAGGTGCGGGCGTCTTTCTCCGTGGCGACGACGATGAAGGTGTCGCCGGGGAGCGGCGGCGTCTCCAAGCCGATGATCTCCACAGGCGTGGAGGGACCGGCCGTCTTGAGGCGCTTGCCGACAAAGTCGGTCATGGCGCGGATCTTGCCGAAGGTGCTGCCGAGCACGAGGGGATCGCCCTGCTTGAGCGTGCCGGTCTTGACGAGCAAGGTCGCCACGGCGCCGCGCCCGGTCTCGAGCTTGGACTCCAGCACGATGCCTTCAGCGTTGCGGTCGGGGTCGCCCTTGATGTCTTCCATCTCGGCGACGAGCAGGACGGCGTCGAGGAGCTCGTCGATGCCCATGCCCTTGAGCGCGGAGACGTTCACCATCAAGGTCTCGCCGCCGAACTCTTCAGGGACGAGGCCGAACTCCATGAGCTTCGTGCGGATGGTCTCCGGCTTCACGCCGGGCTTGTCGCACTTGTTCACGGCGACCACGATGGGGACCTTGGCGGCCTTGGCGTGGTTGATGGACTCCACCGTCTGGGGCATCACGCCGTCGTCTGCGGCGACGACGAGGATGACGATGTCCGTGGCCTGGGCGCCGCGGGCGCGCATCTCGGTGAAGGCGGTGTGGCCGGGGGTGTCGATGAAGGTCACCCACTCCTGACCACGCTTGACCTGGTAAGCGCCGATATGCTGGGTGATGCCGCCCGCCTCGCCAGAGGCGACCTTGGTCTTGCGGATGGCGTCGAGCAGCGTCGTCTTGCCGTGGTCGACGTGACCCATGACCGTGACGACCGGCGGCCGCTTGACCGCGTTGACGTCGGCCTGCTGCACGTCCTCCAGCACCTCGGCCTCGTTGAAGCCGACGTTGACGATCTCATACTCAAACTCTTGGGCGACCAGAGTGGCCGTGTCGAGGTCGAGCTGCTCGTTGACCGTCGCCTGCACACCCATCCCCAAGAGGACCTTGATCACCTCGGGGGCGCGCACGCCGAGCTCGTGGGAGAGCTGGCGAACGGAGACGGTGTTGTCGATCTGGATCTTGCGCTTCTGAGCCTTGGGCTTGGGGCTCATCAGGCGGTTGTTGACCGCGCCCTTCTTGGGACGTTTGCGCTGGAGCTTGGCGTCCATGCCGTCGAGGGCCTCGACACGACCGCGCTTGCGGTTGCGGCGGCTCTCTTCTTCGGTCGTCCCGGGCTGGCCGGGGCCGGGGGGGCCGCCGAAGTTGCCAGGCTGCTGCTGCATCCCGCCGCGCTGATCGGGGCGAGGACCGCGGTTGTCGCCTTGGGCCTGGGCGCCGGGGGTGGGCACACGCTGGCCGGGGCCGGCTTGGCCACGATCATTGGGGCCACGATCGTTCGGGCCACGCTCGTTCGGGCCACGCTGCTGCGGGGCCACGCGGCTGGCGCGGGGATCGTTGGGGTCGTAGCCCGGGGGCGGGCGAACCACGGCGCGACCGAGGCCCGGGAGACGCGGGCGATCGGACTCGGCCTGGGGCTTCGAAGGATCGTAGCCCGGGGGCGGGCGAACCACGGCGCGACCGAGGCCCGGGAGACGCGGCAGCTCACCTTCAGGAGAGCCCTCGCGGGGCT
>JAKLKE010000138.1 GCA_023150775.1 Myxococcota bacterium
GGTGTTCTCCCCCAACCGTCGTCAGCTCCTGCAAGGCTTAGGCGCGGGGCTCTCGCTCCTCACCATGCCCAGCTTCCTCGTGGGATGCGCCAAACAAGGCGCGCCCGTGGCCTCGGCCCAGGCCCCGCTCGGCCAGAACCCGTTCGCCCAGTGGTTCGGCGTCGATGAAGCGCTCATCCGTGAGGTGCTCACCGAGCTTGGCGCCCGCGGCGCCACGGCGGCGGATCTTTACCTCCAGCACACCCGCTCCAACAGCATCTCCATGGAGGACGGCATCGTCAGCGCGGCCTCGTCGTCCATCGACCAAGGCGCGGGCCTGCGCGTCGTCATCGGGGATCAGACGGGCTTCGCCTTCACTGAAGACCTCTCCCGGGAGAGCCTGCTCGCCGCGGCGCGCACGGCGGCGGGCATCGCGTCCGGCGCCGCGGTGGTGCCGCCCCAGGCGCTCAACATGAGCCCTGAGGGAAAACTTTACGCCATCGCCGTGCCTTGGGCCGACGTCGGCATCACCCAGAAGCTGCCCCGGCTGGAGTATGTCGAGGCCAAGGCCCGTGGGCTCGATCCCAACATCGAGAAGGTGAGCATCGCCTGGTCCGACAGTGAGGAGCGGGTGCTCATCGCCACCTTGGGCGGGCTTATCGCCACGGATTATCGGCCCATGACCCGACTGTGGGTCAACGTCACCGCCAACAAGAGCGGCGTGCGCCAGTCAAACGCCTCAAACGTCGCCGGGCGCCACGACTTCGCCTGGTACACCGATGAGCGCCTGGACACCGTGGCCAAAGAGGCCGTGGACCGCACGATGCGCCTGTTTGACGCCAAGCGCCCCCCGGCGGGGGAGCTGCCGGTCATCTTGGCCGCGGGCGCCTCGGGCATCTTGCTGCATGAGGCCGTCGGGCACGGGCTGGAGGCCGACTTCAACCGCAAGAAGGTGTCGATCTACGCCGACATGATCGGCAAATCCGTCGCCCCGGACTTCGTCACCATCGTAGACAGCGCTGAAGAGCCCTTTGAGCGCGGCGCCTTAAACGTCGATGACGAGGGCAACGAGGGCCGCCGCACGACGCTGATTCAGAACGGTGTGCTGCAGAGCTACATCCACGACAGCATCAGCGCCCGGCACTACGGGGTGGAGCCCACGGGCTCGGGCCGCCGCGAGTCGTTCCGTTTCCCGCCGATGCCCCGGATGCGCTGCACGTTCATGGAGCCCGGCCCCCACTCCAAGGACGAGATGATCGCCAGCGTCAAAAAAGGCATCATCGCCGAGACCTTCACCAACGGTCAGGTGCAGATCGGCGCCGGTGACTTCACCTTCTACATCAAGAACGGTTGGCTCATCGAGGACGGCAAGATCACCGCGCCGATCAAGGACTGCAACATCATCGGCAACGGCCCCGACGCGCTCAAACGGGTGACGATGGCCGCCGCCGACGCGCGGCTCGACACCGGCGGCTGGACCTGCGGCAAGAACGGTCAATCGGTCCCTGTGTCCCAGGGGCTCCCCACGGTGCTGGTGTCCAGCTTGACGGTCGGAGGCGAAGATGCGTGAAGAGCTCCTCAAGGCGGCCCAAGAGGCCGTCGAGATCTCCAAGAGCGCGGGCGCACAAGACGCTTGGGCCTGGGCCAGCCGCAGCCGCTCCGTCGATTACAGCTACCGCGACGGCAGCTTAGAGACCGTACAAGAGAGCACGTCCCGCGGCCTGAGCGTGCAGCTCTACGTCGATGGGCGCTACTCCAGCCAGTCCACGACGGATCTGCGCCCCGACCGCCTCAAGGCGTTCATCGCCGAGGCCGTGGCCATGACCCGGGCCTTGGAGGTTGATCCCTTCCGCAAGATCCCCGACCCCGCCCTCTTCGCCGGCCGGGCGGCGGACAGCCTGGACCTCGTAGACTCGACGGTCTCCAACACCCAGCACGATCGCCGCCTGGAGATCGTGAAGGCCCTGGACGCCGCGGCCCACGGCCATGAGAAGGTCATCTCCGCGACCTCGGGGGTGAGCCACAGCCACGACGTCAGCGCTGGGGTGAGCTCCAACGGCTTCAGCGGCAGCCAGGAGTCCACGTCGTTCTGGTTTGGCGCCGAGGTGACCGTTCAAGACGCCGGAGACAAACGCCCCGAGGGCGCGCATTGGGTCGGTGGGCGTCACATCGCCGGGCTGCCCGAGGTGAGCGCGGTCGGCAAAGAGGCCCTGGAGCGCACGGTCAAGCGCATGGGCTCGGCGAAGGGCCCCACCCAGAAGGCGACGATGATCGTCGAGAACCAGGCCGCCGGGCGCATCATCGGCATGTTGATGAGCACGGCGAACGCCCGCAGCATTCAGCAGGGGCGCTCGTTCTACCAAGGAAAGGTCGGCGCGGAGCTGCTCTCCAAGAAGCTCACCATCACCGACAACCCGCTCTTGCCCCGAGGCCTCGCCTCTCGACTGTACGACGGCGAGGGCATCGCCGCCAAGGCCATGCCGGTGATCGAGGCCGGCGTGGTGAAGAATCTGTACGTAGACACCTACTACGGTCGCAAGACGAGCATGACGCCCACCTCGGGCGGCCCGTCCAACCGTGTCGTGACGCCGGGGCAGGGCGACCTTCCGGCCTTGATGAAGGCCATCAACAACGGCGTGTTGGTGACGGAGTGGCTTGGCGGCAACGCCGACGGCACCACCGGCGACTTCTCCTTGGGTGTGGCGGGCTTTGAGGTCAAGAACGGCCAGCTCGGCGCGCCCATCGGCGAGATGAACATCACCGGCAACCTCGTGACCTTGTTTAAGGGCCTCACGGGCCTCGGCGGCGACGTCTACCCCTACGGCGGCATCCTCACCCCGAGCCTCGTGTTTGAGGGCGTGCAGTTCAGCGGCGCGTGACCGTCGTCCTGCTCCACGGCGTGCCCCTCTCGGCGCGGCTGTACGACGGCGTACAGTCGCGCTTGGCGGGGCCATCGTTGGCGCTGACCTTGCCGGGGTTTGGAGACGTTCCACCGCTGCCCGGCCCGCCGAGCTTGTTGGCCTACGCCGACTGGGTCGCCGCGCGTCTGCCCGAGGGCGGCGTGCTCGTCGGCCAAGACTATGGCGGCCTCATCGCCGCGACCCTGGCCGCCCGTGGCCTCGCCCGTGGCCTCGTGCTCATCTCTTGCCCGCTGAGCGCGGCGTGGTGGGCGGCGAAGGTGACGGCGTGGCCGGTGCTGGAGCGCCCGTTTTACCACTGGCTCGGCGGCGCGCGGTATGTGCGCCGGGCGGTTGAGCCAGGGCGGCGGGCGGAGTTTGTGCGGCTTCACCCCACGGAGGATCCGAGCCTGCCCGAGCGGATGCGGGACATGGCGCGGGAGCTGTCGCTTGGGGAGATCTGCGCCTTGCCCGGGTTGATTCGGGCGCAAGGCGTGCGCTCGGCGGTGCTCTGGGGTGAAGGCGACCGCATGTTCCCGCCGAGCGCGGCCCGGGCGACGGCGCGGGCCCTGGGTGTAGCCGTGCGTTGGGTGCCCAAGGCGCGGCATGGCCTGCCTTGGGACGCGCCGGAGGCGGTGGTGGGGGCGGTGCGGGCGGTGGACGTTCACCCCAGCGAGGGGCTATGAAGGGGAACCCTGGGAGCAAACCGTGACCATTCAGCGCTTCGAGTTCCGTGATCTGAGCAGCGGCTGGACGCTGGAGCCGATGGACTTCAGCGCGCTCAACCTGCTGATTGGCCTCTCGGGCTCGGGCAAGACGAGCATCCTGCGGGCGCTGATGCACGTCGTGAAGGCGGCGGTGGCTGGCTACGCGGCGCCTTGGCACGCGGAGTGGGCGCTCACCGTAGAGGTTGGGGCAAAGCGCTTCACCTGGAGCGCGCGCACGGAGCCCCCTGAGCAGCCCCTGACAGGCCGAGGGCGTGCGCCCGGGGCGCGCTTCGTCATGGAGCGGCTCGTCGAGGAGGGCGGTGAGGTCGTCGTCGCGCGCGACGTGGACGGGTTCTCGTTTCGCAATGAGGCGCTGCCGAGGCTCAACCCCGAGGAGAGCGCGCTCAGGTTGCTCAAGGCCGAAGAGCCTGTGGCGTCCGTTGTCGCGGCGCTCGCCCGAGTTCGCTTTTCATGGGGCGCGCAGGTGGGTGTCACGCTCGTCTCCGGCTTCTTCGTTGGCGTCGGCTCCACCGGCAGCAGTCACCCGTTTCCTGAGACGATCGACTTCTACTCCCAGAAGGTGCGGACGATCGAAGATCTGCGCGAGAACGTAGATCTGCCCCTCATCGTGCTGTCGTCATTGCTGAGTCGGCATTTTCCCGAGCGGTTTCTGGCCATCGTGCAGGTGTTTCAGGAGATCTTCCCCAACGTCACCGAGGTGAAGGCTGCGCGCATCGGCGACATGAAGGAGCCCCGCTCTTGGCTGGGCGGCTCGACCTTAGACTTCATTGACCTCGGCATAAAAGAGCGCGGGATGGACGGTTGGGCGGTCGGCGACGAGATCTCCTCCGGGATGCGCCGCACCCTGCTGCACCTCCTGGAGCTGGAGCTTCTGCCCGCAGGCTCCGTCGTGCTCGTGGATGAGTTTGAGCACAGCCTCGGCCTGAACTGCCTCGACTCGCTCACGGACCGCCTGATGGATCGCGCTGGTGAGGTGCAGTTTGTGCTCACGAGCCACCATCCGTATGTGCTCAACAATATTGGGCGAGAGGACTGGCGCATCGTCACGCGCAAGGGCGCTGTCGTGAAGGTGGTCCGCGCCAACGAGATCCCTGCGCTCGACACCCGCTCGGCGCAGAGCGCCTTCACGCTGTTGATGAACTCGGAGACGTTTCGTGAGAGCGTGTCGTGACGCCTTACGTCGTCGTCGAAGGAAAACGCACAGAGCCGAAGGTGCTCAAACCTTCCGATGTGTTGAATCGACTCCACGACGCGCTGGTCGACATCAAGCAGTTCCCGACGTTTGACGCGCTGCTCGTGTTTGTTGACGCTGAAGATGAGCCCTGGGCGGAGCGTCGCGAACGTTTTTTGGAGGTGATCTCGACGAGCAGTCTTAGGGTGCCGGCGGTGATCTCCGTGGCGAGCTGCTGCATCGAGACCTGGCTCCTCGGGCACCGGGGAATGGTTCGTACACAGTCGGACCATGAGGGCCTACGGACGTTTCTCAGCGCCTATGACGTGCGTGACCAAGATCCCGAGGGCCTCCCGAGACTGAGCGGATTCCGCAACCGCGCCGCGACCCACGAGGCCTACCTCAAGGCGGTGTTTGAGAGTCGGGGACGCTCGTACAGCAAGACGCACCCTGGACCCGCCGCAGAGCCCGCGTACCTGGACGAGCTGATTCGTCGGCTCAACGAGACGCCGCACCTTCAAAGCCTCCGTCACACCCTGACGGAGCTCAAATCCCTCAGTCAAGATACCCCAACCCCCGCAGCGCCTCCTCCGTCCCCGGCCTGAGCGCCTCGGCCTCCCCTGGCCGCTCCCCCTCGGGCACCACAGCCTCCCACGCCGCGCGCGCCCGCTCAAACCGCCCGTCATCGGCCCTCGGCGCCGCCTCGATGACCCCGACGCTGTACACCGCCGCCGACTCACCGTCTCGCCAGATCGCCTGCGTCTCTCCGTCCAAGCTCAGGGTGAGCGCCCCCTCCCGCTGGGCCACCAAGGGCAGCGCCGGCACGACGGGCCAGCTCAGCTCAAGGCCGGCGGCCTCGCTGAGCCGCGCGGCGGTGGACACCGTCGAGAGGGCAGGGGGCAGGGGCGCCACGTTCACCGCGACGTAGGGCACCTGGGTCAAGGGCGCGAAGAGCTGCGCGCCGTGCCCGGCGAGGCCACGCTCACCGATGAGCTCTCCGTGGTCCGAGGTGACGACGATGGCGGCGTGCTCGGCCATCGGCCCCATCGCCTCCAGCAAGGCCGCGAGCCGCGCGTCGGTGTCTTCGACGACGGCGTGGTAGGCCCGGCGGTAGGTCTCGGCGACGCTGGGGTCGCGGCGCGCGCGGGCCACGGCGCCGATGTCTAGGCCCTGTCGGCCCGCGGCGGTCACGGCCTCGGTGACGCCGTGCCGGGCGGCGGCCTCTTCACTCGGGCGCAGGGTGGAGTGGGGGCCCAAGAGGGGCAGGTAGACGAGGTGGCGGCGGTCGGGATCGGGCGGCAAGGCGGCCAAGGTCTCGGCCAGCGCCTTGGGCATCGCCGCGTCGGGCACCCGGCGCCACACGTCAAAACCACTGTCAAAGCCGAGCTCCTCGGCGAGATAACCGTTCGCGTAGAGGCCGATGGTCGTGAACCCGGCGGCGCGGAAGGTCTCGGCGAGGGTGGGCAGGGCGGGGAGCTTGGGGTATCGACCCTGCTGGCCGGTGGGGCCGTCCCAGCCGTGCTGGCGCACGGGGGCGCCGGTGAAGAGGCTGATCACCGAGGGCACGGTCCAGGTGCCGCCGCTCCAGGCCACGGTCGCGGCCTCGCCTCGGGCGGCCAAGGCGTCCAGCGTGGGGGTGTTCGCGGGGCCCAAGGCGTCAGCGCGTAGGGTGTCGATCACGATGAGCACGACGTCCTTGGCCGGGGCGTCGGCGGGCGTCGTGGGCGGCGAAGGGGAGGAGGCGCAGGCGAGGAGCCACAGCGGGGCGGTCCACATGGGGCGAGTTTACACGGCGCGGCGGGTTCACCGGAATCTGACGTGGGCCGCGCGCATCCTGGCCGGGCGGGGCGGATATGTTGTGCCCGACCTCAGGCGGAGACCCCCCATGTCTACGATGCTCGCGCTGACCTTCGACCGCTCCCGGGAAGACTGGGCCAGCTCCACCGGGCTCGTCAAGGAGGTGATCCCGGCGCCGACCCTGGATGAAGCGGCGGATCCCGGCGACGCCGAGCGGGTGCTCATCGCGGTGAAGTACGCCGGCTTCTGCGGCTCCGACCGGGGCATCTGGTGGCGCAAAGCCTTCGGCGACATGATCCTCGGCAGCCTCGATGACGAGGGCCGCGACAAGCGGGTGGTCGGCCATGAGCTGCTCGGCGAGATCATCGCTGTCGGCTCCAAGGTGACCGAGGGCTTTGGGCTCAAGGTGGGCGACGTGGTGTCTACGGAGTCCCACATCGTCTGCGGGGTCTGCTACCAGTGCCAAGTGGGCGACCTGCACGTCTGCGCGAAGGACAAGATCATCGGCATCTCCATGGACGGCTGTTTCGCCGAGCGGCTCAAGCTCCCGGCGAAGAGCCTGTGGCCCACGGATCTTGAGAAGATCCGCCCCGAGGTGGCGGCGGTGCAGGAGCCCTTCGGCAACGCCGTGCACGCCTGCCAAGCCACGGACCTCAACGGCAAGACGGTGGCGATCCTGGGCTGCGGCACCATCGGCCTGTTCGCGATCCTCGTGGCTCGGGGCATGGGCGCTAAGCAGATCATCGGCGTCGAGGTGAACCCCCACCACGCCGATCTCGCCCGGCGCCTGGGCTGCGACGTGGTGCTCACGCCCAACCCGGCCTCGCCGCTCAAGCCCTACGCCTCGGATCCGCTCCTGCGGGCGAAGATCCGCGAGCTCACGAACGGCGTCGGCGTGGATGTCGCCATGGAGATGGCGGGCTTCAACGACTCGTTCAACAACGCGCTGCGGGTGGTGCGCCGCGGCGGGCACGTCGTCGCCTTCGGGGTGAAGAACGGCGACGCGGTGATCGAGGACATTCATCGCCTTGTCATGGACGGCATTCACATCCATGGCATCGTCGGGCGGCAGATCTTCGGCACATGGGAGATCACCCGGCGGCTCTTGGAAGATCGGTCAAACGGGATCCAAGATCGCATCTGGGAGGTGATCCTTAACGAAGGTCGAGGCACAATGGTCGATATCCGGGACTGGGAGCGATCCAGCTTCGAGAAGGTGATCTCCGAGCATCCCAAAGCCCTCATTCGTTTCGCGGGGAGCTGACCCCGCCCACCGCCGAGCACCCCCATGATGAGCACGACGCTCCCCAAGTCCCTCCGCAGCGCCCTGGCCCTCGCCCCGACGATCTGGCTCTCTGCCTGTCTGCCGGAGCTGCCCAGCGACAAGCTCGACGGCTGCCGAGGCTACGCTGATCTCGATCAGGACGGCTTCGGCGACCCGGCCTCACCCCTGGTCGTGGACTGCCCCTTGGCGGGCCCCGTCTCCGAGAACGACCTCGACTGCGACGACAGCCAGGGGAGCGTGAACCCCGACGCGGCGGAGCTGTGTGATGGGCTCGACAACGACTGCGACGGCGAGATCGACGACGGCGCGGCCCTGGAGTGGACCCTAGACGATGACGGCGACGGCTTCGGTGACGACGCCACCCTCGTCACGACCTGCACGCCCCCCGGCGGCTCGTCCTGGGTGAACCAAGGCGGGGACTGTGACGACGACGACCCCACGGTGAACCCCGGCGCGGCGATCGGCTGCGACAGCCGCGACAACAACTGCGACGGCGCCATCGACAAGGACGCCGACGGGGACGGCGCCTCGGACGCGGCCTGCGGCGGCACGGACTGCGATGACGGCGACGCGGCCATCGTGCCCGAGGCCAACGGCGACTGCGCCTTGGGCGGCACCTGCAACGAGATCCTGCTCACCGGGCGCGGCAGCGACGACGGCGACTACCTCATCGACCCCGACGGCCCCGGCCTGGGCCTGCCGCCGTTCTTGGTGGGCTGCGACATGAGCGGCGGGGGCTGGACGCTTGTGGAGTACGCCAACGACCTGCGCTTCGCGGAGCAGTTTAAGGACGGCGATCAGTGGCAGTTTCTGCCAAACGACTTCACCTTCACCCTCTCCGACGCCCAGATCGACGCCATCCGGGCGCGCTCCACCGAGGGGGAGCAGCGGTATGTGGGCCTCTGTGATGACGTGGTGCATTACCAAGACGCCTGGTCGGGCGGGTATGAGGACGCCTTCGGCTTCCGCCTGCACGACGGCGACGAGACGCCGTATGGCGAGCAGAGCTACGCGCCGTACCGCGTCCAGGTGCTCGCCGATGGCTGCTCGGCGAACGGCGGTGAGGGCGGGCTTGAGGAGAACGCCACGATCTTCGCCATCGAGGACCTCGGCGTGCCCGTGGTGAACGTGCGCTGCTACGACTGCGGCACGGACTTCTACGACGAGAAGTTCGGCTCGCCGCTCACGAGTTACCCCGCGAAGTTCCGCTGAGCGCGCGCCGCGTGGCGTCTTGGTCACAGATCTCATAAAACAGCAGGTCATGGTGACCGAGCCAAACACCCTGCTGCAGAGCGCCCACCAAGACGGCGTCGCCTCAGCCATTCAGGCGGCGGTCGTGGGGCCGGGGCTTCGTTGGGAGGCGCAGCTCGGGGCGTGCTGGCCCGGCGGCCCCGAGGTGGTGGCCGAGACACGGTTTGACCTCGCGAGCGTCACCAAAGCCGCGGCGACGACGCTCGTGGGCCTCGTTCTGGCCGGGCGCGGGGCGCTGGATCTGGACGCGCCGCTGGGGCATTTCACCGGGCGGGCGCACCACCAGGCGGTGCCCCTGCGGGCGATGTTTGGCCACCGAAGCGGCCTTCGGGCCTGGTCGCCGCTCTTCGCCGCCGCCCGGGAGCACCCCGGCTGCCGGGGCCTCTACCCGGGGCAGACCGGCGGCGTTGACCGCGCCCTCGCCCGGGCGCTCACCGTCGAGGCCGCACTGGCCGTGCCGCCCGAGGCCCCGGTGAACGACGCTCGGGTGTACAGCGACCTCAACTTCATCCTCTTGGGGGAGCTGCTCGGCCAGCTCGCCGGACAGCGCCTCGACGCGGCCTTTGAGGCCCTGGTCGCCGGGCCCCTGGGGCTAGGTCACACGGGCTTCTGCCCCATCGGCGAGGGCGAGCCGCCAGAGGCGCCGCTCACCGGGGTTTGGCGCCCACGGGAGCCCGCGCCGGGCCAAGAGGGGCTCTACGCCGTGCCGCCCCAGGCGCCGACTCTGCGCCCGGGTGAGGTGGACGACGACAACGCCTGGGCCATGGGCGGGGTCGCCGGGCACGCCGGGCTCTTCGGCACGGCTTCTGAGCTCGCGCGCCTGGGTCAGCTCCTCTTGGAGGAGCTCGGCGGCGCCGGTCGCCTCGCCCCGGCCCCGGTCGTCGCTGAGTGGCTCGGCGTCGACGCCCCGGCGCTGCTCCCGCGACGCTCCTTGGGCTTTGACCGGCCCTCGGGCCCGGGCTCGACGGCGGGTCCACGCCTCGGCGTCGGGCCCCTGGGCGGCGTCGGGCACCTCGGCTTCGTCGGCGCGGGCTGGTGGATCGACCTCGATCGTGGCCTCTCCTGCGCGCTGCTCACCAACCGCACCTTCCCCACCCGGGCGAACACCCTGGGGATTCGTGCGCTGCGCCCTGCCTTCTTCGACGCCTGCGTCGATCTTGTGGAGTCTCGCTGATGGTCCTGCTCACGCTCCTCGCCGCGCTGATCTCCTGTGCGCCGCGGCCGCTGCCCGCGCCTGATCCACTCACGCCGACCGACGCCCCCCAGGCCGTCTCCCGGCGCTGGAAGGGGCCGACGGTGGTGGATCGCCGTGGGGGACCTCTTGATGCACGGCATGGTGCAGAAGAGCGCGGCCTTGGGCAACCGCCTGGGCGCGGCGGGGGAGAGCCTCAACTACGAAGGTTTCCCCGTGCTCTTTGAGCATGTGGACGACTACCTGCGCTCGGCGGACCTCACCTTCGCCAACTTAGAGACGCCCGTGGCCCCCAAGGCCAACAAAGGCACGCGGCAGTTCGTGTTCAATGTCTCCGCGGCGTTTCTGCCCGCGCTGCAAGACGTGGGCTTTGACGTGGTGAGCTTCGCGAACAACCACGTCTATGATCAGGGCCGGGACGGCTTCGTCGAGACCTTGGACAACCTGGAGGGCTCAAAGCTCACCTTCGTGGGCGCGGGCCGCACCTGCGCCCAGTCCCAGGTGGCGAAGATGACCGAGGTGAACGGCATCAAGGTGGCGTGGCTCGGGGCGTCGAAGGTCTACAACGACAACCTCAACGCCGCCGAGACCGAGGCCTGCTCCTTCGCCTATGACCGCGACAAGGCCCTCGCCGCGGTGAAGGCCGCCCGGGCCGCCGGCGCGGAGATCGTCATCTTCTCGCTGCATTGGGGCCAGGAGTACAAGACCGCGCCGGGACAGGCCGAGGTAGACGACGCCCACGCGCTCATGGACGGCGGCGTAGACCTCATCATCGGCCACCACCCCCACGTCTTGCAGCCCGTGGAGATCTACGCCACCCCCGACGGCCGCCGCGCCGTGGTGGCCTACAGCCTGGGCAACTTCATCTCCAACCAGTCGGCGTGGTACCTCTTCGGCACCCAACAAGACCACCACGGCTACACCCGGGACGGCCTCGCGCTCCAGCTTGACCTGGTGAAGAAGGACTATGGCCCGGGCCCCGACGGCAGCCCCCAGGTGAAGGTGGAGCTGGCGAACGTGCTCGGCGTGCCGCTCTGGACCGACAACAACTCCAAAGGCAACGCCGAGAGCCCGCTCATCCGCACCGTGCTCATCGACGAGGAGCTCAAGGCCACCCAGGCGGCCTTAGAGGCCGAGAAGGACTGGGAGAAGAGCCTGGCGCTCAAGCGGCGCATTGAGCTGCTCACCGCCCGCCGCGAGGCGATCATCGGCGTCGTCGGCGCCGAGCTGCTGCCGCCCTTGCCCGAGTAGCCCCGGGCGGCGCGCTCAGGCCATGACCTTGGCGCGTAAGGCGTGAAGGGGCTCAAAGCCGTGGGGCAGGCGCTTCGCGGCGATCTCGTGCACCAAGCGGACGAGCTCGGTGTTCACCGGGGTAGAGACGCCCTTCTGGGCGCCAAAACGCACGATCTCGCCGTTGATGTAGTCCACCTCCGGGGGGCGACCCCGCTCAATCGCATAGAGCATCGAGCTGCGCGCGCCGCCGTAGCGGGCCCCGACGACCCGCAGAGCGAGGTGGCGCCACGCCCTGGCGAAGAGGCCCGGTGAGCTGCGCTCGGCGGCGCCCAGGGCGAGGCGGGCGAGGGGGAAGGTGCCCGAGACGGCCTCCAAACGCACGCCGAGGGCGTCGCAGACGTCTACGGCCTCGCTGAAGATCTGCAGGGCGAGGTCGCGGGTGGGCTCGTCCTGGACGAGGCGGCCCAGCGGCACCCCAGCGATGGCGCCCGTCGTGGTGATCGTGGCGTTGATCGCCAGCTTTGACCAGCGCACGCCGAGCAGGTTGTCGGTGATGTGTACGTCGCCCGTAGGGGCCAAGGCGGCGGCGATGGCCTTGGCCTGGGCGTCGGCGGGGCGGCCGGGCCAGCCGAGGTGAATCGCGCCGGGGGTGGTGCGCACGTACTCGCCGGGGGCGGTCATGCTCGCCGCCCAGCCGACGACGCCGCCGAGCACGCGGCCTTCGCCGACGATGGCCTCGGCGTGGGCCTCGGGGAGGCCGTTCTGAAGGCACAAGACCACACCCGAGGGGCTGAGCTGGGCCCGGCTCGCCTGGAGCGCCTCGGCGAGGCGGGGGGTCTGGGTGACGAGGATGATGAGCTCGTAGGGCCCGCCGCCCTCGGGCACGGTGGGGCTCGCGGGCAAGGTGGGCCGGGCGACCTTGGTGGAGCCGTCACGCTCACGAAAGCGCAGGCCGTCGCGGGTGATCGCCTCGGCGAGCTGGGGGTTGCCCGTGACGAGCTGGAGATCGGTGAAGCCCGCGTTGAGCAGGGTCGCGGCGACGACGCCGCCGATCCCGCCGACGCCTTGAATGAGGGTGCGCATCGTGCCAGACTAACGCGTCCTCTAGGTCGGAGCGGCGCCGATGGTCAGCCTTCGTGGACTCTTGCTGGCCACGTCCCTCGTCGCCTGCGGCGGGCAGCACGTCGTCGTGTCCGAGGCTCCAGCGCCGCCATCCGCCGGATTTCTGCTCGCCGTCACCTATGACGATCTCCCGTTTCAAGAGGCCCTCGCCCCGGCGGACGGGGCCTTGGGCGGCACCTCCCGGCTTCTCGCCACGCTCACGGCGCGGTCCATCCCGGCGGTGGGCTTCGTGAACTGCGACCGAGGCGGCGACGAGCTCCTGCGGCTGTGGCGCGCGGCGGGGCTTGAGCTCGGCAACCACCAGGCCAACCACGACAACCTCAACCGGGTGCCCCTGGAGACCTGGCTCGACGGCGCGCGGCGCTGCCACGAGGCGCTCAAGGTGTACAACCCGCCGCGCTTCTTCCGTTACCCCTACCTCTTCCAAGGAAAGACCGTCGAGGTGCGCGACGCCGCCTACGCCACCCTTCGGGGAGAGCTGGGCCAGACCGTAGCCCACGTCACCATCGACAACCACGAGTGGCGCCTCGCCCAGCTCTACTCCGAGGCCTTGGCCGCCGGGGACCTGGCCCGGGCCGAGGCGGTGCGCGGCGAGTACATCCCCCACCTGCTCGCGGCGACGGCGAACGCCCGGGCCGTGGCCCAAGAGAAGCTCGGGCGTGAGGTGGCCCAGGTGCTCTTGCTCCACATGAACGCCTTGTCCGTGGAGCTCGCCGGGCCGCTCATGGACGCCCTCGCCGCCGAGGGCGCACGGTTTGTGCCGCTAGAGCAGGCCCTCGCCGACCCGGTCTTCTCGCTGCCCGACGCCTACGTCGGCCCGGCGGGCATCTCTTGGCTCTACCGCATCGAGCCCGTGGTGAGCGCCTGGACCTGGGAGGACGAGACCTGGACCGACCTGGAGGCGCGCTACAACCCGCCGCCTCCGCCCTCGCCTCCGCCGCCGCCGTGACGCTCAGCCCGGAGGCGCCTCGCCGACGCC
>JAKLKE010000139.1 GCA_023150775.1 Myxococcota bacterium
CCTTCAACACCATCGCCCCCAGCCTCAAGCTGCTCTACCCCGGGCGCCGGGGTCTGCTCCGCAGCTTCTTCTTGCGAGAGGAGAAGGAGACGGGCAAGGCGACGAAGTAGCGGACGGGGTGGCGACGGCGAGCCCCAGGCTCCACGGGATGAGCACGGGGGCGAGGCGTAAGCGTCGGGGAGCGCCTCGTGCCCCAGGTACGCCTCGCCGCCCCTCGCCTGCCTCCCAAATAAATGTCGCCGCCCGGTCAAAACCCGTCCGGCGGTCTCCTTGCCCCAGCGCGCGGTCTGGCGTAGTGTTGGCGGGTGATCCCCGGAGGGTTGTATGCTCTGGTTGTGCTTCTGGCTCTTGTTTAACGCCCGGGCGTACTCCCCCGATGGCGCCGTGGTGGACTGGACGACCGCCTATCTCGCCCCCGCCACGCGCCTCCCCCACGCGGTTGAGGCCAGCGCCAAGGGCGAGGCCAGCTACCGCGTCCCCCTCGATCTTCCCCCTGCGCGCCTTGGTGTACCCCTCGCCTTGGTGTACTCCAGCCGTGGCGGGTTGGATGGGGAGCTGCCTTGGGGTTGGTCGCTTGACGGTCTGCCGGAGATCCTGGCGCCCAACAACCCCCAAGCCTACGCCGACGGGGAGTGGATCCTCCGCGGCGGGCCCTCGGGGCTCCTACGCTGCGGGTCGAGCGGGCCGTGCACCTTGCTCAGCGCCCGCGCGGGCGAGGGGGTCGAGGCCACCCATGACGCGGCGTCGGACACCTGGACGGTGGTGACCGACGACGGGCGCACCATCCTGGTTGAGCCCGCCGACGCCGGGGCGGCCTCGGGCGCGCCTACGTCCCGCTGGCGCGCCACAGAGATCACGAGCCCCACCGGGGACGTGGTGACGGCGAGTTACCACGCCGACGGGCGCATCGACGAGCTGCGCTATGGCGGCAACGCGCTCACCGGGGACGCCGAGACCGTGTGGTTACGGTTCGTCTACGACCTGCCCGACCGGGCACGGGTAAACGTGCGCGGCGGTTTTGTGGACGAGCGCGCGCCGAGCCTCATCGAGATCGAGGCGGCGGTGCGTGTGGGCGGGGCCTGGGCGCCGGTGCGCTCCTGGTTCTTGGCGTGGGCGGTGGAGGGCAGCCAGCCGCTCCTCACGTCGATCACCACGCAGCACACCGACGGCGTCAGCGTCGTGACCGACCCGCCGCTCACCTTTGAGTACAGCGTGTGGGATGACGGCGTGGCCTGGGGCGGCGGCGGGGCGTTCACCGGGCCCAACCTCGGCGTGATCGTGAGCGTCGAGGACGGCGGTGTCGGGCGCGTGGTGTCGAGCCACCGCGAGTCGGGCCTCGTCGATCTCAACGGCGACGGCCTCTTGGACCACCTCGCCTCCGACGGCGCCGGGGTGTGGGCGGTGAGGTGGCAGACCCGGGCGGGCGGCGTGGCGCGGTGGAGCCCCTCGGTGTTGTTCACCGGCCCCGCGCTGTACCTGGACGAGTGGGATCACGGCTTCCCGAACGAGAAGCGGCAGGGGGTCGGCCTCGTGGACCTCGACGGCGACCGGCTCCCCGACCTGATCGACGCCGGAAGCGCCCCTGGCGAGTGGCTCGTCTACTTTGGCGACGGGGCGGGGTTCTCCGCGCCGCTGCGGATCCCCGCGCCGGGCCTCGGCCTTGATCGTGAGCTGACCAGCAACGTCGAGGGCATGGCGCGGTTCCAGGCCCTCGTCGACACCGACGGCGACGGCTGGCTTGACCTGGTGTACCTGCTGGGATCCGGCCCGGCGACGGTGTGGCGTCACAGCGGCGATCCCACGCTGGGTTACCTGCCCCCCGTCTCCGTCACCGCGCCGTGGTGTGACGACTTAGGCGCGGACGACTTCTTGTACTGCGGCCTCTCCGAGCTCTCGGCGGACAGCGCGGCGGGTGTGGTCACCGACGTGTTCACCCTGGGGAGCCTCGTCGATCTCAACGGGGACGGGCGCGTAGACTACGTTCGCGCCCCCGGTCAGGCGACCCGTTACGGCGCCCCCCTGAGCGCGCCGTGGGCGGTGTATTACGGCGACGGCGAGGGCTGGTTGCCCGCGACCTATTGGGAGGGTCCGAGCACCTACGCCTTGTCTTGGCGGTTCCAGGGCGACACGCTCCTTCCCAAAGAGACCTTCTTGGCGCTCATGGACGTCAACGGCGACGGCCTGCTCGACGTGGTAGACGCCGCCGCCGAGGCCGGGCCGACCTTCTACCCAAACCTCGGCGACCGCCTGGACACCTTGGGCCAGCCCACGCCGAGCTGGTGGATGCGTGGTCGGCGGAGCCTGGGCGTGACAGAGGTGGTGGCCGTCAAGTCAGGCCGGGACGTGTACTGGGAGCACCACGATCGGGCCTTGGTGGCCGATCTCACCCACGACGGGGCCTTAGACAGCCTGCACCTGAACACAAAGACCTACACCCTCGGCCCGGTGTGGGGCCTCGGGCTGTACCCGGGGCCGGGCCTGCTGATCTCGGTGGAAAACGGCGCGGGGCAGACGACCACGCTCGACTACAGCCCCGCCTCAGACGCCTGGCCCTCAGGCGACGTGTCCCAGGCGCAGTCCTTGGCCGAGCGCCTGGATCTGCTCACCTGGATGCGCATAGACGACGCCGTGAGCGGGCAGCACGCCGAGACGGAGATCACCTACCGACAGGGTGTCTCGGAGGACGGGGCGCTGTGGGGCTTCGTCGAGCGCGTCGTCGAGACTTCAGGCAGCGTCAACCAGTGGTCACGGGTAGAGGAGAGCTACCAGCTCTCTGCGGGCCTGCCGCCTCTGCCGACCGCGCGGGAGACCTTCACGGACGGCTGCTTAGGCTTCTCGCCCAGCTTGGCGCGCTGCGGGACGATCACCCCGGCCTGGCGCCTGCGGGAGTCCTTCACCTACACGACGCTCGCCGATCATGTCCTGCTCGACACCGCGTCGCTCTCCCAGCGCGGCGACAGCGGGGCGATCCGCGCCCGAACGATCGACTACAGCTACGACAGCCGGGGCCGCCTCGTCCTCCTGCGCCACGACGGCGGCGACGGGAGCGCGATCACCAACGACGTCTCGGTGCTGCTCCGCTACGTCGACTCCGGGGTGCTGAGCCGCCTGACCGAGCAGCAGCTCTGGGGCTGGGATCCCCTGCTGAGGGTGTGGCGTGAGCACGAGCGCACCGAGTGGACGTATGACCACGGCGCCTTGAGCCAGGGCCTTCTGACGGAGTGGCGTCAGGCGGCGGGCCACCTCGGGGGCGTTGAGGCCCTGGACGCGGTCTGGGTGGGCGAGACCTTCACGCATGGCCCCCGGGGTGAGGTCTTGGAGGTCACAAAGCAGCCGACCGGCGAGCGCACACGGTTCACCTACGACTTCGGCGACGCCGTGGTGGCGCTCACCGACGATGGCCTCCTGCTCACCGAGACCCCGGTGAACGCCCTCGGCGAGCGCACCGGGCGATACGACCTCACCAACGGGCTTTATGAGGACTGGATCCTCGACCCCGCCGGGCGCCTCACCGAGCGCTGGCTCACCGACGCGCTGGGGGTGACGACCCTCTTAGAGACCGTCTCGTATGTGGACGGCGCCCAGCGGTCCCAAGAGCGCCGCCGCTACGATGAGGCGGGTGCGGTCAGCTTCACCGAGGGCCAGTTCTTCGACGGCGGCGGCCACACGGCGCTCTTGTGGAGCCAGCTCCCCGGCGGCGGATTCAAGGGCGAGCGCCTCAGCCATGACCTCTGGGGCCGAGAGAACGCGCGGAGCGAGGCTTGCCTGAGCCCGCGCCCGCCGACAGGGCCGAGCGCCTTCTCCTGCGCCGACCTCTCACGCCGATACTACGATCCCCTCGGCCAGCTCCGCGAGCATGACCGCGACGTGTTTGAGGCAGGGAGCGTCCTCCTCAAGCACATCGACGCCTGGACGGCTGAGCGTGAGGGTGAGGCCAAGCAGAAGGTCCGCCACGCCTACGACACCTTCGGGCGGCTGGTGGCGGTCTCCGAGCAGCTCGACGGCGCGTGGACCACGACGGCCACCTACGAGTACGCCCCCACCGGGCAGCTCGTGGCCCACACCGACGCCGTGGGCGAGCGCACCACCTGGAGCTACGACGGCGCGCGGCGCCTGCGTCGTGTGGAGAGCCCGGCGATCGGCTGGCGGGAGTACGACTACGACGGCGATCGGCTGATCCAACAACAAGACAGCGCCGGGGGCTGGCTCCAGCAGCGCCATGATCCTTGGGGCCGGGTGATTGAGCGCGCCGTGAGTGACCCCTTGCTCGGCGTGGCGGTCACGGTGTTGGAGTATGACGGCGGGTGGGTCGGCAAGCTCTCCAGAGCCGAAGATCCCTACGGCGAGGAGGTCTACGCCTACGACGCGCGCGGGAACCTCAGCCAGCGCGAGCGCCTGTGGTGGGACGGTGAGGCGGCGTCTTGGGCCTGGGTGTTTGATCACCACGGCGAGGTCACCGAGTCCTTGAGCCCGTCAGGGCGCTCGTTAGAGATCGAGCACGACGCGGGCCGCGCGGTGGCCGTGCGGGAGGGCGGGGCGCCCGCGCTGGAGCTGGAGTGGAGCGCGGAGGGGGCGTTGGTGGGCGTGCGGCACCCCGGCGGCGCGGAGATGCAGTCGGTGGTGAGCCCGTTGGGCGCGGTGCAAGAGGCGATCCTCTACGGGCCGAGCGGCCTCGTCGCCGAGCGTCGTTACCAGTGGCGGCCTGACGGGCTGCTCAAGTCGGTGGAGGACAGCACGGGGCTTGAGCTCTTCCAGTACGACAGCCGGGGACAGCTCATCCGGGCGTCTGGGGTGTGGTCCGAGGCGTACCAGTACGACGCCCGAGGCGCCCCGACCCGGCAGACTGAGCCCAGCGGCAAGGTGTGGACGACGGCGCTCGGCAGCGGCGGGAGGATCGTGGCCCGCAGCGACGGCGCGGTCATTGAGCGCCAACACTACGACGGCGCGGGCCAGCTCACCGAGCGCCACGACGGCCTCGGCGGCGTGGTGAAGCTGCGCTACGACGGCGCCGGGCGTGTGCGAGCGATCGAAGAGGCGGGCGTTCTGGTGCTCGCCATCGAGCGCAACCACACAGGCGAGGTGGTGCGGCGGGTGTACGGCGACCCGGCCGACCCCTCAAGCCCGGCGGAGCACAGCCTCGGGGCGTGGCGCCGCTCACCTTCTGGCCAGGTCGAGGAGTCGTTGACCTTCGCCGAGCGCGCCGTGGCGAGGATCGTGAACGGCGACTGGATGCTCCTCTTGCCCGATCCCGGGGGCACGCCGGAGGTGGTGATCGACGAGCATGGGGCGGTGCGCGCCACGCGGGCCTGGGGCGTGTACGGCGCCCAGCGCAGCGCCGTGGGGGTCGAGGCGCGCGGGCTTCATGGGCACCGGATCGAGGCGGGGCTGGGGCTGCTCGATGCGGGGGCCCGGCACCTGGTGGGCGGCCTGGGGCAGTTCGGGCAGGTGGAGCCGCTGCTTCTGGAGGGGCCGGGCGGGGCGATGCTCTTGGAGCCGCTGAGGATGTCGGCGTACCGCTATGGGCTGAACGCGCCGACGAGCTTTGTGGATCGGGATGGGCGGATGGTGGAGTCGCCACTCGACTTCATGCTATCGGGCTACTCTGTCGGAAAGGCGATCCTTAACCCCACCAAGGACAACGTCGTCGCGGCCGTGGTCGATGTGGCTGCGGCCGCGACACCATTCGTACCTGCTGTGTACGGCTTAGGGATGCGCAACGCCGATGAGGTGATGGAGGTCATCAACACCTTCGGCAAGGTCTCAGACCCCGCCGCCACGGCGGTGAAGGCCGCGCCGCCGATAGGGGCGGTGCCTGTGGGCGCAGGGGCGGCGTCGCGGCCGGTCCGAAACGCGCACCTTGCCGGAAAGAGCCACCCGGTGACGGGCATTCCGTTCGACAGCGCAGGTTTTCCTGACTTTTCTTCTGTCTCTCAAGCCAATGTGCAGATTACCTACTCAGGAAGTCGCACAGCAGATTTTGCTGCTGCCAACAAGGCGGCCGGGCTCCAGTCCACTCCCAAGGGTATGACGTGGCATCATCACCAAGACGGTACAACCATGCAACTCGTACCCACGGACATTCATAGCGCGACTGGCCATACAGGCGGGTTCTCACTTCCATGAGAAGAAATATGCTACAGACCTTCGAAAGCGCTCCTACTACTACGAACTCGGTGATTGACGAGCTTGAACAGTGGCTCGGCATAAAGCTACCCCAAAGCTATCGACAGTTTTTATTGTGTCGAAATGGCGGTCGTCCTGAACGCGATCTGGTCGCTGTGCCGACGTGTGCGGCAAATCCCGTCGCGAGGATTCACTTTTTCTTCGGTGCTGGAGATCCAGAAAAATCCTGTGATCTTAGATGGAACTGGATGATCTTTGCGGACCGGATACCTCAGGGGGTTGTGCCTATCGCGACTACTGAGGGCGCAGACAAGATATGTTTAAATCTTCTGAACAAGGATGGGCCCGTGGTCTATTGGGACGCATATAGTACAACATCCATACAACTCCACCCCGTCGCACGGTCCTTCGCCGAGTTTTTAGACATGCTGTCCGCCGATGAACTCTCACCAACACGTTAAAGGCTTGAATCGTGTCAAAGGCCCGCGTGAGGCCCCCGACGGGCCGCCGCCCTGCGGCGGGCTCCCGCGTAGCGGAGCCGAGCGCGAAGGCGCGAGCCCACAGGGGGCCGACCCCGCGCCAGCGGGGGCACGCCCGATGCTGATCCTGCTCGTGCTGGCCGTCTTGTTGCGGATCCTGGCGACGGAGGAGCCGCATGGAGGCGCGGCGCAGCCGCCGGAACGCAAGCTCAACACGTTCGCCCGGATGGGCTGCTCAAGTCAGTCGAAGGCAGCACGGGGTTAGAGCTCTTCCAGTACGACAGCCGTGGTCAGCTCACGAGCGCGTCGGGGGTGTGGTCCGAGGAGTGTCAGTACAAACCCGCTGGGGCGATGTGGAGGGGGCGGACGCGCGCTGAGCGCCACGCCGACCCGCGCCTCACCCCCGCCCCGCCGCCCGGGCGCAGAGCACCACGCCGACGCCGACGGCCAAGGCGCCGAGGCCTTGCTCCACGCCGAGGGACTCGTCGAGCACGAGCCAGGCCAGGGCCGTCGAGCCCACGGGCTGGGCCAAGAGCGCCAAGGCCGCGAAGGTGGAGCGCAGGTAACGGAGGCTCCACACGATGCAGGTCATGCCCAAGATGTGGGTCACGAAGGCCGAGCCCAAGAAGGACCACCAGGCGTTCGCCGGGTAGCCGGTCAAGGGAACCCGCATCACCAAGGCGTAGGCGAGCAGGCTCAACAGCGCGCCCACCGTCGCCATCGCCATCGCCCCCAAGGCCGTGCAGCGCGCCCGGGCCTCCTTCACGACGAGCAGGTAGGCGGCGTAAGCGAAGCTGCCCAAGATGGCCAAGACGTCGCCCCACACGGCCTCCCCTTGGCCCAGGTCCGCCCGCACGACGAGGCCCGCGCCGCCCAAGGCCAAGGCCGCCGGGGCCCAGAAGCGCCAGCCGAGGCGCTCGCCTTGGGTGAACCAGCTCCACAGGCCGATGCTCAGAGACGTGGTGTTCACGAGCAGGGTGGCGTTGGCGATGGAGGTCAGCGTCAGCGAGGTGTACCAGAGGGTGAGGTCCAAGGCGAAGAGCGCGCCGCCGATGAGCAGCACGCAGGCGTCGCGGCCCCGGGGCAGCTCACCCCGAACCAGGGCGACGCCCACCAAGAGCGGCGCGGCGAAGATCATGCGCCAGAGGGCCACCATCACCGGCGGCGCCGGGGCGGCGAGGCGACCGAAGATGGCCGCCCACGA
The DNA here is from genome assembly GCA_023150775.1 of Myxococcota bacterium. GTDB lineage: Bacteria > Myxococcota_A > UBA796 > UBA796 > CAJQPC01 > JADKFE01. The sequence goes on from JAKLKE010000139.1 coordinate 7,807, forward strand.
GATGCCGATGGCCCCGATCAGAAACACGACGACGACCCGGGACATGCGCGGCTCCAGCGTGGGCGCCGCCTATCCCGGCGACCGCCGGGAGGATAGAGGGCGGGGCTGTGTCTGTCTGCGCCCTCCTCATCTCCACGACCTTGACCGCCGCCCTCGCGGAGGAGCCTGCGGGCGAAGGGGCGCTTGAGCCCGGCCCGAGGCCGGTGTTTTTGGCCCTGCCGCTCGTGAGTTATGACTCGAACTTACGCCTGGGCTTGGGCGCCTTCGGCCAGGTCATCCTGCCCGATCCGAGCGGCGAGACGCCGTACCGGGCGAACCTCTCGACCCAGCTCCTCTTCACCACCGGGGGCTACCAGAACCACTTTCTGCGGGCGGACTTACCGGCCTTGGGCGGCTCACGCTGGCGGCTGATGGTCACCGCCCGGCGCATCGCCTGGACCCGGGCGCCGTACTACGGCCTCGGCCCCGACAGCGCCCGCAGCGAAGACCCGGGCCACGACCTCTGGGCGCAGTCCCGCTGGCTTCTGCGCGCCGACGCCCGCGCCGGGCTGCCCGGGCCGTTTGAGGTGTTCGGCGCCCTGAACGTGCAGCGTGAGGGCGTGAGCGCAGATCCCAACGCCCGGCTCAGCCAAGAACAACCGCTGGGGTTTGATGGCGGGCGCCTGGTGTGGCTCGGCGCCGGCGTCATCTACGAGGGCCGGGACAACGAGGTGAACCCCCGCCGAGGCCTCGCCGCCGACCTGTCGTTTCGGGTGTCGTCGCCTTGGCTCGGCTCGGACTGGGCGTACCAAGGCGTGAACCTGGGGGTGCGCGGCGCGGTGCCCCTGGGCGACCGGGTGGTCTGGGCGTCGAACCTCATCGTCGACGCCCGCTTCGGGGAGGAGCCCTTCTTCACGATGAGCAGCTTCGCCGGGCTCAGCCGGGGCGGCGTCTTGGGCGGTCGCTGGACCCTGCGCGGCCTGCCTGAAGAGCGCCTGCGCGGCGACGGCGTGGCGCTCACCCAACATGAGCTGCGGGTGACCGTCATCGAGCACAGCGTTCGGGGCGCGCCTTGGGCCTGGAGCCTCGTGCCCTTCGTGGATGTGGGCCAGGTGTGGCTGTGGGACGCCCCGCCGCCGGAGACCTTGGCCGTGGGCGCCGGGCTGGGGCTGCGCCTCGTCGCCAAGGAGCTGCTCGTGCTGCGGGTGGACGTCGCCCGGTCCGTGGATACCTACGCGGAGGCGCCGACCCGCCGCCCGTCTACCCAGGTGCTCGTGCTCTCGGAGCACCCGTTTTGAGCGCACGTTTCAAGGCCGTTTTGGAGAGACGATGATCACCACGAGCACCCACAGCCACGCCCAACCCGCCTTGGTCGCTGAGGAGCAGGAGGTGCTGGACCGTGTGCTGCCCGCCTTACGCGCGCTGCAGACCCAAGAGGGCGACCGGGAGCGTGAGCTGGTCACCCGCACGAAGGAGCTCCATCGGGAGTGGACAAACGCCCGGGGTGACGTGAGCCAGCGGGCGGCTTTTGAGGAGGCCCTGGAGGAGGCGACGCGCAGCTTACAGAGCCACCGCACGGCCCGCCGCAGCCGGGACGTGTCCCCGGGCACGCCGTACTTTGGGCGAATGGTGCTCGTCGAGACCAAACGCCGCCAAGAGGTGCTCATCGGCAAGGTGGGCGTGGTCGAGCGGGGCCTCACCATCTGCGACTGGCGAGACGCGCCGATTAGCCAGCTCTACTACGCCTATGACGAGGGCGACGAGTACGAGGAGGAGATCGCCGGGCGAGAGCGGGAGGGGGTCTTGATGACCCGCCGCCGCGTCGATGTGCGGGAGGGCGCCTTGGTGGAGGTGCAGCGCGGCGAAGAGACCCTGCGCCTGCGCCCCGACGGCAGCTTCGCCGCGCCCTCGTCGAGCCGCGAGGAGTCTCGGGACGACCACCGCCTGCCCGACATCGTCTCGCTCATCACCCGGGAGCAGTTTCAGGTGATCACCCGGGCTGACGCGGGCATCGTGCTCCTGCGGGGCCGGGCGGGCTCGGGCAAGACGACCGTGGCGCTGCACCGCATCGCTTACCTTCATTTCCAAGACGCCGCGCGCTTTCGCCCCGACCGAATGCTCGTCGTGATGTTCAACAAGGCCCTGCAGACCTACATCTCCAAGGTGCTGCCCGATCTGGGCGTCGCGGGCGTAGGCGTCGAGACCTTTCATGGCTGGGCCGGGCGGATGCTGCGCCTGGGCCATGTTCACGCCGAGTTTCGCTCCCAGGCCACCCCCGCCGTGGCCCGGCTCAAGCGCCACCCCGCCGTGAGCGCGCTCCTCGCCGCCCAGGTGCGGACCCTCGGCGAGAAGTCCGTCGCCTGGCTGTTGGAGCAGCTCCCCGAGGGCCCACGCGCGGCGTTAGAGGCCACCCCCGGCGTCGGGCTCAAACGAATCGCCGCTTTTCGTAAGGCCCAGCCCGGCCCCTGGTGGGAGCGGCTGCGCCGCCGCCTCATCGACCACGGCCGCGATCTGTACGCCCTGTTTGACGACGACGCCCTCTGCCGCGAGGCCCTGCCCCCGGCCCTGCACAGCGCTCTGCCCGCCGCGAGAAAGCACCAGGCGAAGCTCGCCCAAGACGGCGTGTTTGATTGGGAGGACGCCGCCTTGTTGCTGCGCCTGGGTCAGCTCAAACGCCAAGCCGACCCGGAGCTGCCCTGCGTGTGGGCCGGGCTGTACACCCACCTCGTCATCGACGAGGCCCAAGACCTGAGCACGGTGGAGATCGAGGCCCTGGTGGACGCCGTAGACGCCGGGCGCTCGGTGACCATCGCCGGAGACCCGGCCCAGAAGATCCTCAGCGACGCGCAGTTTGAGGGTTTTGAGGCCCTGCTCTCTCGGCTCACGGGGCAGGTGGAGGTGCGTCTGGACGCCTTGGCCGTGGGCCACCGCTCGACGCGGCCGATCATGGCGCTGGCCATCGCGGCGCTGGGCCAGGGGCCCTCGGCGGATCCTTCGGTTATCGCCGCCCGCGACGGTGAGCCCGTGGAGTGGTTTGAGGGCGAAGACGCCGCCGCCGAGGTGGTGAAGGCCCTGGCGACCTTCCGCGCGGCGCGGCCGAACGCCTTGGTCGCCGTGCTGGCGAAGGGCCGGGCCACGGCGGACACCTGGGCCAAACGCCTGGAGGCCATGGGCGTCGCCGGGGTGCGCCGGGCGTCTCGGGCCGACTTCACCTTTTTGCCGGGTGTGCTCGTCTCCAACGTGCACCAGGTCAAGGGCCTGGAGTTTGACGGGGTGCTGCTCATCGAGCCCGCGGACTTCGGGCCGAGCGACAAGCAGCTCCTGCACGTCGCCATCACCCGGGCCGCCGACCGCCTGTGGGTGGTCGCTCGGCGGGGCCGGGGCAGCCTCAGCGCGCTGGGTTAACCGCCGCCGCCATGCAGCACCTTGGGGCGGTAGACGGCGGGGTCAAAGCGGCCGCCGTCGCGGTCGCCGTCGTGGCAGCTCGTGCAGACCTCCGGGGCCACCTCGGCGGGCATCGGGTGGTCCGCCGCGGCGCCGCTGTGCAGCAGGCCGGGGCCGTGGCAAGACTCGCAGCCGACGTTCTGGAGGCTCGGGCTCAGGCCTTCGGGGGCCTGGGGGCCCTCGGGGTGGAAGGCCCCGGTGACGTGACATGAGTAACAGTCGCGGTCGTTCGCTCGGCTCGCGGCCTCTAAGGAGGCGTAGGCCCGGGCGTGGGGCGTCGTGGACCACTGGGTGAAGGCGGCGGGGTGGCAGGCGCGGCAGGCCTCGCTCCCGGCGAAGGCCCGGGACGGCGCCTGGGCGGCGACGGGGGACGCGGCGGCGCCGTTGATCTGGGCCAAGGTGGCGGCGACGAGGGCCTGGGTGGGCGGATGGTCGGGCACCTTGGCGCTCAGCTCCAACAGCTCAACGGAGAGACGATTGACCGGCCCCGTCGTCTTGGGCGCCATGGCGCTGAGCTGGGCCTCAAGCTCGGTCACCTGCTTCTGCAGGGTCACGAGGCGCCGGGAGAGGCGCTCCCTGGAGGCCTCGTCCGCCGCCCCGGCGAGGGCCGCCTCGGCCTCGGAGACGCGCTTTTTGGCGAGGGTGATCCGCCGCTCCAGCTCACCCGTGGCCGCCGCGCCGTCCCAGGCCGTCGCGCCCTCGGTGAGATCTAGGCTCAAGACGCCCAACTTTTTGCCTTGGCCGCCCGCGCCGAGCTCAAACACCTGCCCCCCAGCCAAGGGGCGGGGCTCGGGGAAGCTGGCGCCGACCTTGCCGTCGAGGACAAAGTCAAGGCCGGGCACGGCCTCCGCGAGCTGGGCCGAGAGGCTCGCCCCGCCGGTGTGCAGGGCGATGAGCAGGTCTACCTCACCCAGGCTGGCGGCGGCGGCTTTGGCGGCGGCGACGGGGTCCGTCACCACGCAGGCGCCCTCCGTCCCGGAGGCCTCGTCCGCGCCGACCACACCGATGATGCCGACCTCAAGCCCACCACGCTCGACGATCCGGCCGCCCGGCCAGCTTGTCTCCCCGCAGGAGAGGTTCCCGGCGAGCACGTTGAGGGGCTTGGTGATTCGGGTGAAGGTCTCGACGCCTAAGGCGAGGTCACCGGCGCCGGGCGTGAAGCCGTCGACGCCCAAAAGCGCCATGGCCTCGGCCTGAAGAGACGCCTTGAGCTCACGCTGGGCGCGCTCGGCCTCGGGGATCGTCTCCGACTTCCAGAACAGGTAGCCCGCGTCAACGACGACGACGGGGCCCTTGGCCTGGGCCTCAGTCAGCAGCGTGTTTCGCCTGGACAGACCGCCCAGAGGGTTCTTCGGTCACCCACAGGGCTCGATCTCACCGATGACGTGGCCGGTGAACAGGAGGCTGAGGCGGCTGGACGAGGGGGGATCAGCGGGCGCGGGATCTCCACAGCCAGCGGCGAGGGTGGCGCCAAACAGCGCCGCGACCGCCAGAGGTGTGCGCCGGAGCCCGGGCATGGCTCAGGAGCCCCAGGTCGCGGGATCGACGCCGTCGTTCACGAGGCGAATCCCACGCTCGATGACCTTGAGGTTCGCCATGTCGATGAGCGAGTCGAGCTCAAAGTAGCGGAAGGCCCCGGCCCGGGCGATGTACACGCCGACGTACTCCACCGGGGGCATCCCCGCGGCGCGATCGACGCCGTAGCGGCGGGAGAGCACGGCGTAACAGATGAGCTGGCGCATGGTGTCGCGGGTCACGCCCGTCTTGCGCCCGACCTTCACGGCGAGGATCGTGCCGTCGAGGTAAAGGTCAGCCTCAGCGCCGCCGATCATCTCCGAGCCCAGGCCGAAGGTGGGCCCGAGCAGCAGCAGATCCGTGGGCTCGAAGGACTCCCAGGGGATCACCTGATACAGACGGCGGAGCTCGTCGATCTCCATCTGGTCGCGCGGGGGGTCGATCTCATGGATCGAGCTGCCGCGCACCACGCCGTCGAGGCAGGCGAGGGACAAGCAGGCTTCGGCGGCCTGCTCGGAGAGCACGAGGTCATCGTCGAGCAGGTCGAGCAGGCTGCGGGCGTGCTGAATCCGCCGGGCGAGGTCGCGGCCTAAGATGGGATCCGTGCGGCCGACGAGGAAAGCGGCGGACTCGGCGGTGAGCTGCCCGGGGGGCGCGCACAGCTTCCGGGCCGCGAGGCCAAAACGGAGGGCGTAGTCAAAAGCGGCGTCCATTCGCCCGGGGTTCGTCGTCGTGGGCGGGACGAGCACGGGGAGCTCAGCGGGTCGTTCAAATGGCAAGATGTAGCGGTCGAGGAACTCACGTCCCATCGGGGACTGGATGACGCTTGTGACGCTCATGTCTTGGGCTCTGCCATTTCGAGTGTGCCGCGGTGTACGCGAGGG
>JAKLKE010000013.1 GCA_023150775.1 Myxococcota bacterium
GCCACCATCGAGCCCGGCGAAGAGGGCCTCCTGCGCCTCACCTGGTCCGGCGGCGAGACGCTGGACACCTCCCTCTGCCTCTCCTCAAACGACCCGGATGAGCCCACCCTCACCCTCAAGCTCACCGCGGGCGTGGTCGGCGACTATTTAGGCCAGGCCGCTCCCGACTTCGCCCTGACCGATCTCAACGGCGACACCCACCGCCTCTCGGAGCAGCTCGGCGCCCCCGTCCTGCTGGCGTACTTCGCCACCTGGTGACCGGTCTGTCCGTCCGAGGTCTCGGACATCAACAGCGGCATCTACCCCACCTACGGCCCCCAAGGCCTGCAGGTCTGGGCGATCAGTGACGAGCCCCAGTCCACCCTAGAGGCCTTCCGCGACGCCTTGGGCCTCAGCCTGCCGATCCTCCTCGACCCCGGCGGCGCCACCCGCAAACAGTACGAGATGGTGAACGCCTTCCCCACGGCCGCTTACCCGCAGCAGTGGCTCATCGGCGTAGACGGCACCATCGTGTTCTTCAACAACGAGCTGGAGCACGAGGCGCTCACCACGGCGATCGAGGCGGAGCTGGCGAAGATGGGGCGGTAGAGCCCCCTACTCCACCACCGTCCACCCCTCACCCTGGACCACACGATACCGGTAGCCGCCGCCGAGGGTGAACCGCTCGACGGTGCCCGCCGAATCAGGCCAGGTGACGGTGACCTCGGCCTCGCAGGACGGGCCTAGGCCGACGTGCTGGATGAGGTCCTCTTGGTTGCCCCACTGGCCGTGGCCGCCGTCGACGTACCGGGTCTGGGTGGTCTCGGTGGTCTTCACGTCAACGCGGGCGCCGATGGCGGCGCGGTTTGTGCCCTCGGCGCCGATGATCTGGAGCTGGAGGAAGTTTGTTTGTTCGGAGTCGGTGAGGTTCTCGAACAGACGGATGGTGAAGGTGTCGTAACACTCCTCGTCGCAGCGGGAGGTGGAGTGGCCGACGACGAGGTCTAAGTCGCCGTCGCGGTCGAAGTCGACGGCGGCGCTGCCGTGGCTGCGCCAGTGGTCGATGCCTTGCTCGATGGGCACGGCGACGAACTGTTCGGGAGAGGTCTGGTGCCACAGACGCCCACGCGTTCCGGCGTAGTCGGAGTCGCCGATGTAGATGTCGAGCCAGCCGTCGTTGTCGATGTCGAGGAGGCTGCCGGTGATGTCGCCGTCGTTCCAGGCCGTCTCGGTGTGCTCCCGCACGAGGCCGGTCACCTCATTGCCGGGGCGATTGAACACGATCTCGGGGTCTTGGGTGTTGAACAAGGCCTCGCTGGGGTCGGAGGAGCTGCCCACGTCCCAGTGCACAATCTCTGTGGTGACGAGGTCCATCCAGCCGTCGTTGTTGAGGTCTCCACACATGGTCTCGCCGCTGTTTCCGCCCAGACGGAAGGCCTCGCGGTCGTAGGTGTGGTCCCAGCGGAAGGCGTCCGCGTCCTCTTCACAGACGATGCGCGGCGCGGGCACGCCCTCACAGTCCGCGTCGTCGGGGTGCAGCGTACACCAGCAGCGCGCGGACTCGTTGTCGGACCAGTCGGTGCGGTGATCGTAGGCGTAGTTGGACGCCACGGAGCGGTTCTCAAAGGTGCCGTCGCCGTTGTTGCGCCAGAGGTGGTTCGGCGAGCGGCCATACGAGGGGCTGAGCAGCTCGGGGAAGAGGTCGTTGTTGAGATCACAGGCCAAGGCCGCCCAGGCGTAGGTGTGGGACTCGGCGTTGTTGAGGCTCTCGATGCTGCTCCATCGTTTTGTCGTGAGCCCAGCCGTGCCGGTGACGTCCTCAAATCCGCCGGCCCCGTCACCCAAGTACAGGTGGTCTTGTTTGGCGCTGTATTGGGTGATCCAGAGGTCCACCTTGCCGTCGCGGTTGATGTCGGTGAACGACGCGCCGTAGGGCTCATCCTCGGTGAGCGAGATCGCCGTCTCGGGCGCCAAACTGAAGGTGCCGTCGCCGTTGTTCAGGCGCAGCTCGCTCTGCTCGGCGAGGGTGTTCTCGGCGTCGTTGAGGCCGGTGTAGACGTCGAGGTCGCCGTCGTTGTCGACGTCGGCCCAGGCCCAGGTGACGCCGGGGCGGCCCCGGGTGGTGTCGCCGTCGCGGCCGGTGACGATCCCGCTGGCCTCGGTGACGTCCTCAAAGGTGCCCAGGCCCGTGTTCCGCAAGAGCCAGGTGTCGCGGGTGGGCGTGGTGAAGTTGTCTTCGCCCGCGCCTTTTCGCACGGCGAGGTCGGTGTAGCCGTCGCCGTCGAAGTCCACCGCGGTGAGCCGCACCCCCGTCGCCTGGATCGCCGTGAGGCCCCAGGCGTCTGTGGCCTCAGCGAACTGCACCTGGCCCTCGGACCAGCGGGTGCCGTCGTGGCAGATCGCGGGGGGCGTGGTGTCCGCCGGGCTTGAGTCCGGGAGCTCTTTTTTGCAGGCCAGAAGCGCCAGGACGACGAGAAGCATGGATCCTCCGAGGGGGAGAGCGCCCAAGCATACCCCAGGCCGGTCGAATCCGCTCAGGCGGCGGATCATGTGCCGAGTTGAGCCCGGCATCTTCCGGGGCTTCACGCGGCCGGGCTTGAGCCTCCGGCCGATCTGTGAGATAGAAGACGCTCAACCCGACAACACGAGGGAGCGACAAGATGTCTGAGAAGGTCATCCGGTTCGAGCCAGAAGAGGACGCCCCGACCGAGATCGTGAACCGGCCCAAGGGCGACGAGCCCGCACCTGCCCCCACGCCGAGCACCGTAGACCTCACCGCGAAGGCCCCCAAGGGCGGTCGTAAGAAGAAGTAGTCCTCCGCTCGCGCGCCCCAAGCCGCCGACCGCGCCACGCCCGCGCTGGTGGTGTGTGTCGTCTGGAGCGTGTTTTTGATCTTGGTTGGTCAACCAACCAATGATCTCATGCCGTCCTCAAAGCGCCGAGGCGCCACGCCCGAGCGCTGAATGAGCCGGGCTGGATCCGCGGGATCGTCGCAGTCCGCCGCGGCGAGGAGCGCGGGCTCAAAGCCTGGCAGGCGCCGCGCGATCCGCACGAGCAGGCCCAAGGGCAGGTGAACCTTCCGCGCCCGGCGGCCCATCGCCTCGGCGAGCAGGTCGATGACGCGGTTAAACGGCAGGGCCTCGGGGCCGCCCGCGTCGAGGGCCTCGTTGGGCAGGCCCCCCTCGATGAGCGCCAGCGCCGCGAGGCTGAAGTCTTCGACATGAATCGGCTGACGCAGCGCGCGGCCGTCGCCGGGCACGGGCACCACCCCTCGGCGCACCCAGCGGGCGAGGGTGTGAAAGCTCTCGGGGTGTCGGGGGCGGTGGCCGGGCAGGGCCGGGCCGTAAGGCGCCGAGGGTCGCAGGGCCGCCCAGGGCAAGCCAGAGGCGGCGAGGCGGGCCTCGTCTTCGCGGCGGCTCTGGGCGTAGGCGGTGTCTTTGGGCCAATGAACGCAGGTGCTCGACCCGTAGAGGATCGGCGCGCCCACAGCCAAGACCTGGTCCATCATGCGCCGGTTGAGCCGCGTCGCCTCGGTCTCGGGGCCCCCCGCCGGGCCGCTGCCCATGACCTTACAGGCGAGGTGAACCACGGCGTCGGGGCCGAGGGCGGCGAGCTGGGCCCCGGCCTCGGGCGCGCCGAGATCGAGGCGGACGGTGCGCACCCCGGGCAGGCTGAGGCTCGTCTCATGGGCGAGGCCGATGACCTCGTGCCGACGCCCGGCCGCGAGGCAGAACCACGCGCCGACAAAGCTCGACGCCCCGGTGACGACGAGGCGCATCCCTCAGCGCCAGGCGGGGCGCAGGGGGTCGTTCAGGGCGATCACGCCGGGCTCGATGACCTGGGCGCAGATCCCGCCGTGGCCGATCATCGCCGCGTGGCCGCCCTCGCCCAGCACCTCCTCCATACGCTCGCAGGGGTCACACACCCCCGTGGCCTCCAGCACGGCGCCGCCGACGGTGAAGCGCCGCCCGAGCAGGCTCAAGAGGTTCACCCCCGAGACGAGCACGTTGCGGCGCAGGATCAGGTAGTCCACCGGGCGCCCGAGGAGCTGCCCGACCACGGCGACGTGCTCGGCCTGGATGAGCGTGACCTCCCGTTTGCCGGGGCGGCCGTGGTCGATCCGCCGGGCGGCGAGATCCCACGACACGACGGGCACCAGAGGCTCGCGGCGTTTGGGGCGCAGGGCGACGCCATCGACGCGCCCGAGCTGGGGGGCGAGCTCGACGAGCGCGCCGACAGGGAAGCTCCACTTCTTCATGGCGGTTGTCCTAACGCGCCCTCGACGGGAGGGCGCTATGCTGACGACGAGGAGACAACACCATGATCATCGGCTTCTGGCTCAGCCTGCTGCTCGCCTGCCCCGCCCCTGTGCTCAAACCTGACGACTCCAGCGCCGACGACACCGGCGGAGACGACTCCGGCGGAGACGACTCCGGCGGCGGCGACTCCAGCGCGGACGACTCCGGCGGCGAGGGCTGCGACGGCTCAGACCTCATCTACTCGGCCCACGGCCTCGACGGCGGCGACAACGAGATCACCGACACCTTCGTCGCCGGGACGATGGTGAAGGGCCTGGGCCGGGTGACGAACCCCTGCGACATCGACCTCAGCTTCACCACGAACGACTCCTGCCTGGTGAAGGTGTGGCGCGTTCTGCAAGAGGGCGCGGTGAAGGCCGAGCTGGGTCAGAGCTGCGACGACGCGATCACCGAGTGGACCGTGCCCGCCAACGGCGTCGTCGAGGAGATCACCCTGCTCTCCGACCGCCACACCTTCACCGCCGGGACCTGGACCCTGGAGGCCGAGCTCAACATCGGCAACAACAAACCCCAGGCGGAGATCACGGCGGTGGCGGAGTAGCGGCGTCAGCGGCGCAGGCGCACCCCTCGGGCGCCGGGCTCCCCGGCCTCGACGGCGGCGATCATCGCCTCACAGGCCGCGTTGACCTCGTCCGCGCTGAGCGCCTGGCCCTTCGTGGCCTGGAAGGTCAAGGCGAAGGTGAAGGTGCGCAGGGCGACGCCAGCCTCTTCGTGCTCGAACAGGTCCACGACCTTGACCCGGGTGAGGCTCGGCGGCCCCGCGGCGCGCAGAGTCTCGCTCACCAGGCCGGCCTCGACCTTGGGCGGCAGAGAGAAGGCGAGGCTGCGGTCGATGGGGTGCAGCTCGGACGGCTCCTCAAAGCCGACGGCCTGGGATGAGGCGGCGAGGAGGGCGTCCTCATCAAGCTCCAGGTAGACCGGGCGGAGCTTACGCACCTTAAACCCTTTGAGCACGGACGGGTGAACCTCACCGACGACGCCGATCACCGCGCCGTTGAGCAGCACGCTCGCCTGCCGGGCGGGGTGCAGAACGTCGGCCAAGGGGGCCGAGGCCTGGGCCGGGCCGAGCTGGAGATCCAGGCCCAAGGCCACGGCGAGCTCCTCCACCACGCCCTTCATGAAGAAGAGGTCGGCGGGGCGGCTCTTGTCGAGCCAAGCCCGGGGGCGGTCAGTGCCCGAGGCGACACACCACAGCACCCGGCGCTCGGTGCAGGGCGCGCTGAGGCGACCCGAGGGCAGGCTGTGCTGGCGCGCGGGGTGAAAGGTACGGGTCCACTCATACGCCTTGACCTGCTCGTTCTTGACCCGCTGGTTGAGCGCCACGAGCTCAACGGCCTGGGGAAAACAGCTCACCTTGAGCAGGCTGTAGGCGCGATCGAGGGCGTTCTCGGTCTGCACATGGGCCCGAAGGGGGTGGGCCTCGGGCAAGCCGAGGTTCTCGATGAGGGCGCGGCCATAAAAGCCGTCGGTGAACACCTCGTAGAAGCCAAACGACTGGAGCAGGCCGTCGAGCTGGTGGCGGCGAAGCTCCGCCGCGCTGGGCAAGGCGCCCATGTCCACCGGGGGCAAAGCGACGGGGGTGTTGTTGTAGCCGATGGACCGGGCGAGGTCCTCATACAGGTCGTCGGCGTACTCCACGTCCCAGAGGCGCCAGGTGGGCACATAGGCCGTGACCGTGTCGCCGTCATCGGGGGAGAGGTGGGCGATGTAGCCCAATCGACCGAGGATCTGAACGATCTGCTCGCCGGGCAACGACATCCCGAAGAAGCGCCCAGCCGCCGCGACGGACAGGCTCACCACACGCTCGGGGTTCACCCAGGCGCCGACCTGGCCGGTGTCGCCCACACGACGCCAGGCGCCGGTGCCCTCTAGGAGCTGCACGACGCGGCCCGCGCCGATCAGCGGCCGCGCTGGGTCCGACCCCCGCTCAAACCGCGCCGTGGAGTCGGTGTGAATGCCCAAGGCCCGAGACGCGATGCGCACCTTCACCGGGTCAAAGGTGGCGGACTCCAACAGGATTCGCCGCGTCGAGGCCGTGGTCTTGGACTCTTCGCAGCCGATCACCCCGGCAATCGCCAAGATCTTCACGTCATCGGCGATGACGAGGGTGCCCTCAGGCACCGCGACGGGCTCGGCGGTGAACAGCGGCCACGCGCGCTCGCCAGCGCGGGAGAGGCGGATCGTCACCGCGCCGACCAAGGTGTCCGCGTCGAAGACGTGGGTGGGCTGGCCGAGCTCCAAGTTGGAGAGGTTCGTGGCGTCCACAGGCGCGAGCACAGACGCGAGGCCCGCGGCGCGTAGGGGCGCGAGCTGGCCCTCATCGAGCTGCCCGGCGGCCTCACCGACCCGCTCCAAGAGCGTCGCGGTGTACACGAGGCAGAGATCTGTCTCCAGGCGCAGAGGCCAAGGCTCGGCGCCAACGGTGAGCGTGGCCACCGGCGGCGTCGTGAGCGCCTCCCCCGTGCGCCCGGTGATCTCCCGGGCCAGCCCCTCGTAGCAGTGGTGGTCGCCCCGGTTGGCGAGCAGCTCCAAGGTGAGGTGCCCGTCGGCGTTGAGGCGCTTGACCTCAAGGCCCAGATCATCGAGGAGCAGGCGCGTCTGCCGTAGGGAGTCGGGGAGCGCGGTGTAGCGCCGCAGCACATCCACAGAGATCTTCATACGCCGCTCCGGTGCAGGCGGGTGTGAACACGCAGGTCTTGGCCGTAGAGGAGCGCCACCTTGGACACGCCGACGCGCTGGGAGGCCATGCGGGTGGTGCCCAGGCCAAAGGCGATGCCCGAGACCTCGCTTGGGTCGTAACCAAACTCGCGGAACACCTTGGGGTGAACCATGCCCGCGCCGAGGATCGTCACCCAGCCCGCGCCGTGGCAGGCCTCGCAGGGCGCGCCGCTCACCTCACCCGCCCCCTCACACACCCCACACTGGAGGTCGACGCCGACAGAGGGCTCGGTGTAGGGGTAAAACTTGGGCTTAAAGCGCACGGGGCGTTTGCCATAGAGCGACTGGGCGATGGTGGTGAGCAGGCCCTTGAGGTGGGCGAAGGTGAGGCCGCGGTCGATCCACAGGCCCTCAAGCTGGTGGAACATGGCGAGGTGGGTGGCGTCCACGGCCTCGTTTCGGTAGACACGCCCGGCGCTGGCGACGCGGATGGGCAGAGGCGGCCGCGACTCCAGCACCCGGGCCTGCACCGTCGTCGTGTGGGAGCGCAGGAGGTAACCGCCGTCTACCCAGAAGGTGTCTTGCATGTCCCGGGCGGGGTGGTGCGGCGGGATGTTGAGGGCGTCGAAGTTGTAGTAGGGGTGCTCGACCTCGGGGCCGTCCACCCGCACGAAGCCGAGCTGGCGCAGCACGGCGAGGCAGTCTTCCTCAACGGAGATGACCGGGTGACGCGCGCCCCGTGGCGGGGCGAGGCCGGGCAGGCTGAGATCGACCCACTCCTCGCTGAGCCGGGCGGCGAGGGCCCGGGCCTCGATGGCTGCGCTGGCCTCGGACAAGGCGCGCTCCATCGTCTGCGCCACGTCGTTGACCTCTTTGGCGACGGCGGGGCGATCCTCGGCGGGCACGGCGCCGAGACCGCGCAAAGCGAGCTTGATCTCGCTCTTTTTGCCGGTGTGGGCCTGGCGCACGGCCTCGATCTGCTCAAGGGTTGTGGCCTCGGCCAAGGCGGCGGTGAACGCGGCGAACATCGCCTGGGTGTCGGGGCGGTTCATGGTGGGCTCCCGTTGGGACACGCCAACGTAACCGAGGCACGAAGCGCGGGTAGACTGGAGCCGCAGCGCGCGGAGGTGTGTGATGGACGAGGCCCCAAAGACGGCGTTAGCGACCCTGGTGATGCGGGTGGTGTGGATGTCGGCCTTGGTGGGCCTGGGGATGCAGGCGCTCACCTTGACCGTAGGGGTCGCCCTGGGCGGAAGCCCCAGCCTCGCCAGCGCGCTCATCGGGGCGGCGGGGAAGGTGAGCTGGTCCACGACCGTCTGCGCCGCCTTGGCCGTGGGCCTCTCGGTGCCCCGGGCGACCCTGCCGGGCACGGCCTTGTGGGGGCTCGTCGCGGCGCCAGCGTCATTTCATCTCGCCCGGGCGGTTCAGCAGGCCCTCGGCGCGGCGGCCGGGCTCAGCGCGGCGGCGGCGACCCCGGCCCTGGTCGTGTGGGGCACCGCCGGGCTCAAAGGCGCGCAGTACGCGCTGCTCGGCCTCGTCTTGCTCCGCCTCAACCAGCGGGCCGAGGCCCCGATCACGGCCTACCTCGGCGCCGGCGCGCTCTTGGGCCTCACCTTCGGCGGGCTGATCCTCGGCCTGGGGGTGCAGGCCGGGACCCTCGCCCCCACGGCGGCGGCCCTGGCCCCGGCGGCGGTGAATGAGCTGATCTTCCCCGCCTTGTGCGCGGGGGTGGTGTACGTCACGACGCGGGCGGGGGCGTTGTTGGGTGGGGCAAACCGCACATAATTGAACTTGACGAGCCGACTCCAAGGTTGTAGCCTGCATCAACCTTATTGAAAGGATGGGCGATGGGTTCATACTTGAGGGCTTCTCAACAGGAAAACGACCAAAGCACCACAACAAGCCCGCCGGGGCCTATACAGGACGGGTTTCAGCAGCAGTATGGCAACGCGGCCATGCAGGAGGCGCTGGCCTGTGAGCCGCCGGACGCTGAGCTTGGGGCGTCGCGCGCTGGCGCTCCCACAAACAAAGCCGAGGCCCTTGCCCGACACGGCAGGAACCGGGACCGCGTAGACCGGGTGATTCGCTCTGGGTTGGCTCAAGACGTAGATCCAGCGGCCGGAGCAAATAGTCGTGTCAACCTGCTCCGCAACACCTGCCAGTGGATTGAAGAGGGAGAGGCAGATCTCTTCGTGTTGACGCCCACCCATGACGCCCACCTTCGACCTAACATCCCAGTCGACAAGAACGCCTATTTTGACACGCGACTCACCTACGATCAGGATGGAGCCGACTACGACGAGACACTCAATGCGGCGGGACAGGCCACCAATGACGTTGGTCTTGAGGCGAAGTTCTCACAGGTCGCGGGGAGCATGAGCCCGGACGGACGCACCATGATGTTGATCGACCCGATCTCTCACAGCGAGGGAGCTCTGGTGTCGTTCTTCGTCCATGAGGTCCAGCACGACGCCGATCAACACAACGCTGGCCAACCCTGGCAGGTCTCTCAGCCAGCCGCCGATCCTGCTGCTCAACATAGAGCACCTACTTGGGCCTATAACAACTACCAGAGCGAGTTTCGGGCGTACTGGATGATGAACCCCGAAGGCTCGGGCGCGGACTCATTCGGAAGCTCGACCGACACGGCAGTCACCAACATCAGCATCACTGCGCTCCGACCCGGTCCAGATGGCAAGTTCGGGACCGCAGATGACATCTCGTCTACCGTCTCGACAGCGTTCACCAACCGTCGCCAACAAGACATCTTCGATCATATGTTTACGCCTCGAACCGACAACATCTACTTGGACACGGCGGGCGCTTGGACTCAGTCCTACGCATACCTGCCGCACTTCTACGCCCTGGATCCCGCCTTCAAGAATATGGTGGACACCTACACCCAACCCGCAAGCGGAAACCTGATTAACTCTCCCCGCATCCAGACCCTCAGCGCCGCCTTGCCGACCGGAAAGTTCCTAACGGAAGTCCAGGCGTTAGATGATTTGGACCGTTTGTATCTCCAAGACCGTAGCCAGTCTCAGCCATTCTGGGATCAAGCGTCCCGATCGCTGGGTATCATACCGCTCACAATGCTCGAGAACATGATCGACGCGCCCACAGCGGTCGGCCCAATGCCCAATACCGTCGAGGTAGTCTCCGGAGACACGCTGTCTGCCATCGCAGACCGTTATCTGAGTGACATGGCGCGTTGGCAAGAGATCTATAAGCTCAACAAGAGCATCATCGGCGCCGATCCCAACGCCCTCTCCGTCGGGATGGAGCTCGCGCTCCCGCCGTTATGATACGCACCCTCGCTCTCCTCCTCCCCCTGGCGCTGGGATGCTCCGCTCAGCGTGTCTCCGACCCCGAGCCCAGCGCTCCTCCTATCGCAGAGGCCCCCATGCTGACAGAGACCGCCCGCGTCGAGCTGGTGACTGGGCGACTCCTCCCTATCCCTGGCTTTGACGGGACGGTCACCCTCGTGGATGGCAGCTCAGACTTCATCGTCGAGCCCAACGGTCGCACATCCCACGTCACGACGGGCACCCTGCGCCTCACCCACGGCGAACAGGCCTCGGAGGTTGAGTTCACCTCAGGGCGCCCCTTTCAGCACTTCGGTCACACGATGGCCGTGTATGGAGAGGGCGGGTCGCTGGAGCTCGGCGTGTTTCCCCCGGGTGTGCCCGCCAGTCCGTGACCGCGGGCCCTCGGCAGACGCCGAGAGCCACACGCCCGCCGTCTAAGGCACCTCGAGGCAGAGCCCAACCGTCGTCAGCGAGTTGGGTCGGGGCTCCGCCGCGCCGAGCTGAATCTGCACGTCGTAGATCCCGGAGGGGAGCTGAATCGTGTAGTCGTCATCGTCTGTCGAGATCGACTGCGTCTCTAAGGTGGTGATCTCGACAAACCGCACGAGCAGGTCATCGCCGCTCGACGCGCTAGGCACCTTGCCGCCGTCGTAGGTGACGAAGCCGTTGACCTCCTGCACCTGCAGGTCGAGGTTGAGGCCCGCGTCGCCGGTCACCTCCACACCACGGCGCACAGTGGCGAGGGAGTTCGCCCGTGGGTCCGCCGCGCCAAACTGCAGGGCGATGTCGTAGGTGCCCAGCGGCACCTGGATGGAGTCTTCGCTGCCATCAAAGCTCACAGACTGGGTCTCGCGGGTCGTCGTCTCGGTGAACAGCACGTAGACGTCGTCACCGCTCGGCGCGCCAGGCACCTTGCCGCCGTCGTAGGTGACCGTCAACGACACGTCGCCCACCTGCATGTCGAGGTCCAGGCCGCCGTCGCCGCTCACCTCGACGCCACGTCGCACGGTCGCCAACGAGTTCGCCCGAGGGTCCGCCGCGCCAAACTGCAGGGCGACGTCATAGGTGCCGTGGGGCACCTGCACCGTCTCTTGGTCGTCGTCGAAGCTGTAGGACTGGGTCTCGCGGGTGGTCGTCTCGGTGAACAGCACCAGCACGTCGTCCCCGCTCGACGCGCTCGGCACCTTGCCGCCGTCGTAGGTGACCGTGAGCTTGAGCTCACCGATGGGGATGTTGAGGTCGAGGCCGCCGTCGCCGCTCACCTCGACGTCTCGGCGCACCGTCGTCAACGAGTTGGGGCGAGGCTCCGCCGCGCCGAGCTGAATGGCGATGTCGTAGGTGCCGTGGGGCACCTGCACCGTGTCTTCAGCGCCATCAAAGCTGTAGGACTGGGTCTCCCCGGTCGTCGTCTCGGTGAACAGCACGAGCACGTCATCGCCGCTCGTCGCGCTCGGCACCTTGCCGCCGTCGTAGGTGACCTTGAGCTTGAGCTCACCCACGGGCATGTCGAGGTTGAGCCCGCCGTCACCCGACACAGACACACCACGGCGCACGGTCGTCAGCGAGTTGGGCCGGGGCTCCGCCGCGCCGAGCTGCAGGGCGATGTCGTAGGTGCCATAAGGCACCTGCACGCTCTCTTCGCCGCCGTCAAAGCTGTAGGTCTGGGTGTCGCCGGTCGTGGTCTCGGTGAACAGCACGAGCACGTCGTCACCGCTCGTCGCGCTCGGCACCTTGCCGCCGTCGTAGGTGACGTTGAGATCAAGCTCTCCGATGGGCAGGTCGATGTCGTACAGACACTCCCCGGAGGCGCAGATGTCGGTGGTCTCCTCACAGACACGCTCGGGCTCGCCGGAGTCGTCGGCGTCGTCGGTGTCGTCTTCGACCGCGGTGTCGTCCGCGCGGTCATTCTTGCCTTCGTCGTCCTTTGACAGCAGGCGGCAAGAGACGAGGAGAGAGAGCGCGCCCAAGCCGAGGCTGAGCGAGAGAAGCTGGCGAGTCATGGTGTTCCTGAGTGGTTTTAGCGACGACGGCGAACGAGCAGGAGCCCCACACCCAAGAGCAGGGCGGGGATCGGGGCGGAGTCACCGCCGCTCGCGCAGCGAAGGAGGCCCCCCTTCTCTTCTTCGTCATCGTCGTTGTTGTCGGAGTCGCTGTCCGAGTCGCTGTCCGAGTCGCTGTCTGTGTCCGAGTCGCTGTCGGAGTCGGTGTCCGCGTCGCTCTCGCCGGTGTCACAGTCGATGCCGTCGTCGGCCTCGCCGTTGCAGTCGTCGTCGCGCCCGTTGCAATACTCGGCGCCCTCGGGGTTCACGTCTTCGCGGGAGTCGTCACAGTCATCGGCGTTTGTGACGTAGCCGCTGGGGAGATCACAGCGTGGCGTGCCTTTGTTGATGTCGCCGTAGCCGTCGCCGTCCTCGTCCGGGAAATAGACGGTGAAGGTGAAAGAGGAGGCCGACCCATCGGCGTCATCCGAGGCGCCGTCGCAGTCCTCGTCTACGTCGGCGAGGTCGCAGACCTCCTGGGCGCCGGGGTTGGTGCTGGCGCTCGTGTCGTCGCAGTCATCGCTGTTGGCCGACCAGCCGGTGTCGCCATCACACACGATGATGGTGCCCTCGCCGCCGAAGCCGTCGCCGTCGTCGTCGATGTAGCGGGTCTTGCCGACGCCCACCTTGGTGTCGTTGTCGTCGCAGTCATCCGCGCCGACGACGCCGTCGCCGTCTACGTCGGAGTAACCACGGTACACCACCGCCTTGCCTACGGCCGACTTGGAGCCTGTGTAGCGGTACGCGCCGATGATGATGTCGTCCCAGCCGTCGCCGTCTACGTCGCCTGCGCCGTCCAAGGCGCTGCCAAGATACTCGTAGCTGGCGCTCCCCCCAAAGGACTGGGTGTAGCCCGACGGGATCCCCGAGGCGCTGCCGAGGAAAAGCTGCGCGCCCCCTCGGTAGCTGCTGTCCCCGTAGATCCCGATGAGCACGTCGTCGTATCCATCGTTGTCGACGTCCCCTACGCCCGCGACGTCCCAGCCAAGCTGGTCCGACGCAAACAAGCCGGTGAGGGTTCTCGCGGGAGAGGTGAAGGTGCCGCTCCCGGAGTTGTGGAAGATGTAGGCGCGACCGAGCTGGGATGTTTTGCTGGAGCTGTAGTCGGGCTCGCCGACGATCAGATCCGGCGCGCCGTCGCCGTTCACGTCCCCGGCGCCGTCCAAGGACGCGCCAAAGTTCATGTAGTTGTTCACGGACACCGTGGTGGCGCCGGTGAGCGTCAGCCCCGTCGAGGAGCCCAGGACGATGTTCACCGTGTCGTACCAGGGCTCGGAGATGGCGACGTCGTCGTACCCGTCACGGTTGATGTCCCCTAAGCCCGCGACGGCGGTGCCCAGCGCGGCGAGGTTCTGGGTGCCGGTGAACGTCTTGCCGCTGCTCGTGGAGAGGCCCGTCGAGGCGCCATAGAGCACGAGCACCAGGCCGCCGCTCTCGTAGGTGCCGGTGTAGCCTGGCGCCCCGATGAGCACGTCATCGTAGCCGTCGCCGTTGAGATCCCCCGCGCCGTCGATGGACTGGCCCAAGGCGGAGCTCGCGACGGTCAGCGCGGTGGCGAAGGCCGCCGTGGAGGAGACGCCTGAGGCCGAGCCATGGTACGCGTCGACCCGGCCGCCGCTGGAGCTGTAGTAAGGATCGCCGACCATCACGTCGTCGTAGCCGTCGCCGTTCACGTCGCCGATGCCCGCGACGGTGTCCCCAAACCGCTCTGTGCTGCTGCCCCGGAGCGTCGTCGCCGCCGTCGTGGCGAGGCCGGCGTAGGAGCCATGATACACATACGCCCGATCGATGCCCGCGGCGCCGACGATGACGTCGTCGTATCCATCGCCGTTGACGTCCCCGGCGGCGGCGACGTCGCTGCCGATCTCTTCGCCGAGGGTGGTGCCGGTGTAGGTGGTGTCGGCGGTGCTGTAGACCGGGTCCACGGTGACGGGGAAGGCCGCCCCGCGCACGTCCACCTCCACGATGAGCGCCTCACCGTCTACACGCGCCGTCGCGAGCAGGGCCGCGCCGTCAGCGTCCCAGGCCACAGGCGCAGAGACCGTCCAAAGGCGGCCATCGGCGGCGGTGATCACCGCGCCCTCACCCGCGGCCTCGACTCGATCAGCGCCGTCGTGCTGCACCACAAACGACATCAACGCGGCCCCCGCCGGGGCCTCGGGCACCGTCCAGCCAAGCTCGAAGCCGCCCTCTAGGCCGAGCCACCAGGTCACCACGTCGCCGTGGTCGTGCTCCAGGCGGCGCAGGCAGTCGCCGCTGGGGCCGATCGCCGGGCCACACTCGCCGAGCTGAGGCGCCACCGGCGCGACCCCAGCCAGCGCCCCGTCGAAGCCCCAGGCCTGAAGACCGACGGTGACCGGCAGCTCCTCGCCGAGCCGGGCGCCGTGGTCGTCGAACCACACCCGCGTGTTCGCGGCGAGCAGGCGTACAGAGAAGCCGTCGTCGTCCTCCAAGACCGCCTGGGCCTCGGCGGCGATACGCGCCGTCACCGTGGCGCTCCAGTCTTCAGAGGGGAGGTTCGTGTCGTTCTGGGGCGCACAAGCCAAGAGCAGGAGAAACATCGTCGCTCCTTCGTGGAGGGGAGTCGGGTCTGGCGCCGACTACCTTACACCTGCGTCAGAGCCCTCGCAAGCGCCTAGGTCACTCTTGTCGAGAAGCCCTCGCGCCGCCTTTAGGCCCCACCCATGACCGCGCGCCCGGCGTCGGTGAGCCGGGCGATGCCCGTGCCGCTCTCGTAGTCCAAGAGGCCCTCGGCGACCATCTCCTCCATCAAGGTGGAGAAGGCGCGGTGGGCGATGAAGTACCGCTTCTCGCTGTGGTCGTGAAGGTCGCCCAGAGAGATGGCGCCCCCGGCCTCGCTGACCTTGGTGAGCAGGCCCTTCCGCGCCCGGGCCATGAACTTGCGCTGCTTCTCTTCAGCGTCGGCGTCTTTGGGCGGCTCGGGGGCGGCGGGCGCGGCGGGGGCGGGGCTCGCCGGGGTGAAGCGCTGGGCGCGAGCGGCCTCTTCAGCCCGGGCGCGCTCCTCAGCCTGGGCGCGCTCTTGGGCGCGGGCGTCGTCGATGATCGACGCGACGGGGCTCCGGTAAGGCTGGGGGCGCCGCTCGGTGTCTTGGGTGCCGCCGAGGAGCCCGCCGAGCGTGTCCTTCAGCCTTGATCGAAGCCCCATGCTGACCTCCTGCGCCCCAAGGGAAGGGGCTTGAACGTCTTACCCTAAGCACGCGCGGGGCCCTGTGGGAAGGGGGCGCCTGTCACGACGCGCCGTCGTCGGATAAGCCGCTCTGCGGAGGCGCTGATGCCACGTTCCCCTGCCCCAACCCAGCTCGGCCTGTTCGGCGCCGTCGAGGCCGTCGGCGCGGCGAGCCTGGCCCCCGACGCCGAGGCCCTCGCCCAGGCCTTGCCCCCCGGCCTGCGCCTGGGCACCTCGTCGTGGAGCTTCCCCGGCTGGCGCGGCCTCGTCTACGACCGCCCCGCCGACGAGCGCCTGCTCTCCCGGGAGGGCCTGCGCGCCTACGCCCGCTGCCCGCTCCTGCGCGCCGTGGGCCTCGACCGCACCCACTACGCCACGATGACCGCCGCCCAGCTCCACGAGCTCGCCGCCCAGGTGCCTGAAGACTTCCGCTTCCTGGTGAAAGCGCACGAGTCCTGCACCTTGGTCGACACCCCAGATCACCCCCGCTACGGCGCGCGGCGCGGCCAAGAGAACCCGCTGTTTTTTGACCCCGCCTGGGCCACGGACCATGTGGTCGGCCCGGCGGCCGAGGGCCTCGGCACAAAGCTCGGGGTGATCCTGTTTCAGCTCGCGCCCCAGTCTGTCGCGCGGCTGGGCGGCCCACGTTTCCCCGAGCGCCTCCACACCTTCTTGAGCGGCCTGCCCCGGGGGCTGCCCGTCGCTTTTGAGCTGCGGAACCCCCAGCTCCTCACCCCCGGATACGCCGCCGTCCTCGCCGAGTTTGGCGCGCTCCACTGCCTGAGCAGCCACCCGTCGATGCCCGCCCCCGCGGCCCAGGCCCGGCTCACCGGGGCCTTAGACGGCGCCCAGATCATCGCCCGCTGGATGCTGCAACGCAGCAAAACCTACGACGAGGCCAAAGACGACTACGCCCCCTTCGACCGCCTCGCCGAGCCCGACCCGCACACCCGGGCGGAGTGGGTAGACCTGCTCCAGAAGGTCGCCTCAAAGCCGGTGATCTTCATCATCAACAACAAGGCCGAGGGCAGCTCGCCGCTCTCGGCGCTTCACCTCGCCCGGGCCCTCGTCGGTTGAGGCTCGGACGGGCTATCTTGGGGCGCTGATCCCGTCGTTCCTGGCGGTCCTGCCCTCATCCTCGTCGTGGAGCCTCCTTTGTCTCAGGCTGGAGATCGTGTCGGCGCCTACGCCCTCACCGAGCGTCTGGAGCTAGAGGCCGGGGTGGCCCTGTGGCTCGCCGAGCGCGCCGATGGCCGCGTCAAAGGCGCCGCCCAGGCCGTTGTGCGTGTCGCCGCCGACCCCAACGACCGCGTCGCCACCGAGGCCCTCCGCGCCGAGTACAGCGCCTTACGCGCCGTAAACGACCCTCACTTCCCCGCCGTCTTGAGCTTTCACGACGGCCAGCACGCCTTGATCACCGCGCCCGTCGAGGGCATCCCCCTTCGTGAGGCGATGGTCCTCGCGGAGCTGGGCAACATCACCCTGAGCCCCGCCACGGCCTTAGACGTCGTCTTGGAGGTCGCCCAGGCCCTTCGCGCCGCCCACAGCGCGCCGCCTACGGGCTTCATCCACGGCTGGTTCAGCGCGGACGAGGTCTGGCTCACCATGGCCGGGGACGTCGTGCTCATGGGCCTCGGCCAGCCTCCGCCGCTCGGCGCCCGCCGCCCGCCCGAGAGCCACAGCGACGCCCGCGGCGACCAGTGGCTCCTCGGCGTGCTCCTCGCGGAGCTGCTGTTGGAGACGCCGCTGTGGGCCGATCTCCCCCCCGGCGGCGACCCCCAGCGCCACCTCGACCGCCGCCTCAAGGCCCTCGACCGCCGCTGGCCCGAGGCCGCGCGCCTGCTGCGAAAAGCCCTCGACCCCTCCCCCGACCGCCGCTTCCCCCAAGACGTCGAGCTGCTGCGCGCCCTGCACGAGCTGGCAAGGCACGAGGGCGGGGCCTCCTCCCGCCTGACCTTGGTGGAGCAGGTCTTGGAGCAGCACGCCGCGCTGCGAGACGGCCCCAACGACGACGACGGCGAGCCGGCCCCAGCAGACGCCCAAGACCAGCCCCAAGACGAGCCCCAAGACGAGGCCGAGGAGGCGCCGCAGCGCGCCCTGCCCTCCTCAGAGCTTGAGGCCCCCGAAGACGACGAGACCGACGAGCTCCACGCCCCCGCGCCGCCGCCCGCCGAGCCCTCCACGCCGCGCCTGCCGCCGTCGAGCACCTTAGAGGCTGTGCCGATGCGCCTCGGCTTCGTGCCCGCCCGAGACAACGTCTCTGAAGAGCGCCCCACCCTCGCCCCGGTGCCCGAGCACACCGCCATCTCCGTCGAGCGCCCCACCCTGCTCCCCGAGATGACGGAGGAGCACCCCGCAGACGTCGCGCCTCCCCCGACGACCGACCCCCGCCAGGCCGAGACCGAGCGCAACGAGCACCTCGCCGTCATCGCCGTGGGCGTGTTCGCCGTGGTGGGGCTGATGGCGGTGGTGTGGATGATCTTTGCCTAAAATTATACGCGCATCCTTCATTGATACATGCTGCTAAATGTAATACTCTGAACACTCCAGGCCGAACGAACGGGAGTGTCGTCAATGGAGCCCCTTCCAACCCTCGATGAAGCGCTAAGGGCGCTCGGTGATGTCTACGTCCACTCTGGCCCCATCGAGCCTCCAGCCGACGAGCGCCTTATCCAGCTTGCAGAGCGGCCACGGGGCACCAAAGCGCTCCTCTTCATATGTACTTACGGCGGACTCGCGAACGTCGCATACCGCATGATACGTTGCCTTCGTCACGCTTACCAAGATGTGACCGTTGTCATCGCTGGTCCTTGCAAGAGCGCAGGAACGCTCCTCGCTTTGGGCGCAGACGAGCTTGTCATGACGGGGAATGCAGAGTTGGGCCCGCTTGATGTTCAGATCCTCAAAGAGAATGAGCTGATCGCTCGGCAATCAGGTTTGGCGCCTAGCTCAACCTTCGATTTTTTGACTCAAGAGGCCTGCAAAGCCTTCCAGAGCGCATACCTAAGCATGAAGTTCGGAGGTCGCTTAAGCTCGGCCAGCGCCGCAGAGACGGCCGCCCGCCTCACTGTAGGAATGTTCGCTCCGCTCTTCAGCCAGATTGATCCAATTCGTGTCGGCGAGACGACGATGGCCAATCTAGTCGCTCATAAGTATGCGCTGGCTTTGCTGGAGCACGAGGGCAACCAGCGAAGCAACACCTCTCCAGAGACCATCGCCCGGCTCGTCACTGGATACCCAGCCCATGATTACGTTATCGACCGGCAGGAGGCGCGAACGCTCTTCAACCAAGTGCGAGCGCCAAACGCTCAAGAGCGGGTCCTAATCGCGAAATTTTCTCGCGTCCTGGCCTCGCCATCCGATAAGCTACTCTTGGAGCGTTTCGGAACACCGTCAACCACGGATCATGCCAATGAAGACCCAGGTCCCACAGGAGAAGCGGCTCCAACACCCACCCCTGTCGATGGACTCCCGGGATAACCTCGCTGACTTGCTTCGCCGTCAGCAATCTGCCCGTGAAGAGCACTCCCGCGTCATCGCCCACATGGTCTGGGACCGTCCGATGCTGCCCCAATCCCCGCAAGAGGGAAGCGGCCGCCGCTAGCGGTCAACAATGCCAATTCTTCACCACCCCGAGCTGCGTGTCCTCGCCTTACGCACGCCCACCCTGCCCCCGGCCACGCACACCAACTGTTACCTCTTGGGCCAGGGCGCGCTGACCTTGGTAGACCCCGCCTCCCCCTACGACGACGAGCAGGCCGCGCTCTTTGAGGCCCTCGACGCGCTCATCGCCGCTGGAGAGGCCCCCGCCCAGGTGTTCCTGACCCATCACCACATGGACCACGTCGGCGCGGCGATGGCGCTCAAGGCGCGCTACGGCCTGCCCATCGTCGCCCACCCTCGCACGGCGGAGCTGCTCCAAGGCGAGGTGGAGATCGACGCCTTCTTGAATGAGGGCGACGTGCTGGAGGTCGGCGGCGGCGGGCGCTGGGAGGTGTTGCACACGCCGGGCCACGCGGGCGGTCACCTCGTGCTGCACGACCGGTCCACCGGGGCGATGGTCGCCGGGGACATGGTCGCCGCCGTGGGCACCATCGTCTTGGCGCCGCCGGATGGGGATCTTCGGCTCTACCTGGCCTCCTTGGCCCGGCTTCGTGACCTCTCGCCGAGCGTGCTCTTCCCGGCCCACGGTGACGACATCCGCGACGCCGTCGGGCTTCTGGAGCACTACATCCGCCACCGCCACAGCCGCACTGACCAGCTCCGCGCGGCCTTGGCGCTGGGCCCGGCGAGCCCGATGGAGCTTGTGGAGCGGGTGTACGCCGACACGATCCCGGCGTTCATCAAGCCCGTCGCCGAGGCCCAGGTGCGGTGTCACCTGCGGTATCTGGTGGAGGAGGGGGACGTGCGGGCGCCAAAGGGTGAGGATGAGGATGACGCCCCCTGGGCTCTGCTCGCCTAGCTCCCCACCGCCCCCGAGATCATCGGCACCAGGTAATCCCTCGCCACCACCAAGAACCCACCACAGCCGCAGCACATCACCAGCAGGGCAAAACACACCGCCGCCAAGATGAGCAGCTTCTTGGTATCGACGTCCGAGCCCTCGGCCTCCACCTTGGGGGTGTAGGTGGGCAGGGCCGCCACGCCGATGACGGGCTGGCCCCAGGCGGTCAAGAACCCGCTGATGAAGGGGTGAACGTCCACCCGGTCCACGTCGAGGAGCACCACGCTCTCGGAGAAGCCGCCCACCTCCAGGCGCGCCTGGGACGTGTTGGTGCGGGGGAACTGGGCGATCTTCACCGCCTGGCGGGTGGCCGCGTGGCGGGCCTCGACCACCCAGCCCTTCGGGCGCTGCACGACTCGGGCGACGAGCAGGCGATAGGGGGTGAGCGCGAGCTGCCACCACACCTGGGCGCCATCGGGCAAGGTGGCGCCGGGGGCGCCCGCCGTGGCGGTGATGGCCTCCTCACCCACCAGCATGTCCGCGAAGATCTCGTTCGGGTTCACAGCGCGCAACCTCTCGGGGGGCTCCCCCCTAACATGATTCCGCTGCGTTCAGGTGCTTTCAATTCAACCCAAGCGCGGGTATCCTGAGCGAGCGCGCCCCCCGATCCCCTCCGCGCCCCCCCAAGGAATGGCCCCCATGCGCATCCTGCTCATCAACCCGCCCCTGGACTCGGTGCTGCGTGATGGGAACGTCGATCCCGTCACGAGCTATCTCTTCTACAACTCTGCCCCCCTCGGCATCTTGTACATCGCCGCGGTCCTGGAGCAGCGCGGGGAGACCGTGGGCGTGCTCGACGCCGCCGCGGAGATGATCGACATCCCGCAGACGGTCAAGCGGGTGCAGGAGTTTGGGGCCGACATCATCGGCATCGGCTCCACCACCGTCGTCTTTGACGGCACGAAGGAGCTCGCGACGAAGCTCAAAGAGGCCATGCCGAACACGCCGATCGTGCTCGGCGGCTACCACGTCACGCTCCTGCCCAAAGAGGCCATGGCCCACAAGGCCTTTGACGTCGGCGTCATCCATGAGGGTGAGCACGCCATGGCCGAGCTGGTCGAGGCTTACCGCGGCGAGCGCAGCTTCGAGAGCGTCGAGAGCATCGTCTTCCGCAAGGAGCCCGGCGGCGACGAGCTCGTGTTCACGCCCCACCGCAAGACCTTCCGGGAGATGGACAGCCTGCCCTTCCCCGCGCGGCACCTGCTCAAGCCCGACCTCTACAAGCCCATCCCGATCGACGAGCACGGGATGCCCAAGTTCTCGATGATCACCTCCCGGGGCTGCCCCCACGCCTGCGCCTTCTGCCAGAAGGCCAAGTCGGGCTACCGCAGCCGCAGCGCGGAGAACATCGTCGATGAGATCGAGCACCTCGTCCGCGACTTCGGCGCCCAAGACATCGCCATCGTCGATTCCTTGTTCTGCGCCAACAAGAAGCGCGTCATGTCGATCTGCGACGAGATCATCCGCCGGGGCGTGAAGGTCTCCTGGACCTGCTCTTCGCGGGTGGAGGTCGTCGATAAAGAGATGCTCCAGCGCATGAAGGACGCGGGCTGCTGGCGCACACGCTTCGGCATCGAGTCGGGCTCGGATCAGGTCCTCGACTTCATCTCCAAGGGCATCACCAAAGAGAAGATCCGCAACGCCATCACCTGGGCGCATGAGGTCGGCCTGCGGCCCAAGGCCTTCTTTATGGTGGGGCACATGCCCGACACGCCGGAGACCATCCGCGAGACCATCGAGTTCGCCAAGAGCATCCCCCTGCATGACGTCACCGTGCAGATCAACACGCTCTTGCCGATGACGCCGCAGATGGAGATCTGGGAGCGGGAGGGCCCGAAGTGGGGCCGCCTCATCAACGAGACGACGTCGGAGAAGTCCTTCTGGGAGCCCACCTTTGTGCCCTGGGGCATGGAGCCCGAGGACATGATCAACTTCCACCGCCAGTTCTACCGCGAGTTCTACTTCCGGCCCGTGACCTTGGCCCGCCACCTGGAGACGATCAACTCTTGGCGTGACGTGGCGAAGTATGTGCAGGCGTCCAACCTCTTCTCGTTCTTGTTCTACAACGCCGAGAAGCCCTCGCTGTCGATGGTGAAGACCTTCGCCAAGACGCTCCTTCGGGGCGGCGAGCAGCGCCAGAAGAAGGCCCAAGCCGAGTACCATGAGTACGTCGGCTGAGCCCTTCCTGGGCCCTCGCCCCTCCGAGCGTCTGAATGCCCGCTGTGCTCACCTTGCAGGTCCACCCTGAGCCGATGGGCGGCTGGGCGCTGCAGCTCACCCGCCTGGGGCAAGCCCCCATCGCCGGATCGTTGAGCGCAGCCGAGGTCGAGGCCCTCACCGAGCGGCAGCGCGCGCTCTTGCGGCCACCGCCGGTCATCGTCCCCGGGCAGGTCACGCGCCGAGAAGAGAACGAGGAGGCCGCCGGGCGGGTCTTGGCCCAGGTCTTCGCCGCGCCGGGCTTCGCGGAGCTGCTCCACGAGGCCATCGGTGAGGGCCTCGGCGCCTTGGTGCTCGACGCGGAGCACCCCGCCGCCCACGCCTTGCCCTGGGAGCTGCTCTGCGCCACCGCCAACAGCCCGCCCCTGGAGGAGGAGCGCGGCGCCGTCATCGCCCGGCTCTCCTTCGGCGCCCAGGCCCGCCCGACCCCGCCCGCCAGCCGCCTGCGGGTGCTCGCCTGGTGCGCCCGCCCCGACGACCCCGCCCTGCGCCGCGTCGCCACGGCCCTTCAGAGCCTCTGCGCCCGCCTCGGCGTGAGCCTCGTCACCCTGCCCCCGGACCTTCACCGGGGCCTGCCCGAGCCCGAGCCCGACACCGTGGACCTGCTGCACCTGAGCTGCCACGGCGAGCGCGCTGAAGGCGCCTTACGCCTGCGCCTGCCGGGGGCGGACGGCTCCAGCGGGTCGTTGTCGGCGCTCCTCGACGGCCCCGTGGACCGCTTCGGCCTCGTCGTCGTCGGGGTCTGCAAAGGCGGCGCGGCGAGCGCACACCGGCTGAACGACCTCTCCGGGCGGCTCTTGCGCCGGGGCGTGACGGCCTGCCTCACCCCGGCGGAGCCCGTGCGCGCCGACACCCTCATCGCGCTCATGGAGGGCCTGCTGCCCAAGCTCGTCGCCGGGGCCGACCTCAACAGCGCCGTGCTCGCCGCGCGCCGGGCCGTGCGCGCCAACCGCTCGCCCCACCCCGACAGCCGCCCCTACACCGTGCAGCTTCAGGTCTCCGACCTCGGGCGCCTCAACGGCGCGCCGCTCCTCCGTGCGCCCCACGGCCTGCCCGGCTGGCCTCGGGGGGAGGCCGCGCTCAGCGCCTGGCTCTCGCGGGCGAAGGAGCGCGCCGAGGCCTTGGGCCTGGGCTATCTCGGCGTCGAGCACTTGATCTTGGAGGCTCGGCCCGAAGACGGCGGGCTCACCCACCGCGCCGCCGTGCGCGCCTTGGCCGCCGCCCAGCTCTTGCTCACCCGGCTGCTCGGCGGGCTCAGCGAGCGGCCCGACCGCCGCCTGCCCCTCACCTTGAGCCCCCGGCTGGCCCAGCTCGGCCCGCGCCTCCCCGACGACGCCGACGCCGACACGCTCTGGGCGATGCTCCTCGGCGACGCGCACCCTGGCCTCGGCCTGCTCGCGCCTCGGCTCAGCGTTCTCGGCCCAGGCCTCGACGTGAGCGCCCTGTCGAGGAGCCACGACGGCGGCCCCACCCGCCCCGCCGAGTCCCTGGAGCTGGTCTTCGGCCCCGAGGACGGGCGGCGGATCACCCCCAAGCCGGGGGAGGTTCTGGGCCGGGAGAAGGCCGACTCCAGCGCCCAGCACCCGCTCTACGTCGGCCAGACCGCCATCGACCGCCACCTCCGCAGCGACCACCTCACCTGGCTCGGCCCCGGCGCCGTGTCCCTGCGCAGCAGCCTGATCCCCACGGCCAACGGCGGGTCGCGGCCGGTGAAGGGGCCGACCCCGCTGCGCGACGGCGAGCTCATCTGGCTCACCGAGTCCACCTGGATCGTCGGCCGGGCCTGAGCCTCAGCCCCCGTCGAGCTTTCGCACGGCGCGCTCGGCCCGGGAGGAGAAGGCCTCGGCGGCGCGCTCAAAGCGGCCGAGGCGGTCCTCGATGGCGCGCTCGACCTCCTCTTCGGGGCGAGGCCAGCGCGGCGGCGGCGGCAGCTTGGAGTCGGGCCGGGCCTCGGGCCGCGCGAGGCGGGCGGCCTCTCTCGCCCAGGGCGGCGGCTCACCGAGGCCTTGGGCGCGGCCCGCGAGGGCCTTCACCACGGCGTCTACGGCGGGCGGCGGCGCGGGCAGGCGCGGCGGGTCGAGGCGCGGGGCCTCTGACCCCGCAAGCTCCCCAAACGCCACGACCCGCTCGTCCCGAGGCTGGGGGCTCAAGGCGTAGGCCGAGGCGAACCGGGCCAAGGCGCCCTGCACCAGCGCCCGGTGATCAAGCGTAAGGTCACAGACCCCGGGCCCGGTCCAGGGCGAGACGAGCAGGGCGGGCAC
Organism: Myxococcota bacterium; assembly: GCA_023150775.1. Classification (GTDB taxonomy): domain Bacteria; phylum Myxococcota_A; class UBA796; order UBA796; family CAJQPC01; genus JADKFE01. The sequence continues at coordinate 24,473 of JAKLKE010000013.1, forward strand.
CCGGCCGCCGAGCCGCTCAAAGGGCGGCGCCTCGCCGGTCTCTGGCGGCGGCACATGGTCAAACCAGCCCCCGGGGCTGTCGTAGGTGATGACGAGCAGGCTCTTCGCCCAGCGTGGGCCCGAGGTCAGGGCCTCGACGAGCGAATAGACGAGGCGCTCCTCAAGCTGGAGATCGTGGGGCAGGCGGGCGTCGGGCTCGACGACGCTCAAGCTCGGCAGCGGGGTCTCCCCACGAAGGGCGCCCAAGAGCGCGGCGATGGGGGCGGTGGAGCGCGCGCCGCCGAGGAGCTGGCTGAGGCTGCCGCCGTCGCCGTACACCCCCCACGACACCCCGGCGCGGTCGAGGAGCTCCACCATCGTGCGGCGGCGTGAGGGAGGATCGGCGCTCTCGGCCTCGGGGCCGGCCTCTCCACACACAGCGAAGAGGCGGTTGGTGAGCCCGCTCGCCGGGGCCGAGGCGAACCAGCGATTGCAGACCGTGAAGCGGTCGGCCAAAGCATAAAAGGTCGGCGCGCTCCGCCGGGTGAAGTAGCCCAGCGGCAGGCGCGGGTCGGCCTCGGGGTGGGCCAAGGCGTAGGCCCGGGCGAAGCCGGAGCAGGGGATCGCCGCCCCGGAATACGGCTGGGCGTGGCTCCAGTCGGCGCGGGGGCTCCAGGCCGGGATCGCGCCCTGGAGCTGGGTCCAGGCGTAAGGCCGGGCGTCGGGGGGCCGGGGCGTCGGGCAGCTCACCGGGCCGTCCGCCGGGCGGTGGCCGCCGTCGTCTAAGGCGAAGACCCGGTGCTCGACGCCGTCCAGGGGGCAGACCTCGTCGCCGCGGAGGCCGTCGATGTCTTCGCGACCCTCCAGGCGCAGCGCCCCGAGCAGGTGGTCAAAGCTGCGGCCCCGCAGGGTCAAGAGGATGAGGTGATCAACACCGTCGAACAAGCGCATCCTGGGCTCCGGCGTGGGGGGTTCAGCAGCCAGTCAACAACCTCAGCGACCAGTAGGTCCCGACGACCACAGCGACGCCGATGATCTTGGGGACGATGAAGGTCTCCACAGGGCGATTAAACACCAAGGGGGTGATCGTCCCTGGCTCGACCTGGATGAGCCCGAGCTGCCGACCACATCCAGGCGCGTGCAGCCGAACGAGGTGCCACCCCGGCGGCAGGGGCACGAGCGCGCCCGGCGCCACCTGCATGATGCGCCCGTTCACCCGCAGCGTGAGCGAGTCGGTGAGCCCCTGCACCTGCACGAGCCCGAGGCCCTCCGGCGGCGCGAGCAGCCGACCGTCGGCGTCCTCCAGCCCCTCCAAGAACCACGCCGAGGCGATGGACTCCGTGCCCATATGAAACTCGGCGCCGTCCTCAATCCGCAGGGTCGCCGAGCAGTCTGCGGAGAGCTCCACAAGCTCCCCCACCCGCTGCCCGCCATTCGGCAAGCCCACGGCGACCTCCCCGGCCGACGCCGTAGAGGACCACAAGAGGACGCCGAGGAGCCAGCTCATGCCGCCAGCTTATCCGATCAGGGCGCGTGGGTGGCCTGTCGGGCGATGGCGCGGTCTTGCAGGCGGCTCAGGTAGATGCACCAAGCGAAGCTGAGCGCGCCGTTGCCGCCCACCAACGGCGCTTGGATGGCGAGCATCTCTAGCTCGGACGATGACGAGAGCGTCCCAAGACTGTTCATCGCGCTGATGATGATGTTGGTTCCGACATACACGATCCACCCCACAGACAGGAGCGTGCCTCCGGTGCTGTCGAGGCGGTAGTCCTCGTCATCACCCGCCCGCGCCGCCGCGTCGCTCGCCGAGAACACCTCCTTCATCGCGCTGTACGGCAGGAAGAGGTTGACGAAGGGGATGAAGTAGCTCCAGATCATCACCCCCGGGCCGTTGCTGAGCGGCGCGCCGGGCGCGAGCAGCCGGGCGTTCTCATGGGCCTGATAGCTCCAGACAAAGAACAAGATCGTGGTGAGCCCCATGAGCGCCAAGCTGCCGAGGCTGAGGACCACCACCATAAAACCCATCACGATCTTGGCCGCTGGGGCGGTGGTCAAGCTCAACACCTCATCAGCAAGCTCATACGGGAACAACAGCGCGACGGCACGCAGCAGATACAGCACCCCCACCACCCAGCCCAGCACAAGGATTGACCTAGGACGCTTCTCCATCACGACGCTCCAAGCAGAAAGGCACACGAACGAAGTGGACGCACAGGCGAACCACACAAGCACCGCCAAAGTCTACACCAACTCGCAGAGCGTAAGAACTTCAACGATCCTCAATTTGCCGCTGTAAGCCCCCTCAGCCGACCGGCGTTGGCCCCCCGAACGAACGGACCCCACCCGGAGCCCACCATGAGCCTCTCCTCTCGCCTCGTCTTCTTCCCCTCCTGCGCCGTGCTCCTCGCCTTGATCGCCAACGTCGCGAACGTCGCCACGGCGACGGAGCCCGATCCAACCTACGGCGGCATGGTCCCCGTCACCCGCGACGTCGAGCCCATGGAGGATCTGCGGGCTCGGGGTGGTCTCCTCAGCCGCGACCTGCCCAGCCACGGCGGCGCGGGCAGCTTCAAGACCACCGACGCCTCCCAAGACGCCGCGGTGAAGTACCTCCTGAGCGTCCAGCAACAAGACGGCGGCTGGGCCTCGGGGAGCTGGAGCGCGGAGCGGGCCCAGTCCGACGTCGCGACGACGGCGCTCGTGACCTTGGCGATCTTGCGCGACGGCGACAAGGCCAACCTCGGCGCGGTGAAGAAGGGGGCCCACTTCATCTCCCAAGCGGTCATTCACTCCGACCCGAGCAGCCCCCAGGTGCGCACCCCCCAAGGCACCCAGCCCCAAGCGAAGCTCGGCCAGCTCGCCGACACCCACTTCGCGGCCTTGGCCCTCTCGGAGCTCGTCGGCCGCCTCGACGGTGACGCCGACCGTGAGGTGCGCAAAGCCCTCGACCTCGCCGTGAAGAAGGTCGAGCTGGCCCAGAAGGGCGACGGCAGCTTCGATGGCCAAGGCTGGGCCCCGGTGCTCTCCTCGTCTGTGGCCGTGCGCAGCCTGTACAACGCCCAGGCCGCCGGGGTCGCGGTGGACGAGAAGGTGCTCGACCGCGCTGAGGACTGGCAGGTGCGCCAGGTGACCGCCGATGGCCGGGACGCGGGCGGCGCGGCGGCGGGCGTGGACCTCTACGCCACGGCGGCGACGATGAGCAACAGCCAGCGCGCCCAGGCCCGCGGAGGCGCGGCGGCCCCGGCGGCGGAGAAGGCCGCCGAGGCGATCTCCTCCCGGGTCGCCAACGACAGCGCCGGGCTGGTCTACGGCTTCGGCTCCATCGGCGGCGAAGAGATGCTCTCCTACATGATGATGACCGAGGCCATGGCTGAAGAGGGCGGTGAGCGCTTTGAGTCCTGGAAAGGCCAGGTCGGCGCGGTCTTGCTCCAGAGCCAGTCCGCCGACGGCTCGTGGTCGGGCCACCACTGCATCACCTCGACGCCCTTCACCACGGCCGGCGCCGTGCTCACCCTCGCGGTGCTCCACAACGCCCCAAACAAAGGCGGCAAGCTGCCCCCGGCCCAGTCCGAGCGCCGGGGCGACATTGACCGCTACGACCCGGCGCAGGAGAGCACGGCCTCCACCTTGACCGAGGGCTGAGACCGAGGGCTGAGCCTCAGCCCGGCGTCACCCGCAGCCGCAGCGCCTTGTGGTCGCTGTCGGGGACACGGTGAAGCCGGGCGCCCTCCACGGTCAACGCGCCCACAAAGGCGTGGTCGATCTGCAAGAGCGGCAGGTTCGGCCACCGCCCGCCGGAGGGCCAAGACGTCGCCCAGATCCCCCGCCAGCGGAGCGGGTCCACGAGCCCCCGGGCCAAGAGCGCCTTGTGGGGCTCGCTGCCGCGCACGGCGTTGAGATCGCCCATGATCAAGGCCGGATCCCCCGCCCGGCAGGGGCCAAAGTCACCGTTGAGCCGCCCGTCGGTGATCGCCTCGGCGACGTGGGCCACATACGGCGGGGCGCCCTCCGCGCAGAGCGGCACCGGCGGCGGGACATGCACCCCAACGAGGCACAGCGCCCCCTGGTTGACCCGCACCAAGGCCATCGGCTGAGAGCAGCCTTTGGGGCCGATCTCCTCCGTGATCTCGGCGTCGCAGTCTACGCCGTCGCGGCAGTACACCGCGAAGCCGTGGGACGTCCGGGGGATGGGGCGGCTGTAGTTGTCGGCCACCCGGCGCATCCCGGCGATCTGCTCCCCACGCTTCTCGATGGTGATCAGCACGTCGGCGTCGAAGGTCGCCAAGGCGGCCTCCAGCACCGGCACGTCCTCGACGAAGGCCTGCACGTTCGCGGAGACGATCACCAGGCCCGGGCCGTCGGCGTCATCGATCGGGGGCAGCCCGCCGCCGACGAAGGCCAAGATCATCCCCACGATCGCCCCACGCCAGGCGCCTTGGCGCGCGGCCCACAGCGCCCACGGCAACCACAGAAGCGGCGCCAGCCGGGCCGCGGCCAAGAGCAGGTGTTTGATCCCGTTCACCCACAAGATCGGCTCGGGGAACGCCTGGGCGAGCCCTCCGAGCAGCACCGTGAGCACGAGGGGCAAGGCACCCGTCGCGACCAAGACCCGGGCGCGGTCCACTAGAAGATGCCGTTGTCTTGGCTCGTCGCCGCGATGGCCTCAAACTCTTCGGGCTTGATGTCCGTGCGGTCGGCGGTGAACTTGAAGCTCGTCAAGCAGGTGTCGGTGACGGTGAGGCTGCAGTCGGCGCTCTGGCAGTTGGCGGCGTCGTACTCGTTGTACAAGGCGCGCAGGTAGCCGAAGTCGTCTTCAGTGGTGAGGTAGTCGTAGGAGGGGATGCGGCCCGAGCTGCCGATGGAGGACGCGACCTCCTCCAGCCAGGTGTCGGACTCGGTCCAGGTGGACTTCGAGGTCGAGCGCAGGCTGCCTTTGCCGTCGAAGCTGCCCCGGGAGATCGCCCCGCCGAAGGTCGTCATCGAGCGGGCGTCGACGACGGCCTTGTAGACGTAGCCCGTCGAGTGAACGTCGGAGTCGCTGCTGGTCTCGAAGCGCTCCTGCACGAGCTTGTACTCGCCCTCCTCCTTCACGCCCTCGTAGATCCCGCCGCCGAGCAAGAGCACGAGCTCGTCGCCCGACTCGCGGATGAGGCCGAACATCTCGGCGTCGGACGCGGTGTAGTCGGAGTCTTCGGTCCAGTCGGAGCCGGTGTCGATGATGTCGTCGCCGGTGACGACGTCGTTGAAGTTGTGCAGCACGTCTTGGGTGCAGTCCGAGCCTTCAGCGAGGCTCAGGTAGAAGTGCCACACACCCTCGACCCGGGTGGGGGCGCAGGCGGTGAGGCCGGTGAGGGCGATGGCGGCGGTCAGGGTGATCCGAAAGATACGCATAAGGCTCTGGCTCCGTTGAGATCGGCGCGACGCGGCGCCATGTCAGTTCAGGAAGGATGAAGAGAAGATGGGCTCAGGACCGGACCACCTCATGAAGCCGCAGGAGCGTGTCGAGCAAGCTCGGCAGGCCGTCCAGGGGCAGCATGTTGGGGCCGTCGGAGAGCGCGCTGTCAGGGTCGTCATGGACCTCCATGAACACGGCGTCTACCCCGGCGGCGACCGCCGCGCGAGCCAAGACCGGCGCAAACTCGCGTTGCCCCCCAGATTTGTCACCGAGACCGCCAGGGATCTGCACCGAGTGGGTGGCGTCAAAACACACCGGGACGCCCAGGCCACGCATCACGGCGAGGCCACGCATGTCGACGACGAGGTTGTTGTAACCGAAGCTCGCGCCGCGCTCGGTGAGGAGGATCCCCGCCGCGTTGGCCTCGCGGAGCTTCTTCACGACGTTCGCCATGTCCCACGGGGCCAAAAACTGCCCCTTCTTGACGTTCACCGGGCGGCCCGTGGCGGCGGCGGCGACCAAGAGGTCGGTCTGGCGGCACAAAAACGCTGGGATCTGAAGAAGATCCGCCACCTCAGCGGCCATGGCGGCCTGCTCGGGCTGGTGGATATCGGTGACGATGGGCAGGCCAAAGCTCGCCTTCACCTCGGCGAGCACGGCGAGCCCTTCAGCCACGCCGAGGCCCCGGAAGCTGCCGCCCGCGCTGCGGTTCGCCTTGTCGAAGCTGGCCTTGAAGACGAGGGCCAGCCCACGCGCCGCGCACATCGTGGCGAGGTGTTCGGCGATGCGCAGGGTGCGGTCGCGCCCCTCGACCACACAAGGTCCGGCGAGGAGCGTCAACGCGCCCTCGCCCAGGGTGTGCGGGCCGACGCGGCACGGGACAAGAGTTGGCGAAGGAATGACCGCCTCCAGGGCGCGCGGCGTGCGCGTTCGGGCTCCACTCGTTTATCATGTTCGGTTTTGAGACCACACGCTCTGCGTCTGAGGAGAGACCATGCGTAACGCCCAGCACCCCGGACTGCGGAACGGCGTCCGCGCGCTCGACGCGGTCATGCTGGGGCTCACCTGGGCCGCGGTCTACGCGCTTCGGCACGAGGCCGTGGATCTCTGGCGCGCGATGGGCCTCGATCTCTTCGCCGCCAAGGTGCTCCAGGACGAGCTCAAGCTCACGAACCACCTCTACGCCTTGCCCGCCGTGCTCGGCTCGTGGATCTTCGGCATCAGCTACGTCGGCGGCTACGACGACCTCCACCGCACCCGGGGCAACCAGGCCATCGGCCGGGCCCTGCAAGGCGCGGCGGCGGGGGTGAGCATCCTGCTCTTGGGTCTGTTCACCTTCAAGCAGATCCCCCTCATCTCCCGCTCGGTGTTCATCCCCTTCACCCTGCTCTCGGTCCCGGCGGTCTTGTTCAACCGCTGGCTCGTCGTGCGTTGGCTGCAAGATCGCCACCGCCGCGGCCTGAACGTGCAGAACATGCTGATCGTGGGCACCGCCGCCAAGGCCCTGCCGCTGCTCAAGACCTTGGAGTCCAACCCCCGCTGGGGCATCCGGGTGCTGGGCGTGGTCCACCCCGACGACTACGCGGACAGCGAGGTCAGCGGCCCGTCGTACAAGGTCTTGGGCCGTGTGCGAGACCTGCCGCGCCTTCTGGAGAAGAGCCCCGTCGATCAGGTCTACGTCACCGGCCAGGCCTGGGACAGCCGCCAGCTTCGCGCCATCGCCGACACCTGCGAGGAGGTCGGCGTCGAGCTGAGCATGGACGCCAACTTCTTGGGGATGCGAGTGGGCCAGGCGCACCTGCGCGAGTTTGAGGGATCGAGCGTCCTGAGCTTCTCCTCAACGCCCACGAACGTCGAGGCCCTGGCCCTCAAGCGCCTGATGGACGTGGTGCTCTCGGCCGCGGCGCTGGTCGTGCTCGCGCCGATCCTGATGTTCATCGCCCTGCTCGTGAAGCTCGACGACCCCAAGGGCCCCATCCTCTTCGGCCAGGTGCGCAGCGGCCTCTACGGTCGCACCTTCACGATGTGGAAGTTCCGGTCGATGGTCGCCGACGCCGAGCGCCTCAAGGCGGCGTTGGAGGCCAAGAACGAGATGGACGGCCCCGTCTTTAAGATCACCGACGACCCCCGCATCACCCGCCTCGGCCGCTTCATCCGCAAGACCTCCATCGATGAGCTGCCCCAGTTCTGGAACGTGTTCATCGGCGAGATGAGCCTCGTCGGCCCCCGCCCGCCGATCCCCGCCGAGGTCGAGAAGTACGAGCGCTGGCAGCGCCGCCGCCTGTCGATGAAGCCCGGCATCACCTGCATCTGGCAGGTCAGCGGCCGCAACAACGTAGACTTCAAGACCTGGATGCAACAAGACCTACAGTACATCGACAACTGGAGCCTGCTCTTGGACGTGAAGCTCTTGTTGAAGACGGTGCCGGTGGTGTTGTTGGGGGTGGGGGCGAAGTAGGCGAGGTCGAAGAAGACCCGCCCGGATCTACCCTTGCTCCAGAATCACGAGGTCGCCACCTTGTCTGACCAGGAAGCGACGTGCCGCTGGGACGCTGTCCCTGAATGCTTCGCTCGCGGTCGTGACGATGAACTGGAGTTTCGGATACCTCTCAGTGAGGCACTTGCTTAGAGCAATGGAGGACTCGTCATCCATTGAATGCCCGAAGTCGTCGATGAGAACTACGCCGGTCACGTCACCCGAACCTTGTTGCTCCTTTGTTCGCTGGGCCAAAAAATCTTTGATGGCGTCTCCTGCGGCCTCATATCCATCGTATTCATCGAACTCGAACACCAATGGATGGCGACTTTCGATCGATGGTTGAGATGGACCGAGAACGGTTGGAGTCATTTTACACGGATAGCTAAGGCTAAAAAACTTCTCAAGCGTAGAAGACTCAGAACCAATCCGCCCCACCTTCCATGGATTCGAGAAGGCTGTGAACGAAGGTCGATTCCTCCATTCTGAGCCATGAAGGACCATGCCTGCCTCATGACGCCATAGTTGCACCTCGTTCTTCCTATAGTCCATAGCAAATGAGCGATCATCTGGAAAACAATCTTCAGGAGTGCACTGTTGACCGCTGGACCTCTGGTACAGATAGTGTAGGATCACCTTAATGTTACACTCGCCGCGTTCGTTCTGCAAAAATTGCCTCTGGCCTTCAACAACATGATTCGCCTGGATTGGGCCAATCAGCCCAAGCGCAATCGCCTTCAACGCCGTCGTCTTTCCCTCACGACCTCTACCATAGATCACAGAAAAACCCGCGTAGCGGTTTCCTTGATCAGTACTAATCTGATTCTCATCGAGGTCAGGGGCGAAGTTAATCTTGCCGTATGTCTCCACGCGACCACTGACAGAAAACTGGTGAAGATACATTCTTGCTCCTGTTCGTGTTGTAGCGAGCTTCCGCCTAGTTTTTTGAAGCACCGGTGAACGCGACCACCTGTGGGTCGTCAGAGGTTGGGCCATTCACCCACGTCTCTCACAAGCCGCCGCTTGGCTATCCCGCGCCCCCTCCCACCGCTACCAAACGGCGCTACCTCCCCGGCATCTCCGTCATCTGGGCCTCGTTGGACAGGGCCTCGGCGAAGGCCACGAACTCGGGGGTGAGGTCGGGGATGCTCTTCGTGATGAGGCCCGAGAGCCAGCCGGTGAACTCCTCGCGCATCTTGAACTCGACGCCGGCGCCATCGGCGCGGGGGGTGAGGGTGAAGCTGCGCTCGCCCTTGAAGGCGCCCAGGGGCATCCCTGAAGACCACACCATCCGCTGGTTGACCTCGAAGGTGGACACGGTGACGGGGAAGGCGCGGTCGGGGCTGATGCGGGCGTGGACGGTGATCTTCTCGCCCAAGCGGATGGCGCCTTCGACCCGGGTGACGGTGGGGTTCCAGCGGGGGTAGGCCTGGGCGTCGGTCAGAAGCGCCCAGATGCGCTCGGGGCGCGCGGGGATGAGCAGGCTGGTCTCGAAGGCTTTCATCGGCTGGATCCTCGGTTTTGACGCAGCTTTGTAGCATGGTGGGTTGCGGGTTGCACCAAGAAGCGCCGCGTCGCGATATGCTCAGCCGATGCAGCATCCCGCCCCGTCGTCCCCCGCTGAGCTCGCCGCCTTCGAGACCCTCAAGCTCCGTCTGCCGGAGCTGTTTCGGGAGGTGTCCGCCAACCCGCGCATCGAGCACACCGTGCTCGTCGTGCCCAGCCTCTCGTTGAACGCGGAGGAGCTGGCCAAGGTCACCGGCGTGCACCACTACGAGGAGCGGCTGTTGTACATGCTGATGCTCCTGCGTCAGCCGCGCACGCACCTCGTCTACGTCACGAGCCAGCCGCTCAACCCGTCGATCGTCGACTATTACCTGCACCTGCTCTCCGGCGTGCCGGGCAGCCACGCGCGGCGGCGGCTCACCCTGATCTCTTGCCTCGACGCCTCGCCGATCCCCCTCACCGAGAAGATCCTGCGGCGGCCTCTGCTCCAGAAGCGCATCTTGGAGGCCATCCCTGACCGCCACATGGCGCACCTCTCGGTGTTTAACGCCTCCCCTCTGGAGCGCACGCTCTCTGTGCGCCTCGGCCTGCCGCTCTACGCGAACGACCCGGGCCTCTACGATCTCGGCACCAAGAGCGGCTGCCGCGAGGTGTTCCGTGAGGCTGGGGTGCTCCTGCCCGACGGCATCGAGCGCCTGCGCGACGAGGGCGACGTGGTGGACGCCATCGACACGCTCATCGCCCGCAACGCCGGCCTGCGCCGCCTCGTGGTGAAGCTCAACGACGGCTTCTCCGGCGAAGGCAACGCCATCTTCCCGATCGCTGGCTGCCCCGAGACCGGCGACCGCAAGCCCTGGATTCGGGCGACCCTGCCGCATCTGCGCTTTGAGGCCCCGCGGGAGCGTTACGACTCCTACATGCAGAAATACAAAGAGATGGGCGGCGTGGTCGAGGTCTTCGTCGAGGGCGAAGAGAAGAAGAGCCCCTCTTGCCAGAGCCGGGTGAACGCCTTGGGCGACCCGATGACCATCTCCACCCACGATCAGGTCTTGGGTGGCCCCAGCGGCCAGGTGTTCTTGGGCTGCACCTTCCCCGCCGCGCGAGAGTACCGCCTCGACATCCAAGACGCGGGCTTTAAGGTGGCCCGGGTGCTCGCCCAGCGCGGCGTGGTCGGGCGATTCTCTACAGACTTTGTCTCGGTCAAGAACCCCAAGAGCGGCGTGTGGGACCACTACGCGATTGAGGTCAACCTGCGCAAAGGCGGCACGACCCACCCGTTCTTGACCCTGAAGTTCTTGACGGATGGCACCTACGACACGACGACGGGGCTGTTCTACACGCCGTCCGAGAAAGAGAAATACTACTACGCCAGCGACACCCTGCACAGTGACCACTACAAGGGACTGTCGCCGGACGATCTCATCAACATCGCGGTGTACCACGGCCTACACTTCCACGGCGCGACGGAGCGCGGCGTGGTGTTTCACCTCATGGGCGCGCTGTCTGAGTTCGGCAAGCTGGGGCTCGTCTGTATCGGTGACAATCCCCAGCAGGCGATGTTTTTGTACAACAAGACCGTCGGTGTGCTGAACCAGGAGGCGGCGCGGCTGAGGGAGTCGATGTGAGGGGAGCCCGGGTAAGCCAAGTCCAGCGAGGGTGAGCGAGAGCGCGCCAGCCCGGGTATGCTCCTCGTGTGGACCTTCCCGAGGTGTGTCGTGATGTTTCTGCTCAGCATGTTGAGCGCCTTGTCCCCCGCGAGCGCCTTCCCTGGCGCGTTTCTCGGGGACGGATCGAGCCAGCCGGTCAACACCAAGAGCGTCATCACCGTCGCGCGGTTTGGGGATCAGACGGCGCTCACGCTCCAGCCGGACGTGCAGGGCGCGCTGTCGACCTTCGGCCTCGTGATCCCGGTGCCGCCGGGCTTCACCCGCGCCGACCTCTCGCTCGTGAACCCCCACGCGACGCACCGCGCCGATCAGTACAGCGCCCCGCGCCTCCTCAACACGCGCTGCGAAGACCTCTACGCCGGGATCGGGCACCCTCCGTACCCACAGGACACGGGCCCCCAAGACACAGACCCGCTCGGTCCCTGCAGCTACTCGGGGGGCTGCAAAGAGGGCATGACGGTCTGTCTTCGGGATACCGAGCCGCTGCCGGACTGGTTCGCCGTGCCCGAGGCCGACCTCAGCGTCGAGGATGGGTTTGAGCTCGCCGAGTACACCGGCTGGATCCTCACGCCCGCAGACGGCGAGACCTTGGCCGACTGGATGGCGCAGCAGGGCTTCGTCGCCGATACAGACACCGCCGCGCGCCTAGACGTCTTGGTCAACCAGGGGAGCGCCTTCGTGGCGCTGCGTGTGGCGCTGGACCAGGCGCCGCGTCGGGCGGCCACGCTGAGCCCGATTCAGCTCCGCTACACGAGCGAGGGCTGGACCTTGCCGATGCAGCTCAGCGCCGCGTCGAGCGCAGGGGTGCAAGACGTCACGCTCATCACGCTCACAGACTCCGAGAGGGGCGCCACGGTGATCAAGAACGTCGTGGCCACCCCGCTCCCTGATGACGGGTGTATGGTTCAGCTCGGCGAGAAGGACTGGGCGACCGTCTGGGACGAGATCTTCACCCGGGCGACGGGGCTGCCCTCACGCGCTGAGGACCTGCCGCCCGGCGCCGAGGGCCTCGTCTGGAGCACCGAGCTGAGCGAGCTGTACGGCAACTGTGATCCTTGCGCCGCGCCCCCGCTCACCTGGGAGAACGCGCTCATTCTGGGGGTGCCTGAAGAGCAGCGCGGCGGCTACCGACTCACGCGGCTGCATCTGCGCTACACCCCGACCTTGCTGCCAGACGGGCTGAGCTTGGCCCAGGGTGAGCACATGGGGCGTCAGCAGGCGGTGTATCATCGGCACCGCTGGGAGCTAGAGAGCGAGCTGGCGCTCTGTGAAGGATCGCCGTCTTCGCCGCCTGGCACCTGCTACAACGCTGAGTATTTTGAGCGTGTCGCGAGCGGCGAGATCCCCAAGAGTCGCCAGAGCGTCGGCTCCCCTGCGGGGCTCGGCTGCTGCGAGCGGCGTGAGCCCGTCGCCTTCTTGTTCACCCTCCCCATCGGCCTGCTGATGTTCTTCGCGCGGAGGCGCCCATGATGTTCTTTCTGTTCACCCTCTGGACCGGCTGCATGTTCAGCGAGGCCCATTTTGAGCGTGACCTCGACCGGGAGACCTGCAAGTGGCTCGCCGATTGTTACGGCGAAGACAAAGACGCCTGCATAGAGCAGGCCGCGCTCGATGACGGCAATATCCCAGAGTCCTGTGATTTTAAGCCCATCGAGGGCAAAGACTGCATCCTCTGGATGCGGAATCTGCCATGTCCAGGCCAAGACTCGGGCTTCGTGTTCCCCGAGGTCTGTGTGGAGGCCTACGGCTGTGAGGCGGAAGCGCGGTGACGCCGGTTGACCTCTTGGAGACCTTGGAGCACTGCGCCGGCTCGCTCTGGGGGGCGTTTGTTCTTGAGGTACAGCTCTTGGGCGTCCAGCTGCTCCCGACGCTGGTCCTGGCGGTGATCGGGCTCTTGTGGCCGCTGCGTCTGGTCAAGGCCGCGCGAGACGGGCGCCCGCCGCCGCCGCGCCGATGGGGCGCCGTAGGTTTGGCGCTGATCGTGCTGGCGGTCTGGAGCTTGATCCACTTCGCGGTGGTGGAGGAGGCCACGCTCTACAGCGCCAACACAGACGATCGGACCTCTCTCCAAGCGCAGATGCTCGCCTACGCGATGCGGCTGCTCTCTCGGATCACCCTCCTCTCTGCGCTGGTCTCGGCCTGGGCGACCTTCTGGGCGACGAGGCTGTGGTTCACCGCAGAGGGTGAACAACGTCTGATCTTGGGCCGCGGGGTCGCCCAGGCCGCGCTGATCTGTGGTTTTGGGCTCGTGCTCATGGGCTGCGCCCAGCAGCTCCGCGAGGTCTACGCGGGGATCGTCGAGGCCAGCCTTCGAGATCCCAGGCCCCTGGCGGCGCTGCCCAAGGCGCTCTGGACCGTCGGCGGCGTCTGGGCGACCGCCTGTGGGCTAGGCGTGATCGGCCTCGCCGCGTCCGGCGCGGGGCGGGCGGAGCTGTCGCGCTTCTTGGGCTTGTTGGGCCTCATCAACCTGGGGTTGGGGCTGGGCTTGGCGTGGTTCAACGGCGTCTTCAACCCGCCGCACTGGCTGCAGGACCTCCTCTCCTGACGGGGAGGCTGCCCCGCGGAAGATATAGGGCGCGTCAGAGCACCGTCCTGCACACTAAACCATCGGTCTAGTGAACCACCGCCCGGGCGCGGGCGACGGCCTGACCCAGCTCGCTCTTGGGGGTGACGGACAAGGCGGCGGCGAGGGCCTCGGCCTCGGCCAAGGTGGCGGCCGCCGCGGCGGGGTCTTGGCGCTGGTGGTGGAGCCGCACACGAACACAGAGCAGCTTCGCCAGCTCCATCTTGTCGCCCAGAGCGCGGAGGATCTGTTCGCCGCCGATGGCGCGCTCGTGGGCCTCGTCGAGGTGACCCTCGGACGACAGCGCCGCCGCCAAGGCGCCGAGGGTGACGCCCTCCAGGTGACGCGCGCCGATGTCTCGCGCGATGATCAGGGCGGCCTCTAAGGGGGGGCGCGCGGCGGCGTGCTGGTTTAGCTCTTGGTGCAACATCCCGAGGTTGGCGAGGCACAGCGCCTCGGAGCCTCGATCGTCCGACTCCCGGGCGATGGCCAGGGCCTGCTCCAGATGTTCGAGGGCCTGCCCGTGCTCTCCCCGCCAGACCAGGTGGATGGCCCGGTTGCCCAATGCGACGCCCTCCGAGCGGCGATCCCCCTGGCGCCGGGCGAAGAGGAGGTCCTCGTCGAGCAAGGCGCGCGCCTCGTCAAACCGGCCCTGCTGGCCGTAGAGGGAGGCCAGATGGCAGAGCATCCCCCCCTCAACCCGCAGCGCCCCGACGGCGCGGGCCATGCTCAACGCCGTCTTGAAGCGCTCCTCAGCCTCGACGAGCCGGCCCTGGGCGTGGAGCAGCGCGCCGGTCATGCCGAGCATGGCGCTCTCCGGGCCCCGCTCGCCGAGCTGGCCGAAGAGCGCCCGCGCCGCCTCAGCGTGCACCATCGCCTCGTCAAACCGACCCATTACCCGCAGCGCGTCGGCGTGAACCCGCAGGGTGATCGCCCGGGCGCCGCTGGACAGGGTGGGGAGGTTGAGCACCTCGGCGCTGACGGGGACGCCGCCGGTGAGCGGCCCCCGGAACTGGAGCACGTCCCAGACCGCGCGGACGCAGCCCGCGGCGACGACGCCGTCTCCCCGAGCGACCGCGCGGTGTGTGGCGGCGAGGAGGTTGTCTACCTCACGGCCGAGCAGGCGACGCAGGCGAAACCCGCCGTGGCGGTGAAGGGACTCGATGGCCGCGTCTTGGCCGCTCGACGCAAAGAACGCCCCGTGTCGGGCCTCGGCCTCGGCGCGGCCCCCGAGCTCATCGAGGCGGGCGGCGGCGTACTCCGTCACGCTCACCAGCAGCTCAAACCGCAGCGTGTCCTCCCGATCGAGGGGCACGGCGCGCACGAGGGACTTGTCGACGAGGGACTGGACTAGATCGGCGGGCCAGGCCTCGCCCACGTCGAGCACGGCCTCCGCCGCCTCTAAGGTGAAGCCGCCGACAAACACCGCGAGCTGGGCCAAGGCCTGCTGCTCGTCGTGGCTGAGCAGCTCCCAGCTCCAGTCGAGCATCGCCCGCAGGGTCGCGTGGCGGTCGGGGCGGCCGTTGGGGGCGCTCAGCAGGCGAAAGCGGTCCTTCATGCGGCTGAGCATCGACTCCGGGCGCATCATCCGGGAGCGGGCCGCCGCCAGCTCGATGGCCAAGGGGAGCTGATCGAGCAGGCGCACCAGCGCCCGAAGGGTGGGGATGTCGTCGGGGCCGATCTGGCCGCCCACCGCCATCGACCGGGCGGTGAACAGCGCCACGGCGGCGTCCTCCTCCAGAGGCGTGAGCACGAGCACCGTCTCGCCGGGCAGGCCGAGCCGCTCCCGGGAGGTCACCAAGAGCCGCGCCTCGGGGGCGGCGTCGAGCCAGCGGCCCACGGTCTCCTGCGCGACGGCCGTAACCTGCTCAAAGTTGTCGAGGATCACGAGGCAGCGCCCACGACCGGCGATGGCGTGGCCGAGCTGGGCGACGGGGAAGCGGCCCAAGGGCACGCCCAAGGCGGCGGCGACGGCGCGCACCACCCCGTCGAGATCATGGGCGTCTGCGAGGTCGCAGAACCACACCCCGCCGGGCCAGGCGCGGAGCTGCTGGTGGGCATAATGAAGCGCGAGGCGGGTCTTGCCCAGGCCCCCGATGCCGAGCAAGGTCAGCGCCCGGGCCCCGCCGGAGAGGTGGCTGGTGAGGGCGGCGAGGTCATGCTCGCGGCCGATGAACGGGTCTCGCTCGGCGGGCAGGTTGTGCCGGGAGGCCAGCCCGGGCTCGGGGAGCGCGACGACGGAGGCGCCCAGCTCCAGGGTGATGGTCGTGGCGTCCTGGACCGGCGCCGGGGCGGCCTGCCCCAGCCAACACGTCAAGAGCTGTCCGGCGTCGGGCGGCCGATCCGCCGCGTGAGGGGACAAGGCGGCGTGAACGGCGTCGATGAGCGTCTGGGGGAGCTCCGGCGACAGCGCGCTCAAGGGCGTCCAGGCGGCTTGGCGGGCCGCTTCAAGCTGCCGCATCCACGGCACATTTTCAGCGAAGGGTCGCTGGCCGCTGAGCAGCTCATACAGGATCACGCCCAGGCCGAACACGTCCGCCGGGGGCCCCGCCGTGGCCACGTCATGGTAAGCCTCGGGCGCCATGTACCCCGGCGTGCCCATGCCGACGCCGGATTGGGTCTGCCCCGACTGGTCCTCGCCCCGGGCGATGCCGAAGTCGATGACCTTGGGCACGCCGTCGCGGTCCACGAGCACGTTCTCGGGCTTGAGATCCCGATGCACCAAGCCCAAGGCGTGGGCCGCGGCGACCCCACGGATGAGCCCCTCACCAAGCGCCTGGGCCTCGCCAAGCGGCACCCGGCCTCGGTCGAGGCGGGCGCGCAGGGTCTCGCCGTGGATGGTGTCCATCACCAGGCCCACGCCGTAGGGCAGCTCCACCACGTCGGTCACCCGCACGACGTTGGGGTGGTTCAGCCGCGCCTGGATGCGCCCTTCGCTCAAGAGCCGCGCCCGAGAGGCCTCGTCCGCCCCGGCGTGCAGCACCTTGATCGCGTGCTCGCTGGCGAGCTGGGCGTGGCGCGCGGCGTAGACCGTCGCGAAGCCACCTCGCCCCAGCACGCCGTCGATGACGTATCGCTCGCCGAGGATCGTGCCAGGAAGGAGAGGCATCCCGTGCGCTTACCACATCACGCGCGGCAAAGATCGCTCAGGGGCCCCCCGCGACGCCCCGGGCGCTCCGGAGCGGCGGTTTGTCCAGGCTCACAGCCGCGCGAGGATCGCCGCCTTCACCTCCGCCAAGCCGTCTTCGCCGCCTTGGTCGATGGTGCGAAGCCCCGCCGTGAGCGCGCCATGAAGCGCCGCCTCGATGCGCGCCGCCGCGTCGTGCTCGCCGAGATCCCGCAGGAGCGCGATGCCCTGCAACAGCGTCGGGATGGGGTTGGCCCGGCCCGTGCCGACGAGCTCCGGGGCGAAGCCGTGGGGGTTCTCAAACATCTTCACGCCGTCGCCGACGCTCACCGAGCCGCCCGCGGAGATGCCCCCGGCGAGGCCCGCGGCGAGGTCGGCCACGATGTCGCCGAAGAGGTTGCCGCAGAGGAGCACGTCGAAGCTCGTCGGCCAGCGCACGAGCTTCATGCACAAGGCGTCGACGATCACCTCGTCACAGACGATGTCGGGGTAGTCCTTCGACACCGCCTGGGCCGTGCGCAGAAACAAGCCGTCGGCCTTCTTGAGGATGTTCGACTTGTGGACGATGGTGACCTTCTTGCGGCCTTCAGCCCGGGCCAGGTCAAAGGCGAAGCGGGCGATGCGCTCGCAGGCCGAGGCCGTCGTCACCTTCACCGACTCAAACACGCCGGGGGCGGTCTGGTGCTCGAAGCCTTTGTAGATGTCTTCAGAGGTCTCGCGGACGACGAGGAGATCGACGCCCTCAAAGCGGGCGGTGACGCCGGGCAAGGTGCGCACCCGGCGAACCTGGGACCACAGGCCGAGCTCTTTGCGGAGCTGCACGCTCGCGGGCAGGCGGCCCTCCAAGCGGGCGGCGCTGGTGCGGCTCTTGAGGATACGCCCTGTGCGCCGGGCGGACTCGGCCAAGGCCGGGCTGAGCTGGCCTTGGGGGCAGTCAAAGGACTCCCAGGCGATGTTGACCCCCGCCGCGGCGAGGATGTCTTGGGTGACGGCGGTGACCTCGGGGCCGATCCACTCGCCAGGGATGAGGGTGACGGCGTGGGCCGAGGATGGAGAGGTGGTCGTGGTCATGGGGCCTCCGCTCACAGCGCGTCGATGAGGGCTTGGGTGAAGGTGGCCGTGTCGGCCGTGCCGCCGAGGTCCTTCGTGACGTGGCGGCGGGCGCCGAGCACGTCGTGGATGGCGCGGCTCACGCGGTCGGCGACCCGGTGCTCGCCGATGTGCTCCAGCATCATCACCGCGCTCATCAACACCGCGAGGGGGTTGGCGAGGCCTTTGCCCGCGATGTCGGGGGCGGTGCCGTGCACGGCCTCAAACACCGCGACGCCGTCGCCGATGTTCGCCCCGGGCACCACGCCCAAGCCGCCGACGAGGCCCGCGACGAGGTCGGAGAGGATGTCGCCGTAGAGGTTCTGGAGCAGCAGCACGTCAAAACGTGTGGGGTCCAAGGCCAAGGCCATGGCCAAGTTATCGACGGGCAGGCTGTCTTGGCGGATGAAGGGGTAGTCGGTGCCCACCTCCAAGAAGGCGTCGAGGAAGGCGCCATCGGCCAAGGGGCTCACCGCGGCTTTGTGGGAGCAGGTGATCATTCGCCGACCGCGGTACCGCATGTACTCGAAACCCCAGCGGGCGATACGTACGCCGGCCTCTTTGGTGGAGACCTTGAGCGAGATCACCCGGCCGGGCTCGATCTCGTGCTCGATGCCGGCGTAGAGGTCTTCAGTGTTCTCGCGGAGCACGACGAGATCGACGTTCTTGTACGGCGTCTCGATGCCCGGCAGCGACTTCACCGGGCGCAGGCCGACGTAGAGCTGCAGCTCTTGGCGAAGGGTGACGTTCGCCGAGCGGAAGCCGGAGCCTTTGGGCGTCTCCAGCGGGCCCTTCAAGGCGATGCGGTTCTTCTTGATGCTGGCGACGACCTCAGCGGGGACCGGATCGCCGAACTTCTGGTAAGCGTAGGCGCCGGCGTGGACGACCTCCCACTGAATCGGGGCGTCGGCTGCGGCGAGCACCTGCTGGGTGGCGGCGGTGACCTCGGGGCCGATGCCGTCGCCGGGGATGAGGGTGACGGTGTAGGGCATTGGGAGCCTCCTGGCGTGGGCGCCTCCCTAACACCCCCGGCGCCACCATGTTAGCCACTTCTTTATGTCCGCTGACCCGCCCACGAGCCCCCCGCCGCCCTCCTCCCCTGCCCCCAACGCCCAGCTCTCGATGTTCCGCGTCGCCTTCGTGGCGGCGCCCTTCGTGATCGGGATCGTGCTCTTCGCCGCGATGGGCGCCTTGATGCTGGCGACTCGGGACGTGGCCACGGCGGGAGGCGCTCGCGCAGAGATCCGCTTTCAGGCCGAGTGCGCTGAGCAGTTCGCCGCGCTCAGCCGCGCCCGGGCGGAGACGATCGGCCTGGGTGAGCTGGAGGTGACCCCCGGCCCAGGAGAGGTCACGATCCGCGCCGTGCTGCCTGGCCTTGAGGACGACCTCACCGCCGTGCCCCGGCTGCTCACGGCCCCGGCGAAGTTCGCGGTGTACGCCGCCACGTCGATCAAAGACAGCCCCCAAGGTGAACCTCTGGCCACCGGCGACGACGTGACCGACACCTGGTTTCAGCTCGACGTCACCGGCCACCCCTACACCGCCGTGGAGCTTCAGCCCCACGCGCTCAAACGGGTCGAGGACGCCAAAGCCGGGGTGATGCTCTACGTGCTCGACGGCCAGGTGATCGCCACCTACGAGTCGTCCCAGACCTTTAAGGGCGAGACCTTGGAGCTGCACCCGCTGCGGGAGACCACCCGAGAGGAGGTGCGGCAGGCCACCGACTGGCACATCCTGTTGAACCACGGCCCGGCGCCTTGTGCGGCCACCGCCCTCGTGGTGACGCCGCTGCCGTGAGTCGCGCCGAGGGCGACGCCGACGGAGACGCTTTGGCCCTCCAGGCGGCGCTGGACGCGGCGCCTTCGCGGCGGGGGCGGTCGCGGCGGCACGCCGAGGGGGCCTACTTCACCCCGGCACCTCTGGCCGCGGAGCTGGCGCGGCGGGGGCTCTCGCCAATGCTTCAGGGCGCACGGCCGGGACCAGACGCCCCACGATCGGCCTGGGAGGCCTACCGTGAGGCGATCCAACGGATCACCGTGCTCGATCCGGCCTGCGGCGCCGGGGCGCTGCTCGTCGAGGTGTGGCGGACGCTCAAGGCGGCCTGGGACGAGGCTGAGGAGGAGATCGCCCGGCGCGGCGGCGAGGCGGCGCCTGAGGGGCTCAACCATCTCCAGACCCAGGCGCTCTGGGGCCTCGATCTGAACGCCGAGGCCCTGGCCTTGGCCGAGCGCGCCCTGCACACCCTGGGCGCCGCGCCCCGGCTAACCAGACAAGACGCCTTGGCCCCAGACCTCAAGCTCCCTGACTTTCACCTGATCATCGGCAATCCACCCTTCGGGCGACTCTCCCGGCACCCCGAGGCCGCAGATCTGCTGCGCCGCCACGCCGCCGCCCACGGCCAAGGAGACCTCAGCGCGTGTTTTGTGGAGCGCGCCTTGGCGTGTTTACGCCCCGGGGGTCGTCTGGCCTTGATCTTGCCCAACAAGTGGCTCCGGGCCCCGGCGGGCGCGCCGCTGCGGGCGCACCTGCACGACCTGGCCTGGGTGGAGACGGTGATCGATCTCGGCCACGCCCCGCTGTTCGGCGAGACCGACGCCTTCCCTTGCCTGCTCATCGCCCGACGACCCCACACAGACGAGGCGCCGCCCAGCGCCACCGAGGTGCAGCGCCTCAACGGCCAGGCGCGGCTGCACACCC
>JAKLKE010000140.1 GCA_023150775.1 Myxococcota bacterium
CGGCGTGGGGGTCGCCGGTGATCTGAACCAGGGGCACCCGGCGGCGGGCGGCCTGGCGGAGCTGATCGAGGGTGACGTCGGGCCAGGGGCGGCGGCCGCTCGACGGCGTCGGCAGGTGCAGGCAGAGGTTGTGGGTGACGCCGAGCTCGTGGGCCCGCTGGCTGATGAAGCTCGCCACACGCTCTCGGCCCGAGCCCGGCGGCCCGGCGAGGAGCACCACCCGGCCTTGCTCACGAGAGGCCACCCGCCAGAGGTTCGTCCACACGCGGTCGAGCACGCGGTCCCGGCCCACGAGCGGCGCCTCACGCTGCTCCAAGACGCCTAAGCCTACGGCGGCGGGGCGCGGGGGCGGGGCGATGCGGCGCTGGGGGCGCCAGGTGTCGGGCACCGCGGGCAGGCCGGGGCGCGACTCCACCGGCGAGCGCGGTGGGGTGGGGCCTGAAGGCACCACGGCGCGGCGCTCGCGGGGCAAGGTCGGCTCTTGGGAGAGCATCGACGGCCGGTATCGCCGGGCCTGGGGCGAGAGCGCGTCGCCTAGGCTGTTGAGGTCGGCCAAGGCGTCGGCGGCGCGCTGGTAGCGGTCCTCAGGGTGCTTCTGGAGCAGGCGCCGCACCCAAGACTCGAAGTCCAGCGGCACGGGCTCCATCGGCTTGAGCCGGGGCAGAGGCGCGTAGAGCTGGCGGGTGACGACCTCCTCGACGGGGCCGTTGCCGAAGGGCGGTGAGCCCATGGACCGCGTCCAGGCGATGCAGCCCAAGGCGTAAAGATCCGTCCAGGGGCCCAGCCGCAGCTCACCCTCTCGGAGCTGCTCCGGCGCCATGTACGCCGGGGTGCCCCACTGGAAGTGCTCGTCGTCGGGGTCGGGGCGGTGGCCGGGCTCGATGCCTTCGGGCTCCAAGAGGGGCCAGAGCTCGGGGCGGTGCAGGCTGTGCCGCTGCCAGGGGCCGATGGAGAGGCCGAAGTCGGAGAGCTTGGGGCGGCGGTCGCGGCCGACGATGAGCACGTTCGACGGCTTGAGGTCGCGGTGCAGCACGCCCCGGGCGTGGGTGTGGGCCAGGGCCTCCAGAAGCGAGCGCAAGAGGCGGCGCTCGACCTCCCAGTGCCGGGCCTGGGTGCGGTCGACCAAGGTGCCTTGGTCGGCGTACTCCATCGCCATCCACGGGCTGCCCGGGGTGATGCCGTCGGGCAGCCCCGGCGCGTCGGGCACCTCTCCGGCGTCAAAGAGCGTGACGACGTTCGGGTGATCCAAGGCGCAGATCGCCCGGACCTCGTTCAAGAACGCGGCGCGTTGGGTGGGCTCTCGGGCGCCTTCAGCGCTGAGCACCTTCACCGCGACGGTCAGGGGCGCCTCACCCGGGCGCCGGGCCGGGGCCGATCCGCGCCAAACGACGCCCATGCCGCCCGTGGCGATGGGCTCTTCGAGGGTGAACGCGCCGAGGTGGGAGGACGGTGGACGCACAGGTCGGGAGTATATGAGCCCGCCGGGCCCTTGTCCTGAAAATCCGCGCGGGGGCCCAAGGTGGGCGAGGGCTGGATATAAGGGGCGGCCCTGCGGTGGAGCCCATGATGCACTCCAAGAGCCCCGTTGATCCCACGACGCTGGGGCGTGAGGCGCTCGGCGCCTGGCGCGACGACCAGCCCAAGAGCTTCTTTGACGCCGTCCCGCTGCTGACGCGCCTCATCTCTCGGGACTGGAGCGAGGCGGATCGTGCGCGGCGCCTGCCGGCGCTCAAGGCCTTCGGCGAGGCCGCGGCGGGGCCCCTCGACGCCGCGGTCACCGAGAACAACCGACACGCAAACCTCCCCGTGCTCGACCCCTACGACGGCGTCGGGCGCCGCCAGAAGGCCATCGTCCACCACCCGACCTACGCTGAGGCCGGGCGCCTCATCTACGGCTCCGGCGTCATGGCGGCCTACGGCGAGTCACCCACGCCCCACCAGCACATCCTCGCGCTGTTCTTCTTGTCGAGCCATGTGGGGGAGGGCGGTCACAACTGCCCCTTGGCGTGTACGGCGGGGGCGATCCGCGCGATTCAGCGCGTGGGCAGCCCGGAGCAGCGCGCCTGGGCCCTGCCGCGCCTGCTCGACCCCCGCTGGGACAACAACTTCACCGCCGCGCAGTTCCTCACCGAGGTGCAGGGCGGCTCGGACGTCGGCAACAACGGCGTGATCGCCCGGCCTGTTGAGGGCGGCGGGGTCACCCTGCACGGCGAGAAGTGGTTCTGCAGCAACGCGGACGCCGACGTGATCCTGCTCACCGCCCGGCCCGAGGGCGGCGCGCCGGGCACCCGGGGCCTGGGCCTCTTCCTCATGCCCGAGCGCCTGCCTGATGGCAGCTACAACACCTACCGCCTGCGCCGCCTTAAAGACAAGCTCGGCACCCGCAGCATGGCCTCGGCGGAGATCGACCTCAACGGCGCCTGGGCCGAGCCCTTGGGCCCTGTGGAGCACGGCTTCCGCACGACCATGGAGGAGGTGATCAACACGAGCCGCCTGTACAACGCCTTCTCTGTGGCCGGCCTCGCCAGCCGCGCCTTGCTCATCGCCTCGGGCTACGCCCACCACCGCCGGGCCTTTGGCCAGCGCATCGTCGATTACCCGCTGGTCGCCGAGACCTTGGCCTGGATGCGCGCCGACGTCGAGGGGGCTCTGGCCGCGAGCTGGCTCCTCGCTGGGGTTCAAGAGCGCCTGGATCTTGGCCAGAGCGACGAGGCCGAGCGCGCCTTCTTCCGCGTGGCGCTGAACCTCAACAAGCTGCGCACGGCGATTCAGGCCCACGCCGTCATCCTGCGGGGGATCGAGTGTCTGGGCGGCAACGGCGCCATCGAGAGCTTCTCGGCCTTGCCGCGCCTCTTGCGCGACAACGTCGTCTGCGAGAACTGGGAGGGCACCCACAACGTGCTGCGCGCCCAGGTGCTCCGCGACGCCCGGCGGCTGGGGGTTCACCACGGCTTCTTTGAGACCCTACGCGCCCGGCTGGATCCTGCCGTGGTGGACCCGGTGGCCCGCGCCTTCGACGCCACCTTGGCCCAGCCCGAGGGCCTCGACACTCTGCGGATGCGCGGCGTGGCCGACCGCATGGCGACCTTAGTCCAGCTCGCCGGGCTCCAGGGCATCTCCCACGAGGGCACCCAGGCCCGGGCGGAGCTGCTCACCCGCAGGCACCTCGGCGGCGGCGGCGACGGGGCGCTGGCAGAAACTGCCAACTATCCCGAGCTTCTGCGCCGGGCGGAGGCGCCATGAGCGAGCTGGAGCGCCTTCAAGCGCGCATCGATGATCTGGAGGTTCGCCACGCCTTCCAGGAGGACCTGATCCGCCAGCTCGACGAGGTCACCCAGGCCCTGCACGACCGCTTAGACACCTTGGCGCGTGAGGTCGAGACGCTCCGGGCCCAGGTCGCCCAGCCCACGGGCCAGTCCAACCGTCTGGAGGATGAGCTGCCGCCGCACTACTGAGGATCGGTGAGCGGCGCATGATTCCGGTGGGGGCGCTTGAAGTCTCGGGATCTTCCTGGTATATCCCGAGACTTGATCCGCCATTGCTACGGAAGCCTCGACGTGAACCTGCGCAACGCCCTCGATCTGGTCATCTCCTCGGACCCGCCCAAGGACCACGACGCCCTCGGGCGCGCCTTGGCCGAGGCCCAGGACGTGCGTGGCCTCTGGCAGCTCACCTTGAGCTACCTGCGCGCCAGCCACGGGATCGTCGGCGCGGTGTTCATGCTCAACCGCCGCGAAGATGAGCTCCTGCGCCTCGTCACCACCGACGAGCGCGGTGAGCTTCGCCAGCTCACCCAGGCCTTCACGCTGCAGACCGACGTGGTCTGGGAGGTGCTGGGAAGCGGGGCGCCCTTCCAGTACACCCTCCCCGAGCCCGACCCCGAGGATGAGCTGGGCGTCGCGGCCTGGTCCCACGGCATCCGCTACTGCGCCCTCGTCCCTCTGCGCCGGGGCAAGGTCACCTGGGGCCTCGCGCTGTTCCCGCAGAGCCACCCGTTCACCGACGAGCAGATGAGCGAGCTTGACCACACCGTTCGCCTCACCAGCGCCCACGACCTCGCCATCCAGGCGAGCGCGCGGCACGCCTTGGTGGACGGGATGCTCAACGCGCTCATGAGCGCCTGCGACCAAGGCGTGATCGTCGCCTCAGAGTCCGGGGAGATCCTCTATTACAACGATCGCCTCGCCGCGCTCTCGGGCTGGTCCCGGGCTGAGGTAGACCGCACGGGCTGGCTGAACCTCGCCTACCCCGACCCGGCCTACCGCGCCCAGGTCACCGCGACGATCCGTGAGCTCCTGCGCTCCGACGGCTACCGCTCGCGCTGGCTCATCACCTGCAAAGGCGGCGAGGAGCGCCCGGTGGAGGTCTCCACCCGGGGCATCTCCGACCCGATCACCGGCGAGCGGGTGTTCATGGGCACCTTCCGCGACCTCGCTGAGCCCCGGGCCGCGGGGGTCGAGGGGCTGCTGCGCAGCCGCGCCGAGCCGCCTCGTGGGGATGAGCGGGTGTGGGTCGCCGACGAGCTCGGCGAGCTCGTGGACCTCGCGGGCATTCGCCTGCGTGGCCTCGGCTATGAGGTGCGCACCTTCCAGCGCGCCGACGAGCTGGTCAGCGCCGCTGAAGACCCCGAAACCCCGCGGCCCCACCTCTTGATCCTCGACGCGGGCCTGCCCGACCGTGTGCCGTCGAGCCTCGCCCACCAGCTCCGCATCCGGGGCGTGACCGCGCCGATCCTCTGGACGTCGAGCCTCACCCCGGAGACCTCGGGCATGACCCCCGAGGTCAACGAGGGCTTCTTGAGCAAACCTTACACCGGCCGAGAGCTGGCCCAGGCCGCCCGGGGTCTCCTCGACCGCTGGCCCGCCCTGCGCCGCTGAGCCTCGGCGGCCTCAGCGCGGCGCCGCCTTGGCTGGGGCCGGGGCGGGGACAGGCACCGTCTCTGCCGCGTCGATGAGCATCGGCGTCGCCCCGTCGGTGACGATGATCTTCGTGTTCGGCGAGCTCGCCAGCTCCTGAAACACGGCGAGGGACTGCCAGGCGATGATCTCGTCGTTGAGGCTCTCGGTGAGCAGGCGGTGGGCCTGGGCCACACCTTCGGCCTCGATGCGGCGGCGCTCGGCCTCTTGTTGTTCTTGGAGCAGCACAAACTCCATCCGCTGGGCGGCCTGCTCGGCCTCTAGCTTGTCCTCGATCGCCGCCTGCAGCCCCGGCGGGAGCTGGATGCTCTTGAGGAGCACGTTCTCGATGGTGAAGCCGCGGGGCGCGAGGATCTCGTCCATGCGGAGCTTGATCTCATGCTCGATGTCTTGGCGGGCGTTGGTGTACATGTCTTTCGCCATGAACCGGGCGCAGACGTCCGCCGCCGCCGAGCGGAAGACGCTCAAGATCATCACCTCCTCGTAGTTTGTGCCGATGCTGCGCACGATGTCATCGGCGTAGTTGGGGTCGATGCTGTAGAGGATCGAGATCTCGGCCCGGATGTTGAGGCCCTCGCTGCTCGGCAGGTCGAGCTTCACCTCTAGGTTCACCGTGCGGGTCGGCAGGGCGATCACCCGGCTCACGAGGGGGTTGTAGACCACGGGCCCCGGCTCGTAGACCTCGGGGGCGAGGCGGCCGAGGCGCGTCTTCACGCCGACCTGATCGGCGTGGATCACAGCGCAGCCGGTGAAGAGGGAGAGCGCGGTCGCGGCGAGGGCGAGTCGGGGGCCGTTCATCAGTCCTCCAGAGGCTTCGAGAGATCATGTGCGCATATTCTCATGTATGCGCACGACGATCCTTCGCACCTCGGGCCTCAGCGTCAAGGCCAAAACAACGAGCCCCCGGAGATTGGCTCCGAGGGCTCGTGAAGGGGCTGGGCGGCGCGGCTGGCGGAGGCTTAGAAGCAGCTCCGCGCCGAGGCCGTCGCGACGCTGTCTTCTTCGACGATGAGCGCCTCATCCCAGCGGATCGTGGCGACGCTCCACACCTCGTTACGCTCCAGCACGCGGCTGTAGGTCTCGGCGAGCACGCCGTAGATGTAGAACCGCACCGTCGCCGTGGTGGCGCCGTCGCCGTTGTCGTCGAAGTAGTGGACCCGCACGGGGTACTCGCCGGGGTAGGGCTCCTCGACGTTGATGTTCTCCGGGCCGTAGCCCGAGAGGTCGTCGATGTCTAAGCGCGGGTCGTCCAGGGTGGTGCTGCTGTCGCCCCACTCGGGGTGCGGGTTGCAGTAGGCCACGTCATCCGGCGAGTCAAAGAGCGACACGTCCGTCGCGTTCGACATGTGCAGGTCGAGGTCGGCCCGGGGCGTGTCCCAGAGCAGCTCGACGTGGATCTGGTCTTGGGGGATGGCGTCGATGACGCAGCGCGCCGGGGCGGACTTGACGCCGATCTCGTTGGTGACCTGGAGGTTGACCTCGTACTCCCCGGCGATGTCCATGTACAGCTCGCTCGACGTGCCCGCCGAGGCCTGGAGCGTGCAGGTGGAGCCGTCGGGGCAGTCGTCGTCTTCGCCGTTGGGGAAGTACCAGTTGTAGTCGATGAGCGCGTAGCCCATGGGATCGACGCTGCCCGAGCCATCGAGCACGATCGTCTCGGGCGGGGCGCCGACGCCGGGGCAGTCAATGTCGGCGATGGGGTACTCAAACGTGCTGCCGCCGTTGCCGACGAGCTGAATCTGAACGGTGGACTCGTCGGGATCGTTCGTGGTGAGCGTGATCACGCCGTCGTCGCCGATCTCTTCGCCCTCAACATCGGGGATGTTCGGCGAATACAGCACGATCATCTGCACGCTGCCGCCGGCCACGATGGTCTGGCCGCGGGGGTCGGTGGCGATGGAGAAGTCGCCAGAGCCGGTCTGGGCGGTGGAGTTGATGACCAGGTCGCCGTCGCCGGCGTTCTTGATCGTGACCCACTTCGTGGAGATGGTGCCCGGGGTGACGTCGCCGTAGTCGAGCGACATCGGCTCAAGCTCGATGTCGGGGGTGGGGCCGTCGCTGCCGATGCCGGTGACGGGCACGACCCACTCGGGGTAGTTCGGGTCGTTCGAGTTGATCACCAGCTCAGCGTCATAGGTGAAGTAGTTCGGCGGCAAGAAGGTGAGGTTCACGACCTCGCGGTCGGCCGTGGGGTCCTCTTCCGTGTTGTTCCAGCCGATCTCCGCTTCAGTGATGTCTACGGCGTAAGGCACCACGCCGTCCCCACGAAGCACGATGCTGCTGATCTTGAGGGGCGCCCGCCCGCCGTTGATGATCTCCAGGGCCACCGTGGCGGGGTAGTCCTTCACGACCTCCCCGAAGTCCACTTCTGTGGGGCTCACAAGGATCTCAGGGAAGAGCTGATTGACGTTGTTCTCGGAGCCATCACAGCCAGCGATGGCGAGGAGCAGGAGCGGGATTGATGGCAGAAGTGCGCTGTTTTTCATGATTGCGTCTCCAAGCTCGCATCATAGCGCCCCTTCCATCGGGTCGCTACGCGAGAGCGCGGGTGGCGCCACGCCGGAATCACTGCAAGGCCCGTCGGGTTCGCGTTAAGGTGGCAGAGATGAGAGGAGCTTCACCCTATGCGACCCTTCTTAGCGCTCGGCCTGTTCACCGCCTGCAAGGGGTGCTTCACGTCCTGCTTCAACCCTGGGCTGCCGCCGGACCCCCCGGTCGACACCCAAGAGGAGGACTCCGAGACTGAAGACAGCCCGGTAGACACCACGCCGCCTGAAGACACCACGCCTCCTCCGCCCTGTGAACAGCCCGAGGTCGAGCCCAACTACAACACGGCCGTGGCCAACGAGATCGTGATGGAGTCCTTCGCCTGCGGAAACTTCGGCGAGAAGGGCGACTTTGACGTGTTCAAGTTCTCGATGCCCGAGGGTGGCTGGCTCAAGATCGACGTAGACGCCGCCGACCGCGGCTCTGAGGCCGATCCGGTGATGAACGTCGAGTCCCAGCGCGGCTACAGCGCCGCCGTGTACCGTGGCGCCACCTCAAACGACCCCCTGCTCGTCGTCCCCGTGGCCAAGTCCGACGTCTGGACCGTCTTCATGACCGACGGTTACCAAGGCTTCGGCGAAGACCACGACTACCGCTTCTTGGCCTCCACCACGAAGCCGCCGACCACCTGGACCGACATGGAGGCTGAAGACCACTCCACCTGGGAGACGGCCCAGCCCATCGTCGTGGGCCAGCGCATCTTCGGCGTCGTAGACAGCGCCACGCAGTACGACTGGTACGCCTTCACCACGCCCACCGAGAAGTCTACGGTCAGCGTGAAGATTCAGGCCCAGACCTTCGGCTCGCCGCTCACGGCGCGGCTGCAGCTCTACTTCACCAAAGAAGGCACCGACGGTGTGCCTTACGACGTGCTCCAAGACACCTGGGACAAGAGCAGCGCGAGCGCGAGCTTAGACCCCGACTTCACCCGCGCCGCAGGCGACGGCTCGACCTGGTACCTCAAGGTTCGGTACCGGCCCGAGACCCCCTACGGCGATCTCTACTGGTACATCATCGAGGTCGAGGTCGATTAAAAGACCCGGCCGCTCTCTGGAGGAGACCATGCGCGTATCTATGCTGGCTTTGCTGGCGCTTATCGCTTGCAAAGGAGATGAGGGCGACGACACCCCGACCGATGACACCTCGGTCACCGACGACAGCGGCGCCGACGACAGCGGCGGCGGGGACGACACCGACGACACCGAGACCGAGATCCCCTGCGACGCCAAACCCAAGGCGATCACCCCCTTAGAGGACGAAGAGGGCGTCTTCTACCGGGATCCGCTCACCGTGCAGTTCACCGTGCCGGTGGAGCCCGATGACGCGGCGTTCATCCTCACCAACGCCGAGACGGGTGAGGTCTACTCCTTAGAGACCGAGTGGAACGCCAGCGCCGAGATCGCCACGCTCACCCGGTCGGGCGGCCTCGCGGCGAGCGTGCGGCACAGCCTCGTCATCGACGTGTGCGGCGCGAGCTACGAGACCTTCTTCACCACGTCCGACTACGGCGCCCCGCTGACCATCGACCCGGCGGAGCTGGTGTCCCGCACCTACGTCATCGAGTTCGGCGACGTCAACTTCACCGAGCCCGTGGGCATCGGCGGCTTGTTGTCGCTGTACATCGACGTGCCGATCCTCGTCGGCGTCACGGCGCTGGATGGCGTCGACATGAGCCTCGTCGGCTCCCAAGGCCGGGTGTCTTCAGACGGCGAGTACTTCCAGCTCAAGAAGCTCGACGGTGAGTACATCCCCACCTGGGACTTCACCGGGGTCAACTTCGCCGAGCCGCCGTTCTTCTCCGCCGACAACGCGGGCATCACCATCACCTACAGCGGCGTGAGCATCCCCGTCTGGGACTTCCACCTGGAGGGCACCTTCGCCGCGGACGGCAGCTCCTTCGCCGGCGGGAAGCTCTGGGGCCTCGCCGACACCCGTGAGATGGACGCCCTGCTCGACCAGGACGACCCGGAGTACCTCTGCAACTTCGTCGCGGGTGTCGGCGCGGAGTGTGAGCCTTGCCCCGACGGTGAGACGTACTGTCTCTTCTTGCGTGGCGAAGAGATCAAGGCGGCCTTGGTGCCCGACCTCGTGCTCGTGCGGCAGGACGCGACCGGCCCCATCTGAGGCGCCTGCGCGAGGTCTGCACAAACTCTCCTCAGGCCCGGCGAATCCCCTTCGCCGGGCCTGCGCGATCGGGGGGGTACAAAGAGAGGGTCCACCAGAGGCTCGCTCAACATGCACCCTGTCCTGAGAATGTTCGGTATTATCGTGGTCTTTGTGGTGTCCGCCGTCGCGTGGGTCACCCTCGGCGGCATCACCCAGAGCCGCACAAACACCCAGACCTATGAGATGGAGGGGCAGATCACCGAGCTCTGGGGCACGCCCCAGGTGCAGCGGGCGCCGACCTTGGTGTTTCGATGGGTGACCGAGGAGCCCTTCACCCGCACCGAGACAAAAGACGGCAAGGCCGTGGAGGTGAGCGGGATGAACCGCATCGACCACGAGCTGCTGCGCCTGCCGGCCTCTACGGACGTCGAGGCCAAGCTCACCCTGGACCCGCGCCGCAAGGGCCTCGTCTGGTACGCGCTCTACGATGTGGACATGAGCGGCGCCTGGAGCTACCGCCACGACCGCGCTGAGGCGGGCTGGCTCGACGTGAGCTTCGCTTTCCCCGATCAGCAGGGCATCTACGACAACTTCACCTTCGTGATCAACGGCGTGGACCGCGCCCGGGAGCTCGTGCCCGAGAACGGCCTCGTCACCGCCAGGGTGCCCGTGAACCCCGGCGACGTGGTGAGCATCGGCGCCGGGTACAAGAGCCGGGGCCGCGACGAGTGGCGCTACAGCCCCACAAACAGCGTCTCAAACCTCGAAGACTTCCACGTCTCCGTGCTCACCGACTTCGCCGACATCGACTTCCCCACCCAGACCATGAGCCCGTCCACGAAGACCCAAGCCGGGCAAGGCTGGCGTCTGGACTGGGACTTCGCCCAGGTCGTGACCGGCTATGGCGTCGGCATGGTGATGCCCCAGCGGGTGCAGCCGGGCGAGCTGGCCACGGAGCTGAGCTTCTCCGCGCCGGTCTCGCTGTTCTTCTTCTTCTTGGTGATCTTTATGCTCTCGACGATGCGGGGCATCGAGATTCACCCGATCAACTACGCGCTCATCGCCGGGGCCTTCTTCGCCTTCCACCTGCTCTTTGCCTACAGCGCTGACCACCTGCCCGTGGAGCAGGCCTTCGGGCTCTCTAGCGTCGTGAGCGTCGGTCTGGTGGTGAGTTACCTGCGCCTGGTCGTCTCCTCCCGCTTCGCCTTCGTGGAGGCCGCCATCGCCCAGCTCATCTACCTGGTGGGCTTCTCGCTGGCGCACTTCTTCGACGGCTTCACCGGGCTCACCGTGACCGTGCTCTCCATCGCCACCTTGTTCTTGCTGATGCAGCTCACGGGCCGGGTGCGCTGGAGCGAGGCCTTGGCCCGCTCGAATGAGGCGGCGACGCCCAAGGCCTGAGCCCGCGGCTAACCCCGGAAATCGACCTGACGCGGCCGCTTCTCACCGAAGCGCCGCGTCTCGTTGTGCAGCTCAAAGAGGAGCTTCTTGAGGCGGCGGTGCACCTGCTCGCTGAGCTGGGCGGCGGCGCGGTTGACGACGAAGGCCGGCAGGGCCCCCGCCGGGTCGAGGTGCCACAGGGCGCGCAGGCGGCAGCCCCAGGGCGTGAGGCTCAGCTCGTGGGCGGCGCGCAGGGCTCGGGCGCGCACGATGCGCGGGTGGACCGGCGCCTGAGGGGACTCGACGGAGCGGTAAGAGAACAGGGCCGCGCCGTCGGGCAGCAAGGTCATGTTGCGTTGCAGCACCAACTCCCGAGGGTGAACCCCGGCCCCGGCGGAGTGGAAGATGAGGTGCAGGGTGTCGTTGAAGGCGTCGGGGCCTTGGAGCACGCGGCCTTTGTAGAAAAGGGGGCTCCAGCGGCGCAAGAGCGGCAGGAGGTCGGCGGTGAGGGCGCGCAGGCCCAAGGCGAAGGGGGCCTGGATGTCGACCACGGCGAGCTGCGCGCGCAGGGGGCTCTCGGGCACGGCGCGCTCGGCGATGGTGAGGCCGAGCTCCTCTACGCGCGGCTCCCAGGCGGGATCGTCCATAAAGCGGAGATCGTCCAGCGCCTGCGCCCGGCGAGGATCGGCGGCGGCGGCGGGGATCGGTCGGGCAGGGAACACGGCGGCCATACGCGCTCGCTTCGAAGACCCGCCAAGTATAGCGGCAAGATCACGCGCTCTGCCAGTCGTCCGCATCGCGCATGTTCCGGGGGCGCCGCTTGCCTCTCCGTGAGGGAGAGAATACCGGGATCCGCCCTGCTCGGAGAAGCTCATGTCGCCTCGTGCCGCGCTCCTCGCTCTCGCCTTCGCCTCGGGCTGCTACTCGCCGGACGACCACGACGCGGCGTATGACCTCGCCTTCTGTGACAAGATCTTCGAGTGTGAAGAGCCGGAGAGCATCCCCTACCTGCCCTACGCCACGGTAGAGGAGTGTGTGGTCTTTCGCGAAGACGCCCGGGCCGAGAGCGGCGGCACGTCGAGCGACGAGACCTGCGACTTCGACCCCAGCGTCGGCAAAGCCTGCGTCGAGGACCTCACGGCGCTTCCGTGCCCGACCTATGATGAGGGCCGCTTCCCAGAGGCCTGCGCCCAGGTCTGCGGGCTCAGCGAGGCGTCCGAGGGCTGATCTCGTGGCGCCAAATGCGCCTTCTCCAACCTGATCGCCCTCACCTGGGCTATCCTTGAGCGCCGCCCCAATCGGAGCGCCCCCGTGGCCCTTCCAGCCCCCATCGAGCAGTTCGGTAAGTACCAGATCCTTGAGCGCATCGCGCGCGGGGGGATGGCCGAGATCTTCAAGGCCCGCATGGAGGGCATCGGCGGGTTTCACCGGCTCTACGCGATCAAGCGTATCCTGCCGAGCCTGAGCACGAACCGCGACTACATCGACATGCTCGTCGATGAGGCGAAGATCGCGGGCCTGCTCTCCCACGCGAACATCGTGCAGATCCTCGATCTGGGCCAGGTAGACGGCCAGTACTACGTCGCGATGGAGCTCGTGGACGGCCCGGATCTGGGCCAGATCTTAGAGCGTTGCCGCCAGCGGGGCATCACCTTGCCCGTGCCCCAGGCGGTGTTTGTGCTCATCGAGGTGCTCAAGGGCCTGGAGTACGCCCACAAGCGCCAGATCCTCCGGGGCAACAAGCCCGTGCCGCTCAACATCGTGCACCGGGACGTCTCGCCCTCAAACGTGCTCGTCAGCCTGCAGGGGGAGGTCAAGCTCACCGACTTCGGCATCGCCAAGGCCAACGTGAAGGCCCTGGAGACGCTCTCCGG
This sequence comes from Myxococcota bacterium, assembly GCA_023150775.1. Classification (GTDB taxonomy): domain Bacteria; phylum Myxococcota_A; class UBA796; order UBA796; family CAJQPC01; genus JADKFE01. Next base: position 12,824 of record JAKLKE010000140.1, read on the forward strand.
GGTGATCAAGGGCAAGTTTGACTACATGAGCCCCGAGCAGGCCAGCGGCGAGGACGTAGACCCCCGCACGGACCTCTTCGCGGCGGGCGTGCTGTTTTATGAGCTGCTCTGCGGCACACACCCCTTCCACCAGAAGAGCGAGATCAAGACCATCGAGGCCATCCGCCGGGGCGAATACACCCCGCCGAGCGCGGTGAACTCCGTCGTCGATTACCCCCTGGAGGTGATCATCGACCGCGCCTTGGCCCGGGACCGCGAGGCGCGCTACGCCACGGCGACGGAGTTTAAGGACGCCCTGAACCGCTACGCCCACGACGCGGGGTTCATCTTCACCCCGGCCACCTTGGCGGGCTTCTTGAAGGGGCTCTTCCCCGAGTCGGCCAAGCTCAAGCGCACGCCGACGGTCATGAGCCTTCGGGACCAAGAGACGCGGCCCCTGCCGGTGAACGGCGGCCCCTTGGTGGAGGACGACGAGGACCGCTCGACGGACCACTCGGGCAAGGCGCCGCCGCCAAACGCTGGGCGCGACGACACCATCACCCGGACCAACCTCGGCCCACCGCTGCGTCCTCCTGCGCCGGCGCCTGCTCCTGCGCCTGCTCCTGCCCAGCCTGTCGCGGCGAGGCCCGCGCCCCCCGCTCCCCAGGCTCCGCCGCGCCCCGCCGCGCCGCCACGACCCCCAGCGCCCGCCGCTCCGGCGGGGGTCGGCGTCACCCCCAGGCTCAACACCGCGCCCCCGGCGGCCCGGCCCGTCG
>JAKLKE010000141.1 GCA_023150775.1 Myxococcota bacterium
TTCGCGCTTGGCTTTGGCGCCTTCGCCCGCGTCGGGGTTCTGGTCAGGCTTCTTGACGTCCGGCGGGGGCTCGGGGGGCTGCTCCAAGAGCAGCTCAACGAAGCGGTCGGGCAGCTCGATGATGTCGCTCGCGGGCCGCGGGGGCGCGTTGATGACGTAGATACCGAACATCAGGCCCAAGAAGAACGCGAAGGAGAAGAAGCCCAAGAAGGGGTAGTCGAGGTCGTCGGTGAGCTTGGTGACGACCTTCTTGGCGGCCGGCACGACCTGGGCGAAGAAGACGACGTTGCCGATGTCCACCATGAGGCGGGTGTTGTCGGCGACCTCCACCTTCCACATGCCCGCGCCAGCGGCGGTGGCTTTGCCCTTCTCGCGCATCTCTTGCAGGGTGTGGCGGGTCTCGCCGATGTCGACGAAGCCGTCCCACTTGGCGGAGACGTTGGCGTACCAAGAGCCGCCTTCCCAGGTGAAGAGCTGGAACTCGTCGTTGGGCAGGTTCTCGTTGGGGACGTAGAACTCGGTGCGCCACTCCTCTTCAGCCTCGGAGATCGTCGGGGCCAAGAAGGGGGCGACCTTCGAGAACCACGGCGGAACCCAAGCGATGGGCGAGCCCGCGACGCGCCAGCGGAAGCCCGTGGACGAGCCGATGGTGACCGGCTTGGAGCCCTTGGCGTAGTGCTTCACGTCGAGCACGATGTCGGAGTAGATCTCGACGACCTCCAGCACCGGGGGCTGGGCGCGGTCGTGGCCAAGATCCGACTGGGAGGTGCCCGAGCGCATGACGAAGGCCATGACGTCTTCAGTGCCCTCGGAGGCGGCCTCACCGGCGGCGGCGGCGCCCGCGGCGGCGTCTGCGGGCAGGCCCGGCGCCGTGTGCTCGGTGACCTCGTCGTTCACGCCCTCGGCCTTGTCGGGGCGGCCGATCTGGGTGGCCTCGTCATCGGCGAAGGCCTCGGCGTTGGGGATGCCGATGACGACGCGGATGGCGCCGATCTCGACGGAGTCGCCGTTGCGCAGCTCGGCGTTCACCATCGGCGCGCCGTTGACCAGGGTGCCCTCACCCACGAGGTCGAGGAGCTGGACGGTGCCGTCGTCGTTGATGTTGATGACCGCCTGGAGATCCGCCAAGGCGTCGTCCTCGATGCGCAGCATCGCGGCGGGGCCTTTGCCGATGGTCACGCTCTCCGCGGAGAGCTCCTGGCGTTGAATGAGCTGATTGCCGCGGAAGACCTCAAAGGTCAACACAGGAGTGTCCGCCATAGGATCCCTCATTGCGCGACGGGGGCCGCGCGAGAAACGTGTGCAGGGAGGCGCGCCGAGGCGACGCCGCTACTTGATCTGGTTGACCGACTGATCCATCTCTTCGTTGAAGTCCTGACGGATCTTGATCAGCGGGTTGAAGTTGGCCCGCTTGCGGTCGAGGAGCAGCGCGCCGTTCGGCTTCACGAGCTCACCGGAGACATCGACACCTTCGAAGTCGATCTCGGTGCGGGACTTGTAGGAGACCTTGCGGTCTCCTTCGGCTTCTTCGTCCTGGGCGAGGGCCGGGGTGGCGAAGAGCAGGCCCGCGGTGAGGGCGGCGAAGGGGGTCATCAGGCGACGGACGTTCATGGTGTGCCTCTTGAGGTGAGGGGTTCCGACGGCAGGGGGGAGATTATAGTCGGCTTTGGGGCCGCGCAGGGAGGCTTTGCAACGCTTTGGCGTGAAGTTTCGCGCAGGCGGCCTTTGGGGTGATCGGGAGTGGCCCGAGATCAACCCTGAGCGGAGAGCAGAAGTCCTTATGCTTGCCTGATCTTTGCGCGCTGGGCAAGCGCGGATCGGTCACGAGCACGTCAAGGCCGCGTCGGGCGGCGCCTGGGCTGTGCGCGCACATGGCGCGGATGGGGCGAGCGCAGGGGAGCATTTGCGCTTCGACCACACGCAGCGCGGAAGGTTCCAGGATCCTCACGATCACTGAACCTGCCGCACGGAGTCGGCGAGCTCCGTGTTGAAGTCGGCGCGAAGCTGAATCATCGGCCCGAAGTTGGCGCTCCGGCGCTCCAAGACCGCCTGCCCAGTGGGCTTCACCAGCTCACCCTCAAGCTCCAAGGCTTTGTCGAACTCGATCACCGAGCGCTCGGCGTACTGAAAACCCGGCGCGGCGACCTCCGGGCGAGACTCTTGGGCGAGGGTGATCGACGGCGCGACGAGGACGAGGGCGAGGGCGAGGCGGCGCATGGAGGGCTCCGGGGCTTTGAGCCGTAGGCTCAGGGTGCCCCAGACGAGACAGCGGCCTCATCCTTGGGTTCCGGCGGTCCCACCTTGAGGCCGACCATGATCGTCATCGGCGCCGTGGGCCGCGCGCCGAAGGGCCGCCACGAGACCAAGGCGTCGGAGCGCGTGAGGTTTGTGCCCGTGGCGTACACCCGCAGGCGCTCCGTGGCCTGGGCGCTCAACGAGGCGTCGAGGAGAAACAGCGGCGGGATGTCGGCCTCGGTGATGGGGAAGGTGCCGGCCTTGTCCAACATGCCGCTGCGGAAGCTGCCGCCGAGGCCGAGGTCGATCACCCGATGGCTCCAGACGAGCCGGGCGCTGGCCTGGTGCTCGGGGACGTAGGGCAGGCTGTCGCCGGGGGAGACGTCGCCAAACTGCGGGAAGCCGGAGACAAAGCCGGTCTGGAACCGGGCCCGGGTGTAGCTGTAGGTGGCCTGGCCGGAGATCTCCGAGCCGTCGGGCAGCAGGAGCGCGCTCCCGGCGACGAGCTCAACACCCGAGATCCAGGCGGCGCCGCCGTTGAACTGGCGGTCGATGTCGTCGCCGAGGCAGCCGCCGGACAGGGTGCACTGGCCGGTGAGGTTCTGATAAGCGTTGAAGAAGCCGACGATCTCCGCGTGGCGGGCGCCCTGGTGGTGGCGAAGGCCGAGCTCGTTGGACCAGGCCGTCTCGGGCTTGACCTCGACGGGATCGCCCGGAGAGGCCGGGGAGAAGCCGCGGGTGCTCCCGGCGAAGACGTCGAGCCAGGGGCCGAGGGGGGCCAAGGCGCCGATCCCGGGCAGGAGGATCCCGGCGAGGCGCGGGTCAAGCACCTCAGCGCCGACGTCGATGCGTTGGCTGCGGATGAGCTCGGCGCGCAGGCCGGGCAAGACGTGCAGCGCGCCGATGCGCAGGTCCTCATGCACATGGGCGGCGAGGGCCTGGGCCCAGGCGTCGGAGTCAAGCGTGGTGGTGGTGGGGGCCTCAGCGCGCGCGAGCGCCCCGTCGGTCATCATCCACAGGTCTTGGGTGTGCAGGCGGGCGACGCTGTCGATGTGCAGGCGCAGGCCGAGCTCCAGATCCGAGCTGATCGCCTCGCCGCCGACCGACCATCGCGCCGTGGACTGCAGGCCGGCGCTGTGAAAGCGGCGGTCGTTCGTGGCCAAGGCCAAGGCGTCGTCGAGGCTGGCGCTGTCTTCGTCCCCGCGCAAGATGGAGAGGTAGAGCGCGCCTTGGCCGCTTGAAGGGTCGGTCTGGAGGAGATCGTGGAGGTCGGGGCCCTCGTTGAAGCGGTCGAGGCGGGTCCAGCTTCGGGTGAGGTAGTGGTGGTAGAGCACGGTGCGGGTGACCACCTGCTCCCCGAGGGGCGCCGACCACGAGAGCTCGGCCTGGGTGCGGGTCCAGCGCATGAGGTCGTTGGCGCTGGCGGCGTAGCGGCGCAGGGGATCTTCGTCGTAGTCCGAGGCGGAGAGGCCGAGGTAGGTCTCGTGGGACGTCTCGTCCGAGAGGCCGAGCTTGAGCTCCAGCACCCCCTCCGCGCCGAGGCGCAGGCGACCCTTCACCATCATCTCGCCGCGCTGAAACCCCGTGGGGCCGCCGCCGTCGAGCTCCTTAAACCCAGCCGTGGAGAGCTGGGCGGCGTCGATGAGCAGGCCCGCACGATCGTTCCCAAAGCCGAGGTATCCAGCGGCTTTTCCGGAGCGGTACTGGCCACCCGCGAGGTCGAGGCCGTAGTCCAGACCCAGGGGCACGGGGCGGGTGAGCAGGTTGATCGCGCCGCCGACGGTCTGGGGGCCAAAACGGGTGGCGGCGGGGCCCTTAAACACCTCGACGCCGACCAGGCGGGTGCTCATCGGGAAGTAGTAGGCGGCGGGGGCGGCGTAGGGGGCCGGGGCGAAGAGCACCCCGTCCTCCATGAGCGTGACCTTGGCGCTGCGGTCGCTGGACGCGCCGCGCATCCCGATGTTGGGGCGCAGGCCGTAGCCGTCCTCACCCCGGGTGCTCACGCCGGGGACCTCGGCGAGCACACGCTCGACGTTGTCGTACTCAAAACGCTCTAAGGTCTCCTCATCCACACGGTGGGCGGAGCCGGCGACCCGGGGCGTGCCGTCCTCTGCGTAGATGAGGATCTCGGCGCCCACCCCATCAGCGCGGGGCGGCGGCGGGGGCTCCTCGGGGTCTTGGGCCTGGGCGGTCTGGGCGGTGAAGAGGCCCAAGGCGGCGAAGACTCGGGGGCCGGCCAGCGCCTTGGCCGCGCCGACGAAGGGGCCAAACAGGGCGGAGAGCAGGTCGTCTCGGTGGTTTCGTTCACCCGCGGGCAGGCCGAAGGCGACGGGGGGCGACTCGGCGATCACGAGGCTCCCGGCGAGGCGATCCCAACAAGCGAGCCAGGTGCCGAGGTTCTTGTCGACATGCTCCGGCGCCGCGCTGTGGTGAAGCTGGTGCTGGGCGGGGCTCATCAGCCAGGCCTCGACGGCGGGGGGAAAGCGCACCCACAGCTCGGAGTGGCGCAGGTTGCCTGTGAGCACGTTCAAGGTGAGGCCCAAGGCGGGGACACCGAAGAGCGTGAGCGCCTCGGCTTGGCCTCGGGTGAGCCAGAAGAAGAGGCCCGCGACGGCGCCGGTGGTGAGCGCGCCGCGCAGGTCGTAGATCAAGGACTCGACGGGGTGAACGCGGTGAAAGGTGAGGGGGCTCAGGCGCTCGGCGGAGTGATGAACCTGATGGAACGCCCACAGGAGCGGGATCTTGTGCATCAGCCAGTGGGCGGCGAAGCGGCTGGCGTCCCAGGCGATGAACAAGCTGAGGCTATACAGGACGGCCAAGAGGGCGGGGGAGAGGGCGATGGGTGTGGGGGCGCCGAGGCTGTGGTCTAGACGGAGGACGAGCCAGGCCGCGACGGCGAAGGCGCCTCCGACGGTGGCCGCGCCGCGAAGGCCACGAAGGAGCTGCCGGGCGAGGAGGAGCTGCACGTCGAGGCGGGTCGAGGGGTGCTGGGCGAGGGCCAGAAGCCGCGTCCACGACGCCCTCCAAGGCTGACCCCTGGCGAACCAAGCCGCGACGAGGGCCGTGAGCGCGAGGCCCGGCCAGAACGTGCGGCTCCCCGCGTCGGTGAACGGCGCGATGAGCAGGCTCAGCAGGTGCTCCAGGGGCGGCGTGGCCAAACCTTGCCTCGATCAGTCGTTGTCGCCAGCGGCCTCGGCGGGGATCTGCAGGGCCAACAGCGTCGCGACGTCGCCCTTGAGCAGATCGGTGACGACCTTCACCGCGTCGTGGGCGGCGAGCACCTTCTCCGGCTCATTCACGAGCAGCTCCGTGAGCGGCGTGTCGCCCAAGGCGGCCACTGCGGCGTCCGCCCCATCGAGCCCAGCGATCACCGCGTCGTTCACGTCACCGTGGCCCAGCTCGACGAGCAGATCGTCCACCCCGGCGCCGTCTTGGCCGGTGTACAAGGCGCGGAACCCGGCGAGGTTCGCGGCGATGGCCGGGCCGCCGAAGCCGCTGGGCAGGTGCTCCACGTCATCGGGGCAGATCGTCTCGCCGCAGTCCCTCAGGCCGAGGGGCGTGGCGAGCTTCTTGTCTTTGGTGCGGAGCTCTAAGTAGAAGAGCGCGTCGTAGACGGCGTTGAGCGCCTGCTGCTCGCTCTCGTAGGGGGTGTTTGAGCCGCTCAGGGCGAGGGCCTCCGAGAAGCCATCCTCCACAAAACGGGCCTGGGCGTCGTCGAGGGCGGTGAGCACCCCGGCGGTGAGCTTCCGGGCGTAGGCCGCGCGGCGGCGGGCGACCTCGTCTGGGCCCAGGGCCTCCCAGGCGCCATCGGAGTTCGGCGTCACCTGCGCCGGGCAGACGTTCTCGGCGGCGGCGAAGAGCAGGTGCTCCACGGCGTCGAGGCCCGTGGTGTTCACGAGGCTCTCGGTGAAGAAGGCCTCATCACCGTAGCTGCCATCGGCGGTGACCTGGTCCACGCGGCAGGGGTTCACGCTCGGCCAAGAGTAGACCTCGTCGCGCAGGTCTTCGCCGCCGAGCGCGGTCAGAGACGAGCCCAGGGGCCCGAGCTGCATCAGCTCCACACGCTGCCAGCTCGACATCACCGCGCGCCAGGCCGCCTGCGCGGCGAGCTGGTCGGCGGCGGGGTCGTCCCCGGCGGTGAGCGTGGCCTCTAGCCGCGCCAGGGCCTCGTCCAGCGCCAGCGCCTTGGCCTCGGCGTCCGCCAAGGCGGGCACGATCACGTTGGGACCGGCGCTCTCCAAGAGCGCGCTGAGCGACGCGTCGATGGGGGCGTCGCCGCTGCCCTTCCGCTCACAGCCCAGAGGCTGAAACGCGGCGAGGGCGGTCAGCCCAGCCAGCACCAGCCACGAGCGGCGATCACCAGCCTCCGTCACCATTTGAATCTCCGAGGTTCTCGGCCGCGAAGCCGTAGGTCTCGCCCAAGAGCTGGCGTGCGGCGCGGAGGCCGTCGGCGTAGGCCGCGCGGGCCTCAGCGTCGGCGGACTCCAGGGCCGGGCCCTCGCCGAGCTGGCTGTGCAGCGTGGCGAAGTCCGCGTCGCTCAAGGGCGAGTGGGGGTTGAACTGGAACGCCAGCGCGAAACCTTTGCCTTCGGACCAATGTTTGGCGTGGTCGGCGAAGCTGTAGGCCTCGGTGTCCATGAGCGCCATGTCGGCGAGCACGGCGTTGATGTAGTGCACCACCGAGGCGGCGATGGCTTTTTCCCAGGCGAGCAGGGCCTGATCGCGGTGGGCCTTGAGCTCGGCGAGCTGATCGGCGCTGAGGCCCTGCCCGGCGGTCTCCGCCAGAAGCGCCCGGCCCCCGGCGAAGCCCGCCCAGGCCTCAGCGGTGTAGTCCGTGGTCGCCGTGGCGCTGGCGCCCAGGTCACGCTTGGCGGCGTTGCCCGAGTGACCCCAGCTCACCTCGGTCAAGAGGTCGATCTTGCCGTCCTGGTTGGCGTCGTGGTCCCCGGCGGCGATCTGCTCGTCGGTGAGGGTGCCATAAGCGACGCTGGCGCCGAAGTAGCCGAAGCCCTCGTCCCAGGCGTGCTCCAGGGCCGTCCAGGCTTTGCCCTCTTCTGCGACGAGGTGGTCAGCGTTGAGGCCTTTGCCCTCTAAGTCGTCGTCGAGGTAGTCGTCCGCACCTTGGGAGAAGGCGACGGCGCCGCGCAGAAACTTCTCCAAGAGCTGCTGGTAGTCGCGGCCTTGGGGGTCGAGGAACACCTTGGTGATCGGCTCACCGCGCGGGTCGAGGGGCACCTCACCGTTGGCCCGGGCCACGGCGGCGGCGTCGATGGTGGCGAACCAGGCGCGCACGAGGCGCTCGGGGCTGTCGTCGCCCTCGATGTCCCAGCCGACGAGGCCGTTGGACCAGTCCTTGTGTTGGCCCGTGGCGTCGTTCCCGGCGAGCTTGCCGACGAGGTCTTTGCCGCTGGAGACCTCATCGTAGGTGGTCTGCAGCGCGTCGGCGCTCGTAGACTTCTGGTGCGGGACGAGGCCCGAGGTGTCGGAGTCGAACTCAAAGTAGAAGCGTAGCTCGGCGTCGATGTCGCCAGCGACGGGGAAGAGCTCGCCGTTGTCGATGCGCGCGGTGAGGCCGCCGAGCTGGGCCTTCATGTCTTCGATGAGCAGGTGGCGGAAGGTCTGCCCGTCGTAAGCGACGGAGCTGCCGCCGCCGAAGGCGCTCACAAACTCGTAGGTGTCGGGCACGACGCTGGGGTTGGTGTCCGTGGCGCTGTCGTCGCCGCCGCTGGTGTCGTCGGCGGGCGCGCTGGTGTCGTCCACGACCGCGTCTTCGCCCTTGCAGGCGACGAGGAGGAAGGAGAGGAGCAGGAGGCGGCGTGAGGCGAACATGAGGGTCACTCCAGCGGGGTCATGTTGATATTGACTTTCAATATCGAGTGAGCGCGCAGGATAACTCGGGGTAGGCGTGGATGTCATCACCTTGTTGAAAGTGATAGTCAATATCGCCTGAACGATCGCGGCCAAAAAATGAGGAGGGCCCGGATCGGGGCCCTCCTTCCTCTCCGCTCGGGTGCTGTCGCCGAGGCTCGTTTAGAGCGCACGCTCAAAGTCGGGGCGGCGATCCTGGGCGCTCAAGTAGCCCGGCTCCAAGATCGACTCCTCCAAAGGCGGCAGCTCCTCCGGGCGTAAGGCGCCGAGGCGCTCCGTCGCCAAGCGCGTCATCGGCGTGTACAAGCCGAGCTTCCACGCTTGGGTGAGCGCGAGGCGGTAGCTGTCCGCGGCCTTCTGGCGCTGGGCCCAGGCCTTGTCCTCCAGGGCCATGACGTAGAGCGTCCGCTGATCCTCCGTCAGGTAGCTCGGGATGTAGGAGCTCAGGATCGCCTGCCCAAAGTTCTCATAGGCCTGCCCGAGCCTGACGAGGGCGGCGAGACCCCACTCACCGGCGCCGGTGTTGATGATGTCGGCGTAGGTGGACTCGATGGCCTGCAGGGCCTTGGCCTTCTTGAACAGCGAGTCTGTGAGGGCCTTGTCCTCTTGAGCGCGGGAGACCTTAGACTTGGGTCCGCTGATCTCCATGGCGGAGAACTCGTTGAACTGCTTCTCGGCGAGGACAAACATCATCTCGGCGAGGAACTCGACGCCAGAGGTGAAGGCCGTGCCCGAAGCCTTGGCCTTCTTGAACCACTCGACAGACTCTTGGGTTTGCTTCTCAGCCTTGGGGCCTTGGCCCTGGGCGACGAGGCACTTTCCGTAGCGGAGCCGGGCGTAGATGAGGAGGTCGGGGGAGATGCCCGAGGTGTCCTTCTGGGAGTAGAAGTCCAGATAGGTCGCGGCGGCCTGGTCCCACTTCTGGGTGTCCTCGAAGATCTTGGCGATGTCGAGGCGGACCTGCTGGACGTTGTCTTTGGTGGGGTAAGCGGCGATGTACTGGCGGAAGTTGTTGACCGCCTTGTCGGACTCACCGAGCGCGCGACGGAAGAGCGCCGCGGAGTAGATGGCGTCCGAGGCGTTCGCGTGGTCTTTGTCCAGCGCGAAGAGCTTCTCGTACCAGTTGGCGGCCTCAGCGAAGTTGCCCATGGACTCATAGTCGAAGCCGAGGAGGCCGACCTGGTCTTTGTAGTACTTGGACTTGGGGAACTTCTCAATCAGCAAGATGCGGGCCTGCATGGCCTCGGCGCGCTGCTTGAGGTTGTAGAAGTAGGCGGCGGCGTTGTTGAGCGCGAGATCGCCGACCTCGGAGGTGGGGAACTCGTTGTAGAAGGCCATGAAGGCGTTTGCGGCCTTGGCCTGGTCGCTGTCCTTCTTGTAGGTCTCCTCGATGAGCTTGAAGGAGGAGCGCTCGTAGACGGAGTAGAGCTCCTTCTTAAACGCGGTGTCGCCGAGGTTGGGCTGGTCGTAGAAGGCCTTGGCGACCTCCTTGAGGGTGGACCAGTCCTCGATGAGGTTCAAAGAGTCGAGGATGAGGTTTGCGGCCGTCATCGCGTCTTTGGACTTCGGGTTCATCGCGATGACCGTACGGAAGCGCTCGGAGGCCTCCTTGAACATGTTCTTGTTGTAGAACAGGTAGCCGGCCTGGTAGATGACGCCGATGGTCTTGTCGGACTGCGGGTAGAGCTTGGCGTACTGGTCGAGGGCGACGAGCTGCTTCTGCTCCCAATCGGTCATGGTGAGGATGGCGGTCTTGTTCTTGGCGTCGGCCTTCTGGACCTTGCCCTCTTTCTCTTCGACCTTGACCATCTCTTTGGCGGCGAAGATGGCGGACTCCGCACAGAACATCGAGTGCTGGCCCTTGGCGTCGATCTTCACGACCTCCATGTACTGGACATAGGCCTCGTCGAACTTCTTGAGCGTGTAGAGGAGCTCGCCGAAGGCGTAGCGCATCTCATACGCGTGCTCACCCGCGGGGAACTCCTCGACGTAGGTGGAGTAGGCCGAGTAGGCGAGGTCATACGTCTTGCGGGCGTTGGCGCCGGTGCCGAGCTTCTTGGCCTCGCTGTGGTAGTCCAAGGCCACCGAGCGCAGGTTCTTCTCGATGAAGCGCATCGCCTCGTTGATGGCGTCTTGGTTCGTCGCGTTCGCGCGGGCCCAAGCCGAGGTCTTGCCGTAGGTGCGGCGGAGCTTGTCGATCTCGGAGAGGGTGTCCTCTTTTTTGCCGATCTTGCGGTAGGCCTGGATGATCTCGTTCTGGGTTTCCGGGGCGCCGGGGGCGTTGGGATCCTCAGCGATCAGGCGGCGGTAGGTGAGCACCGCCTCCTCCAATTTCCCCTGCTCGACGTACATTCGGCCGAGGCGGGCCAAGAGGTCGCTGATGAGGTCCTCCTCACCGAGGCTCTTGTAATAAACGATGGCCTCGTCGAGCTCCCCCGCGTCGGCGAAGAAACGCACGAGGTCCACCAGGGCCTCATCTCGCAAGGCCGTCGTCTCACCGCCGCCGCTTAAGTTGACGACACGTTTCATGCCGTCGATGGCTTTTCGATGTTCGCCGACGTTGTAGTCACACCACGCGAGCTTGTAGACGGCGAAGGGGTACAGAGGGTGGTCGGGCCAGGCGAGCACCTTGCTGTAGGCGAGCGCGGCTTTGTGTGGGTTCCCGGCGTCAAAATAGTGCTCACCGAGCAGCACATAGGCGTCAGGCGCGCGGGGTGAGCTGGGGTGGGTCTTGACCAGGGCCGTGAGGTGCTTGAGCGTGCCTTCGACCTCACCGAGGGCCAGGTGTGTGATGCCCAGGAGGTACAACACCTCATCGGCGCGGGCGTAGTTGGGGGCGCTCTTGAGCAGCTCCTCACAGAGCCGCACGCCCTGACCTTGCCAGCGCCGAGACTGGGTGTGGTCGGGCTTTAGCTCGCTGGGCTCACAGCCGGGGGCGCGCTCGCAGGCCGCTTGGGCCTCTTCAAACGCCAACATCTCGACGTCGAGCCAATAGCGGCTCTCCTCTAAGGTCAGCTCCGCGAGGCGTAAGGTGAGGTCCGCCCGAGTCTCAGAGGGCAGGTCCGCCGACTGAAGAAGCTGCCGGGCAAACGCCATCTCTTTGAGGTGCGCCTCTCGCGCCTGCGCTCGCAGCGCCTCGTTCTTGGCGCCTTCTCCGACGTCCTCTACGCGGAGCGTCCGCCGCTCCTCACGAGCGGCCCGATCGTCTTGGGCGAGAGCGTCTCTACTGAATGAACACAGCACAAAGAGGGCGAACAGGACGGCGCGGGGGCGGCGCATGGGGGCTCCTGAGATTGAGGCAGAGCGCGGCCCGAGAGCGGTGAGGCTCTGCGGAGTCTGTGTGGACTCAGGGGGTGGCTCAGGGGTGCGCGAGCGTGGTCAAGGGCGCCCAAGACGAGCTGCCCTTGACGTGGACTTGACACGGACACCCCGAGGAGGTTCCGAATGAGATTGGGCTTCAAGGAATAAAAAAACGGCCCCCAGGATCTCTGGAGGCCGTCTTTGCTTAGGCGCTTTGGGCGCGCTCAGCCGCGAACGATCACTGCGGCGCGGGGGCCGGGGCCGGAGGCGTCTCAGGCGCGGGGGCCGGAGCCGGAGCGCCGCCCGCGTCACCACACATCGGGATGAGCTCGGCGAGGGTGGGCTCCATGGAGTCGATGAAGGTGATCATGTCACCGGCCATCGAGTACTCCTCGGAGGTGATCACCGTCTCGGCCTGCTCGACGACCATCTTGAAGTCTTCCAACATGCCCATCTCAGCGACGGCCGGGCAAGAGGCGGCGGTGAGCTTCTGGTTGAAGCCCGCGACGCGCTTCTTGAGCTCCTCAAGCTGGGCCATCTGGGCCTTCTTGCGGTCGGCGGCGGCCTTCTCTTTGGCGGCGATCTCGGCGAGGCGTTTGTCTTCCTCGATCTGGGACTGCTTGACACGCTCCATGCGGGCGAAGACCTCGTGGTTGGGGCCGATCTTGCCCTCGTTCACGGTCTTGTACTGCTCCAGCATCTTGAGCGCGGCTTTGTAGTCCTTCGTGTACTTCTCGTGCAGCGTGGCGGCGTTGAAGTAGACGAGGTCGTTCGTGGGGTCAAGCGCCATGATGCGCTCGTAGACCTTGTTCGACTCCTCAAGCTCCTTCGTGCCACGAAGGGCGACGGCGAGGCCCAAGAGCGCGTCGACGTTCTCGGGGTTCGACGTGGTCACCGCGGAGAAGCAGGTCTTGGCCTGGACGTAGTCGCCGGAGTTCAGCGCGACGTAGCCGAGGTTGAGGTTGGCCTCGACGTTGTCGGCGTCAAGCCGAATGGCCGTCTTGAACGCGTCGATCGCGGCGGGGAGGTTGCCCTGCTGCAGATAGGTGACGCCGATGTTGTTGTAGATGCCCGGGTCGCTCTCGTTCAGCGTCTTCGCCTTCTCGGCGCAGAGCTGGCTCATCGCGAGCTCACCCTTGTCGAAGTAGGCGCGGGAGAGGTTGCGGTAGGCCGAGACGTCCTCGGGGTTCTTCTGCAAGACCAGCTGGGCCTCAGCGATGGCGTCATCAAACCGACCCGCGCGGTTGTACGTCTCGGCGAGGCTGTTCTTGATCTCCAAGTCGTCGGGCTTGGCCTCTAGGTACGTCTTGTAGAGGGTGATCGCCTCATCGTACCGTTTGTCGGCGCCGAGGATGGTGGCGAGGTTCACCAGGGCGCTCGTGTAGTCGGCCTTGGCGGCCAGGGCGGCGCGATAGTGCTTCTCGGCGTTGGACTTGTTGCCCAGACGCTCCGCCGTCCAGCCAGCGTTGTACTGGATCTTGGCGTTGTTCGGGTCCAGAGTCGTCGCCCGCTCAAAGTCGGTGTACGCGCTCTGGTAGTCCGGCGTCGCCGCCTGGAGCTTGGTGACGCCCCGCTTCGCGAAGAAGAGGGGGTCGGTGATGGTGCTCTCGTCCACCGTGACCTCGGGCTCGACCTTTTTGGGGCCACAGCCGGGGGTGACGGTCACGCCGATGATGAGCGCGAGGACAGTGCTGATAGAACGAAGGGTCATTGGGGGGCTCCTCGACGCTCGGCTCAGAGATCGGTCTCGAAGGTGTTGGACTTCTGCGCAGCGGAGATGTACGCCGGCTTGAGGAGCTCTTCCTCAAGACCCGGGTAATCATCGGGGCGAAGCTCACCGAGCCTGCGGGTCGCGAACGCGGTGTTGTCGTTGTAGAGGTTCAGCTCGTAAGACTTGGTCAGCGCCGTGTCGTAGGCGGCGACGGCCTTCTCGGTCTGGGGATAGGCCTTGTCCTCCAAGGTCATCGTGTAGAGCTCACGCTGATCCTCAGTGAGGTAAGACGGCACATACGACTTGAGCAGGGACTGCCCAAAGTTCTCATAGGCCTGTCCGAGCCTGACGAGGGCCGCGAGACCCCACTCACCAGCGCCGGTGTTGATGATGTCGGCGTAGGTGGACTCGATGGCCTGCAGGGCCTTGGCCTTCT
>JAKLKE010000142.1 GCA_023150775.1 Myxococcota bacterium
ACGATCTCGCCCTCGACCACGCCTTCGCCGATCTCGGGGAGGTGAAACACGAACATACGACGCTCCTGGCAGGGTGGCCGATGGGGCCGAAGGGGGGATCAGTAATGAAGGCTCTGAGACGCGGCCTCAACGATGGCCGCCGCCGAGGCGGTGACCGTCTGGGGCGGCGACTCTAAATGAAGGAAACACGCCCGGGTGACCGCGCCGAGGATCTCCTCCGACACAGCGCCCCAGCCGGGCTCCGCCGCGAGGAGCACCCGGCCTGTACGCGACACAGAGGCCACGATGGTGGGCAGGTCCAAGGGGCGCAGGCTCACGAGATCGATGACCTCGATGGACACATCGGACTCGGCGGCGGCGGCCAAGGCGGCCTTCACCCCGGATCCGGCGGTGAGCACGGTGAGCTGGTCTCCGGAGCGGCGCAGGTTCGCCCGGCCCAGCGGCAGGGGGGTGACGCTGTGTTGACCCTCTTCACTGAGCACAGAGACGGTCTCGATGATCAACACCGCGCCGTCTTGTTGAAGGGCCCCCAGCAGCAGGCCTTGGGCGGCCTCTGGGGTGGAGGGCAGGGCGATCTGGAGGTTCGTTACGTCGGCGACGACGCCGACGGGCACGGGGGCCTGCGGGGTGTCTTGCACCCAGCGCAGGACGATGGGCGTGGGGTTCTCGGCGCCGGGGGCGGCGAGCTCTTGCTGGAGCTGGCCCAAGGCCGGGCCCAAGGCGCCGCCGAGCTCGACGACGGGGCGTTTTCCGGCGAGGCCAAGGCCGATGGCGAGGCCGACCGCGCCCGCCGAAGAGATGGGCAGGTCGATCACACGCTCGGCGCCGAAGCGGGCCTGGAGCCCTTCAGAGCTGCCGAAGGCGCCGCCGAGACGACCCACAGACTCTCCGAGCAACATCACCCGAGCGTCTGTGGCCAATGCGTGATGTTGGGCCAGCGCGACGCCCTCACGGAGGCTCACCGCGCTGGGTGTGCCCGACTCCAAGGCCGCGAGGCGGTCGGCGTAAGCCCGGGGGCGGCTCACGGCGTGGGCGGTGTGGTCCATTCGGGACTCCCCTCTGAAGGCGCGCTGTGACCGCGCATCGCCTCGATGTGCTGGTGGATAAAAAACTCGCCGGCTTTGTAGCTAGAGCGCACGAGCGGGCCCGAGGCGACGTAGGTGAAGCCCAGGCTGAGGCCGAGCTGCTCGTACTCGGCGAAACGTTCAGGCGTCACATACTCGCTGATCTTGAGGTGCAGCGGCGTGGGCTGGAGGTACTGGCCGAGGGTCAAAAAATCGACCCCGACGGCGCGAAGGGCGCGCATGGCGTCCACCACCTCGTCGAGCGTCTCGCCCAGGCCCACCATCAGCGAAGACTTGGTGAACATCTCCGGGCGCGTGGCCTTCACATGGGCGAGCACGGCGACGGACTGATCCCAGGTGGCCCGAGGGTCACGCACCCGGGCGGTGAGGCGGGGGATCGTCTCGACGTTGTGGGCCAGAACCGTAGGCTCGGCGTCGATCACCCGCTGCAAGAGGTTGAGATCTCCCCGGAAGTCGGGGATGAGCACCTCTAAGAGCGTGCGGGGGTTCCGCGTCTGGATCTCGCGGATGCAGGCCGCGAGGTGGTCCGCGCCTTGGTCAGGCAGGTCGTCGCGGTCAACGGAGGTGACGACGACGTAGTCAAGCTGCATCTCGGCGATGGCGTTGGCGACCTTCTGGGGCTCCAACACGTCGAGCGGGCCGCCTTTGCGCCGGGTGGTGACGGCGCAGAAGCGGCAGCCGCGGGTGCAGATGTCGCCCATCACCATAAAGGTGGCCGTGCCGCCGCCCCAACACTCGCCGATGTTGGGGCACTTGGCCTCCTCGCAGACGGTGTGCAGGCCGAGATCCCGGGCGCGCTCACGCACCTGGTTGTAGCGGGCCTGCCGCTCGCCCGTAGGCAGCCGCACCTTGATCCAGGGGGGCTTTCTTCCGGTCGGTGGGGTGCCGGACATGGGGGAGCGGGCCTCCAGGGGTGGACCGGCATGTAACCCGCCGCGCGGCGCTTGGCTGCTCTCGGCGCGGGGCGCCCTACCTCCTCCCCAAGAACCCCAGCGGCCGCTCCGCGCCCAAGGCCGCCGCGCCCACCGCCACCAGCAGGGCCAGCCAGGCGCCGCCTGGGCTCGCGATCGACAGCGACTCCGGCGCTGCGGCCCAGGCCAGCCGGGCGAGGAGCGCCAACGGCACCCCGCCGCGCTGGGCGAGGAGCGCCAAGGCCGCCGCCGCCGCCGCGCCGCGGAGGGGATCGAGGGGCGCGCAGACGAGCACAAAAAAGAGCCCCGCCCGAGCCGGCCCCACGGCGCGCTGCAGGAGCCCGCGGAACATCAGCTCTTGCCCGGCCACGGCCAGGGCCGCCGGGATCCAGCCCGCCCAGCCGGGGTCGAGGCCGGCGCTCAGGCGCAGGCGGATGGCGTAGAGCCAGCCGTTGCCGGGAAAGGGCAGGGCCGCCGTCGCCGCTGCGCTCAAGGAGAGCGCCACGCCGACGAGCGCCGCCCGGGGGAAATAGAGGCTGCGCACGCCCTCAGCGGGCAGGTTGAGCAGCTCCGCGAGGCTCCAGTGGCGGCGCAGGGCCTCCACGAGGGCGTAGAGGCCGAAGAGCGCGCCGCCGACGGCCACACCGGCCGCCGGGGAGAGGCTCTGGCCGAGGTCGGGGTTGCCCGCCAGCGCCCAGGCCGCGGGCCCGGCGACGGGCAGCCACCACACCGCGGCGCCGACGCCCAGATGGCTGAGCTCGGAGAGGGCCGGGGTGGGGCGCGGGTCACCCTCGGCGTCGAGGGCCCGGGCCACGCTCCAGGTGAGCGCCCCGACGCCAAGGCCTGTGCCCAAGACCGCCCCGAGCACGGGCACGACCCCGGTGATCAGCCCTCCGGCCAACAACAGAGCCCCGCCCAGAGGCACGACGGCGCCGAGCCCGGGGCTCAGCATGTTGAGGCCGTAGGCCGCGCCGAAGAGGCCCAAGGCGATCACCGGCAGGGCCCGAAGCGTACGCGCGGCGCCGTCTACCTCATCCTCAGCGTCCCGGCCCAACCACAGGCCCAACGCGGCGGCCATGCCGCTGGCCAAGGGCAGGCCGAGGCACCACAGGCCCAGGGGCATCGCCCCGGTCACCCGCCCGCTGAGCGCGACGGCGAGGGTCATCACGCTCGACACCCCGGCCCAGGCCAGCCACTTGCCCAGGGCCAGCTCTCCCCGGGAGATCGACGCCGTGAGCAGGCTCAGCAAGGTCTTGCGGCTGCGCTCTCCGGCGAGGCTCTCGGTGAGCGGCCCGGTCAACAACGAGAGGCTCAACAGCGCGAGGAGCAGGCCCCGCTGGGGGACGGGGAACTCGGTCGCGCGCAGCTCGAACCGCACCTTCGGCTCACCCGGCAAGGTGTCGAGCACCTCACGAAGCGGCGGCGGCACGCGGCTGGTGTGCACGAGCACGGGGTCTTCGCCCTCCATCCTCAGGCCGAAGCGGGGGTTCCGCTCGATCCGGTCGGCCAAGGCGGGGGGGATCTCGCCCGCGGCTTGGGCGATCTCCAGCGGGGTCTTGAACTCCGGGAGCGGCATCGCCCCGGCGGGCAACAACAACGCCAAGGCGGTGAGGCCGAGTCGCCAGGAGCCCTTGCCGGCGAGGACCACCTTCAGATCACGCCGGGCGATGGCGAAGACACGGCTGGGGCGGATCACCGGGCGCTCCGGTCAAACATCCAGGCGGCCAGCCCACACACGAGGAGGGTCGTGAACACCGCGCCGACGCCGGGGAGGTCGCCGCGCACCAAGGCGCCGACGCTCGCGATGGGCAGGTGCCGACCGAGGGCGGGGGCCGAGTAGCCGAGCGCCATGAGCCCGGTCACCGCGACGAGGCCCCGGCTGAGCGGCCCCGAGAGCGACTCCGCCCGACCCGCCCGGGCCATGAGCCCCAAGCCCATGGCCGCGCCGCCGAGCCCCGAGAGCCCGCCGACCACCGACCAGGCCCAAGGAGCGCTGACCCCCAAGATCGTGTGAATGAGCCAGACCGAGGCCGCGAACGCCACGCTGAGGGCGAGGCCCGCCGCGCCCATTCGTGAGGCGGCGTGAATCCAGCTCGGCACAGGCAAGGCGCGCTCGGCGTCGAGGCTGCCGTCTTGTTGATCCCGGCTGAGCCCCCCGGCGCCGAAGACCACGCCGTAGAGCACGAACAGCACGGCCAACAAGCCGACGAGCAGCCGCGTCGTGGGCCCCAAGGCGGCGTTTCGCCCGGCCCGGGGGATGAGCATCGGCCGCCACGCCGCGCCGAGCCGGGCCCGCAGCTCCGACTCCATCGCCATCGTGTACGCCCCGTCAAAACGCGCGAGGATCACCCAGCCCTCAGGGCCCTCAAAGGCCGCGCGGTCGACCTCACCCGCGACAAACGCCGCCTCGGGATCGGCGTAGACCCGGGCGTCTAACCCTTTGGCGACGAGCACCTCGGCGAAGGCCTCATCAGGCACCGCCGCGCTCTTCGAGGCGTAGAGCCCCGCGACGAAGGTGGCCGAGACCAAGAGCGTGAGCGCGATGATGAGCGCGGGCCAGATGAGCGCCCGGAGCACGAGGCCCTCACGAAGGGTGCGGGTGAGCACCGAGACCGTGAGCAGGGCCCAGGCCTTGGCGAGGGGAGGGGACGCGCCGGTGTTTGGGCCCGTGTTCAAGGCGCGGGCTCGGCGTTCAGGAGCGCCACGAAGGCGTCGTCCAAGGCCTCCGCGCCGCCCAAGCTGCGCAGCTCATCCAGGCTGCCCTCGGCGATCTTGAGCCCCCGGTGGATGATGCACGCCCGCTGGCACACCCGCTCCACCTCCCCCATGATGTGGGAGGAGAGCACGACGGCGCGGCGCTCGGCGGCGAGGCTCTGGATGAGCTGGAGCACGTCGAGGCGGCCCTGCACGTCGAGGCCGTCGGTGGGCTCATCCAGGAGCAACAGCCCAGGATCATGCATCAGCGCCCGGGCGAGCACGACGCGGCGCTTCATGCCCGTCGAGAGCTGGGCGCACTCACGCTCCACATAGGCCCCGGCGCCGAGCTCGTGGAGGAGCTGCAGCGCGCGCTCTTTGGCCTTGGGCACACCCTGCACCTCGCCGAAGAGCGTCACGGCCTCAAGGGCCGAGAGCCGCGCGGGCAGGCCCCCTTCGGCGGGCACATAGGCCATTCGAGCGCGGGCCTCGACGGGGTGGCGCAGGGCGTCAACCCCGCCGATCTCCACCTCCCCGGCGTCGGGTCGGGTCAAGGTGGCGAGGATCCGTAAGGTCGTCGTCTTGCCCGCGCCGTTTGGCCCCAAGAGCCCATAAATGACGCCCGGCTCTACCGCCAAGGACAGCCCGGCGACGGCGTGGACGACCCCTCCGGCGGGATCGTGGAAGCTCTTGACCAGGTTCGTAGCGCGCAGCATCGCCCCTCTCTACCCCAAAGCGGCCCGGCTGTGGCGGCGCCGCTGAGAAGTTCCCCTGGAAGCCCGGCGGCGAACCCCACGCGCTTGGGTTAGCCTGAGGCGGCGCGGGAGATGACGCCGCGCGAACGTGATGGAGCCGAGATGATTCGGATGGTGACGATTGGCCTGCTCTCTGGCGTGGTCGCCGGGACGCTGGTGGGTGAGGCCGAGGCCCTGTGGGTGCTCTCCTCCGCAGGGTCGGTGAGCGACTATGTGGCGCTGTTCTACGCGGCGGTGCTCTACGCGGGCATCGGCGCGGCGATGGGCCTGGGTGTGGGCGTCGGCCTCGCCGTGCTCTCCAAGATCACCGACAAGGTGAACGAGCCCTTGGCCTACTCCTTGGGCTTCTTCGGCGTGTTCGCGCCCTTGGGCCTGGTGATCAGCCGCTACATCGCCAACAAGGTCATCTACGCCGAGGCGGGGGTGCCCATGAGCGGCAACCTCACCTTGCTGGCCGTCTTTGGCGGCCTCTCGCTCCTGGGCCTGTTCTTGGGTCCGATCCTGCTCACCAAGACGCCCCTGCGTATCCTCCTGCAGCCCAAAGGCTCCTTGGCGCTCTGGGGCGCGGTGGCGGTCATCAGCGCCGCGTTCTCCTTCGCCCCCGGCGGCGGCGGCGCCGACACTCTGACCCCCGAGAAGCAGCAGGGCCAAGAGCTCGCCACCCGCCCCGACGTGCTGCTCATCGTCGTCGACACCCTCCGGGCGGACCACCTCGGCGCCTATGGGTACCCCGTCGCCGACATCTCCCCCAACATCGACGCCTTGGCCAAAGACGCGCTGCTCTTTGAGGAGTCCCACGCCCAGGCCTCGTGGACGCGCGCCAGCTTCGCGAGCCTCTACACCTCGATGTTGCCCTCTGCGCACAACACGGCGCTCAAGGTCTCGGTGCTCCCCGATGACGTCGAGACGATCGCCGAGGTGCTCAGCCGCACGGGCTACGTCACGGCGGGGATGCCCAACAACACGAACGTGACGCAGTCGTTCAACTTCCATCAGGGCTTCGACAGCTTCAAGTACCTCGCCCCGAACATGCCGTTCTTCGCCACGGAGTCGGTGTACCAGCTCTCGATGTACAGCGTGCTGCGTAAGGTCGGCGAGCGCTTCAAGGGCGACCACAAGGTCGTCGAAGACTTCTACCAGCCGGCCAACGTCGTCGTGGACGAGGCCAAAGGGGTATGGCCGCGCCGAGCACGAGCGCCCTGACGCCGCCGACGTGGAGTACCTCAAGGCCACCTACGACGCCGAGATCCGCTACATGGACTCGGAGATGAAGCGGCTGTTCGACTGGCTCAAAGAGACCGGCCGCTACAACAACACCGCCATCGTGCTCACCGCCGATCACGGCGAAGAGTTCTACGAGCACCAGGGCTGGTGGCACGGCACGACGCTCTACGAGGAGCAGATCAACGTGCCCCTCATCGTGAAGCTGCCCAACCAAGAGCTCGCCGGGGCCCGGGTGCCCTGGACCGTGCGCAGCATCGACGTGGCGCCCACCCTCGCCGCCTTGGCGGGGGCAGAGCCCTCCCCGATGTGGGAGGGCGCGAGCCTCTTGGAGGACGCCGACCGCGCCGGGTACACCCAGCTCCTCGCGCCGCCTCCGGCCCCCGTAGACCCGGCCGCCCCCGTTGATCCGGCCGCGCCGCCCGCGGAGCCCGCCGCCCCGGCCTTCGATCCGACCAAGCTCTCCCGCACGGTCATCGCTGAGGAAGACTTCGAGGGCAACCAGATCACCGCCGTGATCCAGGGCGGCTGGAAGTACATCGTCGCCAACGACGGCAACCCTCGCGGCCTCAAGCCCGAGGAGCTGTACGACATGAGCAGCGACCCCAACGAGCTGAACGACCAGGCCGGGAAGAACGGCGAGAAGCAGACGGCGCTCTCGGCGATCCTGGCGCAAGAGCTCGGCGCGGCGAAGGGCGGCGCCGTGGAGGCCCAAGCGGCGGAGATCGACGCCGCCACCCGCGCCCAGATGGAGGCCCTCGGCTACATGGAGGAGGAGGCTCCGCCAGAGACCGCTGAGCAGAAGGCCAAACGTGAGGCTGAAGAGAAGGCCAAACGTGAGGCCGAAGAGAAGGCCAAACGTGAGGCCGAAGAGAAGGCCAAACGTGAGGCTGAAGAGAAGAAGTAAGACCGAGCCCCAGGTTGGCCGTGATGAAGACCCCGAGGTGAACCCTCGGGGTTTTTTTGTGCGCTGGCTCGCGCGGCAGCGCCGGCTGCGCCCGCTCCCGCGGCGCGGTAAGATCCGCCGATGAAGATTCGATTCCTCGGCGCTGTGGGCACGGTCACCGGCTCACGCTCTCTCCTTCAGGCCGACGGCGCGCGGGTGCTCGTCGACTGTGGGCTCTTTCAAGGCTTTAAGTCGCTGCGTGAGCGCAACTGGGAGCCTTTCCCTCTCGACCCACGCTCCCTCGACGCCGTGGTCTTGACCCACGCGCACCTCGACCACTCCGGCTGGCTCCCGGCGCTCGTGCGTGACGGCTTCCGAGGCCCGGTGTACTGCACCGAGCCCACCCGGGATCTCCTCGGCCTGCTCCTGCCCGACAGCGGCCGGATTCATGAGGAGGACGCCAACTTCGCCAACCGGCACGGCACCTCACGCCACACCCCGGCGGAGCCGCTCTACACCGAAGACGACGCCCTGCGATCCCTCGATCAGCTCAAGTCCGTGCCGTTTCATACGCCCCAAGAGGTCGCCGCGGGGCTCAACGCCCTGTTCGTGCCCGCGGGGCACATCCTCGGCGCCTCGACGGTGCAGCTCACCCACAGAGGCCAGCGCTGGGTGTTCTCCGGGGATCTGGGCCGCGAAGATGACCTGCTCATGCGCCCGCCCGAGGCCCCGCCCGAGGCGGAGGCCTTGGTGTTGGAGTCCACCTACGGCGACCGGGTGCGCGCACGGGGCGTAGACCCCCTCGACGCCCTCGCCGAGCTGATCCACACCGTGGCCAACCGCGGCGGCGCCTTGCTCGTCCCCGCCTTCGCCGTGGGACGCGCCCAGGCGCTCCTCTGGGCGCTGCGGCGCCTCTTGGACGATGGGCGGATCCCCGCGCTCCCGGTGATCCTCGACAGCCCCATGGCCGTGAGCGCCACGGACCTGTTCATCAAACACCACAGCTTCCATCGCCTCAGCCCGACGGACTGCGCGCGGATGGCCGAGGGCGTGCGTTTTGTGCGGGAGGTCGAAGAGAGCAAGGCCCTGCGCAACATCGAGGGGCCCCACATCCTCATCTCGGCGAGCGGCATGTTGACCGGCGGCCGGGTGCTGCACCACCTCGCGCGCCTTGGCCCCAACCGCCGAAACGCCATCGCCCTGGTCGGATTCCAGGCCCCGGGCACCCGCGGCGGCGATCTTGTCGCGGGCCGACGCCTGCTCAAGCTCCACGGCCAAGAGGTGCCCATCGAGGCGAGCGTTCACAACCTCGAAGGGTACTCCGCCCACGCCGATCAGACCGAGCTCGTGGACTGGTTGCGCCGCCTCAAGTCGCCGCCCGAGGCGCTGTGGCTCAACCACGGTGAGCCCGCCGCCACCGAGGCCCTGCGCCGCAAGATCCAAGACGAGCTCGGCCTGCGCGCGATGGTGCCGCCGGAGAACCTCGACCTCAACCTCGACGGCCCCAGCCGCCCCCGGGCGCCGTCCGCGCCGTCCCCGGCGGCCATGGGCTACGACCCCCGCGAGTCCGCTCGTGTGCGCGCCTTGGTCGAAGACCGCTCCTACATCCCCGCCGATGAGGACGTCGCCTTCTTGGACCGCGAGGACCTCCGCGCCACCCGCCTGATGTTGGAGTACCTCAAGCCCGACCGCCTGCTGCGGGAGGCCGGGGTTCAGGACGTGGTCGTGGTGTTCGGCGGCGCCCGGGTGCTCTCGCCAGAGCGCGCCGCCGAGGCCCTGCGCCGGGCCCAGCTTGAGCTGAGCCGCGCGCCAGACGACCCCGCGCGTCAGGCGGCCGTGGCCCTCGCCCAGCGCCAGGTCGCCAAGTCGCCGATCTACGAGGACGCCCGGCGTTTTGGCCGCCTCGCCTCGTCAGAGGAGCTCTGCGCCGGGGTGAGGCTCACGGTGATGACCGGCGGCGGCCCCGGCGTGATGGAGGCGGCCAACAAAGGCGCCTGGGAGCTCGGTCGGCCGTCCGTAGGCCTCAACATCACCCTGCCCAAAGAGCAGCTCCCGAACCCCTTCCTCAGCCCGGGTCTCTGTTTCCGATTCCGCTACTTCGCGCTGCGTAAGATGCACTTCTTGCTCCGGGCGCGGGCGCTCGTGGCCTTCCCCGGCGGATTCGGCACCTTAGACGAGCTCTTTGACGTGCTCTGCCTGATGCAGACCAAGAAGCTCAGCAGAATGCCCGTGGTGCTCGTCGGTGAGGTCTTCTGGCGCAAGGCCCTGAACCTGGAGCACCTCGTCGAGGAGGGCGTCATCGCCGCCGAAGATCTCGACCTCGTGCGTTTTGTCGACACCGCCGAGGACGCCTGGTCCACGATCCGGGCGTTCTACGCCGAGGGTGGCCCCGGCGGCACCTTCTTCTTTGACCCGCCGACCGCGCGGCACGCCCCATGAGCGGCCTCACCCTCGCGGCGGTGCTCTCGGGCCTGCACCTGCTGGCGCTGGGTGTGGGGCTCGTGAGCCTGCGCGGGCGTGGGCTCGCCTTGGCGGGGACCCTCGACGCCGAGGGGCGAAACCAGGTGCTCCGCCACGACAACGCCTGGGGGCTGGCGGCGGCGCTGTGGGTCGGCACCGGCCTCGCCCGGGCCTTCGGCGGCGTCGAGAAGGGCGCCGACTTTTATATGGGCTCCGGCGCCTTCCACCTCAAGATGGGCCTCATGGCCCTGGTGCTGATCTTAGAGGCCTGGCCGATGATCACCTTCTTACGGTGGCGCCTGCACATCGCCCGGGGCCAAGAGCCCGACACCCGCCACGCCCGCGCCTTTCTGTGGATCAATCACGCCGAGGGCGTCATCGTCGTGCTGATGATCTTCGTGGCCTCGTTTATGGCCCGAGGCTTCGGCATGTTGCCCCGCTGAGGCCTTCAGCGCGGGCGCAGCACCAAGGTGTTGATCGTGCCCGCCTGCCCGGTGACCACAAGACGCTGACCGCCCATGGCCGCGGCGAGCTGGGTCGAGATGCCGCCGTCGAGGTTCAGCGCGGTCACCGCGTCCGTCGAGGCGAGGAGATAGTCGGCGAACACGCCCAAGGTCGGCCCGGCGTGCTCCGAGGCGCCAAGCTGCAGCTCACCCGCGCGGGTGGTCGCCACCGTGTCTTCAGCGGCGCAGATGACCAGCCAGAGCACGTTTTTGCCGACCACGACGGCGGAGCGCGCGGTCTGCGGCCCGCCGATCGCCTTCACCACGCTGGCCCCCGCGTTGACCAGCCGATCGACGCTCTGCAGGGCCTCCGTCGGCCCCGGCCGCCAGTCGTCGCGGTGCACGACCTGGGCCCCCGCCGGGCTCCAGAAGAACACCCCAGATCCCCCGCGCGGGCTGAGCGGCGTGAGCTCCTTGCCCTCGCTCACCACGAGGCCCATGGCGCCCTCCTCGTAGAAGCCGCCGTTGATGGCCACCCAAGGCCCGGCATCGTCCTGCGGGACCAAGCTTCCGAAGGGCTCCACCGTCTCCGAGGGGCGCACAGCCACCCGCGCGTCGAGGGGCGCCCGGGCGCGGTAGGTCACCATCGAGCGCGTCGGCGGACCATCGTTGGGGCCCCAGCGCCAGCGCTGGCGCTCTAGGGTGAGGCCCCCTTCAGACATCAAGGCCTCGGGCTCGCCTAGGGTGATGAGCGGGGCCGAGTCCACGGCGACGGGGTCGGCGGCCGCGCTCGGCGCCTCTCCGCAGGCCAGGGTGAACAAGAGGACGATCATGCGCGCTCCTAGGGGCCAAGGGCCCGGTCACCGCCTCCGCAGCGCCCGCTCCCACAGCTCCACGAGCCGCGCGCCGAGCACCTCGCCGTCGAAGACCTCCTCGACCCGCGCCCGCCCCGCGGCGCCCATTCTTGTCCGCTCCTCATGTCCTTGGAGCAGGCGCACGAGGCGGTCTCGCAAGGCGCCGACGTCTCCTGGCGCGATGAGCAGGCCCGTCTCGCCCTCCACCACGGCGTCTGGGGTGCCGTTCACCGCGGTCGAGACCACGGCGAGGCCCGAGGCCATGGCCTCTAAGACGCTCACCGGCAGGCCCTCGGCGTAGGAGGGTAGGCAGTAAAGATCGGCCTCAGCCCAAACCTTTAGGCGATCTTCACCCTTCACCCAGCCCAGCAGCTCGACGGAGTCGCCGAGCCCCAGCTCGGCCACACGCTCGCGCAGCTTGGGGAGCTCGCCGTCGCCGCCGATGCGCAGCGTCGCCCCAGGCACGGCCTTCACGACCTCCGCCCAGGCCGTCACCAGGTCAAACACGCCCTTTCGAGGGCCGATGGCGCCCATAAACAGCACCCGCAGCCCCTGCCCGAAGGCGCGGGGGGTGTGGCGCCCGAGCTCCTTGGTGTCGACGGGGTTGTACAGCACCTCGACCTTCGCCTGGCCGTTCGTCCACTCATTGAGCTGGGCGGCCATGTCCGTCGAGACCGCCAAGACCAAGGCCGCCCGGGTGTAGGTGTGGCGCACCAGGGCGGCGTGGGCGAGGCTCTTGTTGTACAGGCGCTCCAAGTGCGCGAAGTTGTTGTGAAGCACCACGGGGACGCCCAAGGCGAGGGCCTCGCGCATGTAGACGAGCTTTCGGTAGAACGACAGCCCATCGGCGACGTGGATGTGCACCAGCTCCGGGCGATAGCCCTGGAAGATCGCCCGCGCCGCCCGCGCTTGGCCCAAGGCCATCTGCCCCACACGCTGGGCGATCGGCCCCGAGCCGACGGTCGGAAAGTAGCGCAGCTCATGGGCGCGCACGGCCTCGCTCTGCAAGAAGGTCCGGGCCAAGGTGGCGATCCCACCTTTGGCCTCCAGATCAGGCCCAATCATTCCGACTCGCATCACACACCTCTGGTTTTACGCTCAGAGCCCACAAACCGGGGCGGGGATCGGGCGAAGATCACGAATCAGGAGATAAGTTGCGCCGATGCGCTTCCTCTCTCCCGTGTTGATGCTCTCTGCGGCGGCCTTCGTGTACTGGACCAACCAGCGACAAGAGGGCACGGTGCTCGCGTTCCCCTTCATCTCGACGCTCTGGCCGGCCGCTGAGGGGGATCCCGTGAAGATGGGCCAAGGCACCGTGGCGCTCTTTGTGGGGCTGGGGATCTTCTCCTTGGTGCGGGCGCTCTTGCGCCTGCGGAGGGATCGCCAAGAGGCGCTCAACGACCCGAATGAGCCCACCACGCCTTGATGCCCCCGGCGAGGGACCACACGTCGCCGTAGCCCATGCGCTGCAGGCTGTCCCCGGCCAAGGCCGAACGAAAGCCGCCGCCGCAGTACAAGACGAGGCGGGCGTCGGGCTCAGGGCACATCGCCTCGACGTCGCGCTCTAAGATGCCCCGGCCCAGATAAACCGCGCCGGGGATGCGGTCTTCAGCCCACTCGGACTCCTCCCGCACGTCGAGGAGCGTGAACGGCTGGCCCTCTTCGCGCCAAGCGAGGATTGTGGCAAGATCAACCTCACGAACTCGCGACTTTGCGTCGTTCACGAGGTTCAGGAACCGGGGGGAGTGCGCCATGCCTTGCTCCGAATCAGGAGGCTCGGCTCATCCTAGCACACTGTGAGCTTCTTCTGCGGCGGTGCGCCCGGCGCTTGACAGGAGCCCCGGGGGAACGGATACTTCATGGCCCCGGCGCCCGATCATCGGGTCGTCCACCCCGCGCTCAAAGAGGGACGCGGAGCACTGCACGCGGAGGAGATCGAGCCAATGGCCCTGAAGAACTACCTTTTCACCTCCGAGTCGGTCTCGGAAGGCCACCCCGACAAGATGTGCGACCAGATCTCGGACGCCGTTCTGGACGCGTACTTGGCCCAAGACCCGCACGCGCGCGTGGCCTGCGAGACCTTGGTCAAGACGGGCGTGGTCTTCGTCGCGGGTGAGATCACGTCCAAGGCGTTCGTGAACGTGGCGCCGCTGGTTCGTGATGTCGTGCTCA
>JAKLKE010000143.1:0-3492 GCA_023150775.1 Myxococcota bacterium
CGGTGCACACCGAGACCTTGAGGCCATAGCCCAGCCAGACCACCAAGAGCGGCGCGATGGCGACCACAGGCACGGTCTGCAGCAGGAGCGTATACGGCGCGAAGGCCCGCTCCAACGCGGAGGATCGCGCGAAGATCACCCCGGCGCCTCCGCCAAAGACCGCCGCGCTCCCCAGGCCCATCAGCGCCGCCGAGGCCGTCACGAGGGTGGACTCGGCCAGGCGTGGGGCGTTGTGGAGCGTCGCGCGGCCGACCTCTAAGGGCGAGGGCAAGAGCACCTCGGGCAGACGCGCGGCGAGGGCGGCCCACACGCCCAGGGCGATGAGGCCGATGAGCGCGGGCAAGGCGCGGCTCATGGCGTCGTGTCCAGGTCTAAGGCGGCCCGCAGGGCGCGCACGAGCTCGCCGACGCGGGGGTCGTAGAGATCCCGGCGGCCCCGAGGGGCGGGGGAGATCACCGGCAGGTCCAAGAGCACCCGCAGCGGTGGCCCCGCGAGGGCGATCACCCGATCCGCGAGCAAGGCCGCCTCGTGCAGATCGTGGGTGACGAGCATCGTCGTGAAGCCCCGGGCGTCGAGGATCTGCCCGAGCTCGCTGTGCAGCCGGGCGCGGGTCAAGGCGTCGATCGCCGAGAAGGGCTCATCGAGCAGCAACAGCGTCGGCTGGCTCACGAGGGCCCGGGCGATGGACACACGCATCTGCATCCCGCCGCTGAGCGCCTGGGGGAGCTTGTGCGCGGCGTCGCTGAGGCCCACCTGGGCGAGGGCCGTGGCCACGGCGGCGGGATCCTCCTCACCGATCAAGGTGAGGGGTAAGGCCACGTTCTCGGCGACGGTGCGCCACGGCAAGAGGTTTGGGCGCTGAAACACGAAGGCCCGGCGGGCGTCGCCGACGTCTACGACGCCGCCCGTAGGCGTCGAGAGCCCGGCGGCGAGGCGCAACAGCGTGCTCTTGCCGCAGCCGCTGCGGCCGACGAGGGCCACGACCTGCCCCGGCGCCAGATCGAGGCTGAGGCCGCTCAGGATCTCTTCGCCAGAGGGCCAGACGAAGCGCGCGGCCTCAAAACGCACACGCGGCGCGGCGCGGGGCTCGGCGGCGCCTTCAGCCAAGGCCGACCGCTCGCGAGATGGCGGGGTTGGGCGCGCCACGAAGGGCTGTGGTGATGATGAGCCCGGGGCTCTCGGCGCCACGAAGCTCCATACACATCTGCCGCGCCTCTAAGCGCACCCCCACGGCGACGGCCCCGGCGTCGTTTAAGAGCGTCTCGGCGAGCTGCGCGCCCAGTCGCTCCTGGAGCTGCGGGCGGCGGGCGAGCTCACGCAGGAGCCTCGGCACGCTGCCCAAGCCCGCGACCTTCACCCCAGGCACATAGGCGACGGTGGCCTCCCCGAAGAAGGGCAGGAGGTGGTGCGCGCAGAGGGAATAAAAGGGCAGGCCGCGCAGGCAGACGAGATCCTGACCGGGCGCGTCGAACAGGCTCAGCGGGCTCAGCGGCGCGCCGGGGCTGAACTCCGAGAGCCAGTCGGCGAGGCGCGCTGGGGACTCTTCAAGCTCAGGATCTCCAATAAAACCCAAGGCCTTGAGCGCGGCGGCGAGGTGGGCCTCGGCCTCGGGGGCGCGGCGTGGGGGCGCTTTGGACATCAGGCGGCTCCAGGCTCGGGGCGCAACGACGCCCTCTTCATAGCGTCAATACGAAGGTGGAGCGAGCGCCCCGGACGCGGTATGGTGGGCGTTCGCTCTGCGGAGATTCAAGATGACCGCGCCCGACACTGGTCTCGCCATGAAGCACCTGCACGAAGCGGTCACCCGTGAGCGGGCTGGCGACTACGAGCGCGCCCTACGCGCCGCCCAAGAGGCGCTCTCCGGCTTCGCGACGGCCCGGGATCGCACGGGGTCCGCCGCAGCGCACCACCTGCTCGCGATCCTGCACGCCCACGTCGGCCGCCCCGACAAGGCCTTGGAGCACCTCGACGCCGCGGCGCCCCTGCGGGAGTCCACCGGCGACTGGGCGGGCCTCGCGAGCCTGCACCAGATGCGGTTTGAGGTGGCCTTGGGCCTCGGCAACTACTCCGGCTGCCGCGCCGCCGCCGAGAGCATGTTGGCCGCGCTCTCCAAGGTCGGCGACCGCTCCGGCCAGGCGAGCGCCCTGCACCAGCTCGCCCAGATCCTCGTGGGCTCCGGCCAGGTTCAAGACGCCCAGAGCCTCGTTGAGCAGGGCCTCTGGCTCACTGACGGCGTCGGCGAAGAGCGCGGGCGCTCGGCGTTTCTGCTGCTCGCCGCCCAGGTGGATCAGCTCACCGGGTCGAGCGATCGGGCGCTGCTTCGTTGCCGAGAGGCTCTGCGCCTCGCCCGCAGCGCGAACAGCCGCCCCGCCGTGGTGGACGCCCTGCACCAGCTCGGCGTGCAGCTCGCCGTCGCCGGGCGCCTGGACGAGTCCGCCGAGCGCCTTGAGGAGGCCCTGGACGGCCGCGAGGTGCTGCGGGATCTCAACGGTCGTGGGGCCACGCTCACCGAGCTCGCCGCCGTCGAGGAGCGCCTTGGCCGCCTCGGCGACGCCATCGGCCGCCTACGTTACGCCGCGCGCACCTACCACGAGCTCGATCAGCCCAGCGGCGCCTTGGAGGCCCTGCATCGCGCCGCGGAGATCGCCCTCGCCGCGAATCGTGGGGACGAGGCGCTGCAGCTCTCCTCCGAGCAGCTCCACGTCGCCGAGACCTCGGGCGATCCCGCCGCCACCGCCGCCGCGAGCTTCGTGCACGGCGCCCGGCTCGCGCGCCTGGGCCAGACCGCCGCCTCCGCCGAGCCCTTCCGCCGCGCCGCCGCGCTCCAGCGCAGCCTCGGCCTGCCTGAAGCCGCCGCCGTGAGCGACGGCATGTTGGGGCAGGTGCTCCTCGCTGAAGGCCAGGTGAACGAGGGCGCGGCGCTTCTTCAAGGCGCGTACAAGACCTTACGAGCCATGGGATCCCCCAACGCCGATGACCTCCACGAGCTGATCTCCGCCTTGGGTGAGCCGAGCTGATGGCGTGGCGGGCCTTTGCTTCCGACCCGCGGCAGTCCGCGGCCCTTCGACGGGCCTTGGCCCACGCGGAGGCCGCAGGGCAGGGGATCGCCGTCTTGGATCTAGACGGCTGCTTGTTCGACAACCGCCCGCGTCAGCTCGGCATCTTGCGCGCCTGGGCGGCGTCGATGGGTGAGGCCGAGGCCCTGTCCGCGCTCTCCGTGGGCCACTTTCAGGACTGGGATCTACGCGCGACGCTGCGGCGCGCGGGCCTGCCCAAGGTCTGGGTGGAGGCGCGCTACGAGGCCCTGCGCGCGGCGTGGTGGCGCGGCTTCTTCTCCAGCGACTGGATGCAGCTCGACGAGCCCTTGCCCGGCGCCGTCGCCTTCACCCGCGCCTTGGCCCGGGCGGGCTTACGCCCGGTCTACCTCACCGGCCGCGACGACACCATGCGCCCGGGCACCGAGCGCGCCTTGGCCCGGGCGGGCTTCCCTTG
>JAKLKE010000143.1:3505-13378 GCA_023150775.1 Myxococcota bacterium
AGCCCGAGGCGAGGGAGGCCGATCACCACTGGAAGGCCCGGGCCCTGGCGGAGATCATCCCGCCCGAGCCCCTCATCGTCGGCGCCGACAACGAGCCCGCGAACGTGAACCTCTACCTCGATCACGCCCCAGACGCCGTCGTGCTGTGGTTAGACACCGACCACAGCCCCGAGCCCGCGCCGGTACACCCTGCGGCGCTGCCAGTGCGAGGCTTTCTTAACTGACCGCGAGTCAGTTAAGGGGAGCCCCTTAGTGTGGGCCCTCTTTGACCTCGTTGCGGCTCCAGGCGGGGATCTCGACCTCGACGTCTTCAGATCCGTCGGGCACACACTGGCAGGCGAGGCGAGACGTCGAGCGCAGCGCCGGGGCGTGGTCGAGCATGTCCTCCTCCTCCTCGATGGCCTCGTTCGCCGTCTTGAGCCCACGCTGCACATACACATGGCAGGTGGAGCAGGCGACGACGCCGCCGCAGGCGTGCTCGATGTCTACCCCCCCACGGAGCAGCACGCTGAGCACTGAGCCCGCCTGGCCCTCGTAGTGGTCGTCAGGGAGATCGTCGGGGTTGACCTCAAAGACCTGCCCCGTGTTCTTGAGGCAGAGCTTGTACGCACGTTTGGGCGGCGGCGGGGGATCAGCGTGGATGTACGGGTTCCGGCCCAAGGAGCGCTCCTTCACTAACGCAGGGGGATCGTCGCGACGGCGGTGACGCCGCCCTCGTTCGGCACGATGCTAAGCACCGGGGCCGTGGGCGCGAAGAGCTGATTCGCGGCGATGGTGCTCACGGCGTAGCCGACGAAGCTCAGCGTGATGAGCTGCCGGGGGTTGGACGCGACGGGCCGCGCCACGAGCACGAAGGCCGCCGTAGACGGCACCGCGACGGCCCACGACAGCCCGAGACCGCGCAGATCCCGGGCGAGCAAGCTCGGGAAGCCGGGGAGCGGCACGAACGCGGCGGCGGGGGACACCTCCACCACCGGCGTCGGGGCGGGCTCGGCGGCGAAGGCGGACAGAGCGCAGAGGAGCCAGGTCATCGGGATTCCGGGGAGCGCGCAGGGAGCGGCCGGGCGGGGAGAGGCGGGGCAGGGCAGGGCGCCATCGTCGGGATGACTCGGATATTCGCTCCGACGCGCCCCGGCCAGCGCGCGGGCCGTTCACAAACCGCGCGTGGTCGGTTACCCATTGCCGGATCCAGACAACGCCCGAGGAGGTGGTCGTGGCCGACGCGCCCAAGCCGCCCGTTGAAGAAGAGACCGAGCTCGTTCAAACCCAAGAAGATCCGCTCTTTCAAGCCCAGATGTGGGTGTATGACCGGGCGCTCACCTATTGGAAACACGGCGCTCTGGCCATCGGCCTCGTCCTTGTGGGCTCCCTGGTGTACGGGCTCTACGACTCTTGGGCCGAGAGCCGCGCGAAAGACGCCGAGGCGAACATCGCCGCGATCGACTTCCGCGTGCCCAAGCCCAGCGAGCTGAGCATGATGGGCATCGGCCCCGCCGACGACCTCAACGACGCCACCCGGGTCGCCAACTTAGAGGAGGGCGCCCGGCGCCTGCAGGCCACCGCCGAGGACGCGAGCGGCGCCCAGGCCGCCCAGGCTTGGCTCAAGGCCGCCGAGCTCTGGCAGCGCCTCGGCCGCGACGCCGAGACAAAGACCGCCTTTGAGGGGGCGCTTAAGGCTGAAGACGTCGGAGTCTTCGGCTTCGTCGCCCACAACGGCCTCGCGAGCATCGCCTTAGACGAGGGCAAGCTCGACGAGGCGATCACCCACTACCGCGCCGTGGCCGACGCCGACCGCGGCTTCTTCGGCGAGCAGGCGCTCATCGGCCTCGCCCGGGCCCAAGCCCAGAACGGCAAAGGCCCCGAGTCGCTCCAGACGATGGAGGAGCTGCGCAAACGGTACCCCGAGAGCCCGCGGCTGGTAGATCTCGCCGTTGAGCTCGGCGCCCCGGCCACACCGGCCGCGGTGAGCCCGGCGCCCGCCGCGCCGACGCCGGGGAGCGGCTGATGCCGACCTGGCTGGCGCTCCTCACGTTTGGGGGGATCTTCGATCTCACCCCGCCGGAGCGTCCCGGCCTGCCCGCCCAGGAGGAGATCGGCGGCCCCCCGGTGCTCGACTGGTCGCGGCGCCTCCCGGGCCCCAAGGTCACCTCCGCCACCCACACCGAGCTCGTGCGCCCGGCGGTAGACGGTGAGTCCATCTTTGTGGGCAGCGCCGGAGACTCCTCGCTGCTCCGGCTCCTGCGCAGCACGGGTGAGGTGCTCGTGGAGTACCCCGCGCGGGCGCCGCTGCTCGCCGAGCCCGTCGCCGCCGATGGCCGCGTCTGGTTTGTCGACGGCGCGGGCTACACCTTCTGTTACGCCGTCGAGGGCGGCGAGCCGATCTGGTCCCACTTTGGTGGCGCGCCGATCACCGCCCGGCCCACCTTGGCCGACAACACCGCCTACGTCGCCAACGTCGATGGTGTCGTCTTCGCCCTCGACGCCTCGACGGGTGAGGTGCGTTGGCGTTACCAGCGGCCCACCGACGCCTCCCGGCAGTCCGACCTCACGCTCTTCGGCGCGCCCTCGCCGGTCGTCGTGGACGATGAGCTCCTCGTCGGCTTCTCTGATGGCGCCGTGCTCGCCTTAGACCTCGCCACCGGCCGCCCCATCTGGGAGGCCCGCGTCGGTGAGGGGAGATACCCCGACATCATCGGCACCCCTCGGGCCGCCGGGGATGACCTCTACGTCGGCGGCTACTCCGAGCCCTTCGTGGCCTTGGATCTGCGCAACCGCACGCCGCGCTGGCGCATCGACGCGGGCACCGCCGCCGAGCCTTTGGTCGAGGACGAGCTCCTCTACCATCCGAGCACCGACGGCAAGCTCCGCGCCGTGCGCCGAGACACCGGCGAGGTCTTGTGGACCTTCGAGACCGGCGACTCCGGCGCGCTCTCTAGCCCCCAGGCCACGGCCATCGGGGTCTTGGTCTCCAGCTCCGACGAGGGCATCTACCTCGTCGACCGCGAGACCGGCGCGCTCATCTGGCGCTACGATCCTGGCTACCAGCTCAACGGCGTCACCGCCGGGCTCACCGTGGTGGGGCGACAGATCCTCGCGTTGACCAACGCCGGGACGCTGTTGTCCTTTGTGGCGCCCGCGCCGCCGCCGACGGTGCTTGAGACCGAGGGTGACCGCTCCTGGGATGGCCAAAGCCTGTTCCGCCCGCGCTGAGCGAGAGGCCCAAGGCCTCAGGCGGCCTCGTCGATCTCGCCGTCGCAGTCCTGATCAACGCCGTCATCAGGCCGCTCAGGCAGGCTCGGCGCCCGGGCGGCGTCTTCGTCGTCGCAGTCGTCGCCCTCGGGCTGGCGCTCGGCGCCGTCGCCGTCTTGGTCAAAGTCCGAGCCGCCGGAGCAGTCTTGGTCCTGGCCGTCGTACCAGATCTCGACGCGGCCGGGGAAGACGTCGTCGTCGGTGTCGTCGCAGTCGAGGCCCCGGGGCGCGGCGTCGACGCCGTCGCGGTCTTGGTCAAAGTCCGAGCCGCCGTCGCAGTCTTGATCGATGTCGTCGTACCAGCGCTCCGTCGCGCCGGGGATCACGTCGGGGTCGGTGTCGTCGCAGTCTCGGCCCTCGGGCTGGCGCTCGACGCCGTCGCCGTCTTGGTCAAAGTCCGAGCCGCCGTCGCAGTCTTGATCCTGGCCGTCGTACCAGCCCTCGGCCGCGCCGGGGAACACGTCGGGGTCAAGATCGTCGCAGTCGGGGCCGCCCCAGGCGCTCGCGTCCGCGCCGTCGCCGTCACCATCCAGAGCCGTCTCGCCGCGAAGGCTGACCTCCAGGGTGCGGCCGGGCTCGACGAGGCGCAGCGCGCCGTCGCTGGGCTCAACGCTCTGGGGGCTGTAACGAAGGGTGATCGTCTGGGACTCGCCGGCACCTAAGGTGAGCCCGGCGCGATCAACGGAGAAGCCCAGGCCGCTCAAGTCTAAGCTCAGAGTGGTGGTGGCGAAGCCGTCGTTCTGCAGACGTAGGGAGCGCTCTTCGACACGCGCCCAGCCGACCTCACCGAAGCTCAGGCTCGTCGGGTTGACCGAGAGCAGGCCGTCGCGCAGGGGCACGGCGAGGTTCGTCGGCGCACAAGAGAGGAGCAGGAGGAGGAGCACCATGGGGCCAGCATAGCCCCTCACCCGCGCCGGATCCATAACTTCTGAGAATGTATATTATGTCAAATCATGGATCCAAAGATCAAGATCTGAAGCGCTGAGGCCGCACCAAGCTGGCGCGGCCTCAATCGTTCGGTCGTTCACCCGGCCTAGGCCTCGGGCCTTCGACCTTATGGCGGCGTGACCACGACCCGGGCCTCACCGCCGGAGAAGCTGACGTCTTGGGTGACGTCGTAGGTCACGCCCGAGGGCAAGAGCACTCGGAAGGTCGTGCGGCCGGCGCTGAGCTGGGCCGTGCCGCCGGCAAAACCCACCTCTTTGGCGCCGACAAACACCCGCGCGCCGCTCGGCCCGAAAAACTTCACCGTGCCCGTCGTGGCGGCCGGAGGCGGCTTCTGCGGCGGCGGATCGGGCGGCGGCGTCGGCGGCGTGCTCGGAGACGTCGCGACGACCTTGAGCGCGAACAAGAGATCCTCAACACCACCTTTGGCGTCGACGGAGCGCTCGATGGGCGCGCGGCCAGGCGCCTCGGCCCGCACGCGGTGCACGCCGTTGCTGACCGTGGTCTCCATGTCGCTGCCGGTGCCTACCCGCACGTTGTCGACAAAAAAGACGGCCTCCGGCGTGCTCGCCGCGAGGCGGAGCTTGGTCGTGGTCGTGGCGACCTGGGGCGTCGGCGGGTTCACCTGCTTTGGCTGCGTCTCCACCGGCACGACCGGCGGCGTCGTGGGCGGCTCGACGGGCGGCTCGACGGGCGGATCCGTCGTGGGGACCTCCGTCGGCGCGACCACCTCCGTGGGTGTGCCGACCTCGCCGCTGGGCGGGTCTCCGGCGACGGGCGGGCTCTCGACGTCGTCCCCGCCAAGCTCAGAGATCAAGAGCGCGACGCCGCCGACGCCGATCAGCAGCATGAGCCCGAGCAGGATCGTCAGGCCCCGGGGGCGCTCTTCGGGCTGCGGCGGGTGCATCGGCGTGGGCAGCGGCGCCGGGCCGCTCGCCGCGCCAAAGCCGACGGGGTTGTACGGGGCCGGGCCTTGTCCGTACCCTTGGGCGGGCGACGGCCCCTGGGCGTGGGGATAACCACCGCCCTGGCCTTGGGGATAGCCGCCTTGGCTGGGCGGATAGCTCGGCGCCTGGCCCCGAGGCGGCAGACCAAAACCGATGGCGGGCCCGTCGTCCTCATCCTCCATCAGCTCGTCAACGAGGCCTTCGTCTTCGTTGTCTTCAAGGTCCATTCCTGCGCCATAGGGCGCGGGCGGCGGCGCGACGGGCCGGGAGATCGGCGCGGGCGGCGGCGCGGTGGATCTTGGAGGCGCCTGGGGCGCAGCCGGGCGCGCGGGCTCGGTCACCCTCGCCACGGAGGTGGTGCGCGGCGGCAACGGCAGATCGGCCGTCTCCGCGGGCAAGAAGCGGCGCACGAGCGGCGGCGGCGGCGGCGCGTTGTCGTCATCTTCATCGGGGATGATCGTGGGGTCTGCACGATCCGACATCGAGCCGCCGTCCTCGTGGGTCGGCGTCAGCGGGTCGTCGTCCTCAAACTCCATGTCGGGCAAAAGCGTCGGCGAGGAGCTGCGGGACATCGCCCCGCCCCCGGCCTGGGCGGCGACGTCAGGGGCGCCGGCGCGTAAGTTGGCCAAGGTCGGCGACGCCACGGGCTGCGGTCGCTGGGCCTGGGGCGTCGCGACGACGAGGGGCTCGCCCTCCGCGAAGCAGAAGTCCACGCGGTCGTGGTAGGTCAGTCCGCAGAGGCTACAGATCTTCATCGTGAACTCGGCTGGCGGACAGCTTCATGGAGCGGAGTCCGAATGGTACAGGGCGGCAGCAGACGACACGCGTACTCGCCGGAGCGCGCGCTGCTGAATTATGCCACTGGAGGAGCGCGCTGTGGAGTCCACCACGCGGAGATGCGCGCTGGGTCACGCGCCCTCGTACTGGCGCTTGAGGTGGCGCGCGATGACGAGGCGTTGCACCTGGTTCGTGCCCTCGACGATCTGCATCACCTTGGAGTCGCGCATGTATCGCTCTACGGGGTACTCGCGGGTGTATCCGTAGCCGCCGAGCACCTGCACGGCGTCTTGAGAGACCGCGAGGCCAGCGTCGGTGGCCACACACTTCGCCATCGCCGCGACGTGGGTGTAGACCTCACCCCGATCCCGAAGCGAGGCGGCCTTGTGCACCAAGAGCCGCGCCGTCTCGGTCTTGCAGGCCATGTCGGCGAGCATAAACCCGACCGCCTGGAAGTCGATGATCGGCTGCTTAAACTGCTGGCGCTGGCAGGCGTAGGCCGCGGCGACGTCAAGGCTCGCCTGGCAGATGCCGACGGCGATGGCGCCGATGGTGATTCGCCCGGAGTCGAGGGCCGAGAGCGCGACCCGAAACCCCTCCCCCTCCTGGCCGATGAGGTTCGCCGCGGGGATTCGGGCGTTCTCTAGGATGATCTCGGCGGTGGGGCTGGCGCGTAAGCCCATCTTCTCTTCTTTTTTGCCATACGTGAGCCCAGGCGTGCCCGCGGGCACCAAGAAGGCGCTGATGCCCCGTGGCCCAGGGCCGCCGCTGCGCGCCATCACCACATAAACATCGGCGTAGCCGCCGTGGGTGATCCAGAACTTGGTGCCGTTGAGCACCCACTCGTCCCCTTCCCGCCTCGCCGTCGTCGTGAGCGAGGCCGCGTCAGAGCCTGAGCCGGGCTCTGAGAGCGCGAAGGCCCCCAGGAGCTTGCCAGCGGCGAGGCCGGGCATCCAGCGCTCACGCTGGGCCTCGTCGCCATACTGGGCGAGGATGATCTGCGGCAGGCCGTTCACCGCGACGGTGACGGCGTAAGACGCGGAGACGCGGGCGATCTCCTCCAGCACCAAGGCGTACTCTAGATACCCGAGCCCCAGGCCGCCGAGACGCTCCGCTGTGGGGATGCCGCAGAGGCCCGCCTCGCCGAGCGCCTCAAACTGGTCTTTGCGGAAGCGCTCTGCCTCATCGTCTTCTTTGAGGGTGCCAGCGAGGATTGACTGAGCGGCGGAGCGCGCGGCCTCCTGCAAGGCGCGCTGATCATCGCTGAGCGTGAACATTGGACCTCACCCAAGAATGGAGTCGGCGAAGTCTAACTCGTCCTTCGCCCGTCTGGATGCGCTCGCCGTCGCTTTCGTCGTCGCTTCTGTCGTCAGATCCATCCTCACCTTGACAGCCCCGTCGTCGCTCGGATAAGCGCCGCTCCATTCGTGCACTTCCCTGATCAACAGCCACTTCGGCTGGGAGAAAACACCATGAAGCGGTTCCTCTTCGCCATCGCCGCCATCGCCGCGGTCGGCACCGGCTGCGCGCTCAAGGGCGCCACCATCCCCGGCGCCCCCATCCCCTTCGCCAAGGCTGACTACACCGTCCTCGGCGCCACGAACGCTGAGGAGTGCGGCGCTTACATCCTCGGCATCGACTTCGGCCACCTCTTCAAGAACGAAGGCGCGGCGATCAT
Source organism: Myxococcota bacterium (assembly GCA_023150775.1). Taxonomy (GTDB): domain Bacteria; phylum Myxococcota_A; class UBA796; order UBA796; family CAJQPC01; genus JADKFE01. Next base: position 11,102 of record JAKLKE010000143.1, read on the forward strand.
GCCGGGCAACTACGGCCTTGATGGCGCCATCGGTATGCAGGCTGGTTTTGTCCAGACCGGCGCCATGACCGCCGAGGGCCGTCGCGCCCTCTACGTCGCCATGGAGAAGATGCCCGAGGCCACCCACCTCCTGGCCCCGCGCGTCACCATGGAGACCACGGGCATCCCCCTCGGCCCCGTCCCCGGCGCCCGTCCCCTCTTCGGCAAGCGCTGCGCGACCGTTGAGGCCCACGGCGTCAAGATCGGCGACAAGCCCACCTCTCAGCAGTGATTTGAGCCCCTTCGGGGGTCACGGCGCGGCGCGTCTCCCTTCGGGGCGGCGCGCCGCGCTCGTTTTGGGGCCAAGCGGCCGCTCAGCGGACGACGGCGCCGCGCATCATCCGCTGAATCTTCTCTTCGCTCTGAATGAGCAGATCCTCAAGCTGGCCCTTGTTCGGCGTGAGTACGTAGGGCGAGATCGAGCGGGCCTCTAGGTCACCATAAGAGACGACGCCGCCGGTCTTGGTGTCGTAGATCGTCCAGAACACACGGATTCGGGCGCCGGAGCCCGTGCCCATACGCTGGCCGATGAACCAGCCGCCGTTGTGGCTGTAGTAGAGCACCACCGTCGGCGCGACGACCCAGTCCACGCCGGCCGGCAGGAGGCTCAGGTCGGTCACCGGGGCGGGCTCGAGATCAAATCGAGGCAGGTTGATGTTGTCGGTGCCATCGGCGGGGTCGGTGCCCCGGCGCACGCGGCGGATCGGCGCGGGGAGCGGGCCGCTGGGCGCGGACAGACGCTGGGGTGTCGTGACCGCGCTCACGGCGGCGAACAGCTCGGCGTCGAGCCAAGCCCGCGCCAGGGGCTCAAACTCGGCCTCGGCGTTCAGGGTGAACTCTTTGGAGCGAACCGGCAGGCCCGCCTCGTCGGCCTCGCCCTCGGCGCCGTCCACGCCGGCGTAGACGTAGCCGCCCGAGTGCACGACGTTGCCCACGAAGAGCCCGGCGGAGAAGGTGTCCATGCCATCGGGCACCGCGCCGTCGAGCTCAAAGAGTAAGGTCGAGGGCCACAGGCCGATGGTCTTCCCTTTGGCCTTGGGCGCGTCGGGAAGCTCACGCTCGAAGAGATCCTTCTTCGCGGCGCAGGCCCCGGTGAGCAGCAGGAGCGCGAGGAGCGCGGCGTTCTTCATGCGGTTCATCTGGAGGCTCCGAGGATCACGCCGGGATAACCCGGCGCGACCCTTGACGCCGATCAGAGCTGGGCGGGCCCAAGCTCGATGACCCGCCGGGCCAGGGGCTCCATCACCTGCCCCGCCAGGTGGGTGTCACGCTTGAGCACACGCACCTCGCCCTCATCAAGCTCCAGAAGCTCGATGAGCTCCTTGGGCTTGAGGAAGCGGGCCTCATGCGCCCGGGTGGTGAGCTCGACGGCCGAGCCGCCCTCGGTCTTGGTGACGGTCAAGGTGGCGATCATCGGGCGCACGTCTACGGAACGATCCTCGCGGAAGCGGCGGTGACCACGGCGGGCCTTCACCGAGCGCTGCATGTCGAGGTTCTCGGCCTGGAGGATCGCCCAGATACGCGCCTGGAGCAGCTCGGCGTCCGTCGAGGTGAACAGGGTGTAGGAGAAGCCCTCCACCGCGGCCATGAGCGACTGGGCGTTGAGCGGCACCTCACGCACGTCGAGCAGCAAGAAGCCGTCGGCCAGGGTGCGGCTCATGCGGTCGAAGAGTGCGCTGGGATCGACCTGCTCGCTGAGCACGATGTCCATCCAGTCGCCCGTGGAGGCCTCGCCGCAGGGCGCCGCCGTAGAGAAGGTCACCTTGGGGTGGGCGTGGAAACCTTGGGAGTACGACAAGGGCGCCCGGGCGCGGCGTAAGGTGCGCACCCAGGAGTTCATCGCCTCCAGGTGCGACAAGAAGCGCGCGCCGCCGTGGCGGCCGACCCTGAAGCGCAGGCGCTGCACCGACGGCGGCTCGACCTGCTCCACCTTCGGGCGGCTCTCCCAGTCCTTCTCGGCCTTGGCCCCGGCGATGCTGTTGCGCAGCATACTCGCGCAGAGCGGGCGCTCGTGGTCGATGACGCCGCACTTGTGGCACTTGGAGTGGCGGCAGTCCTGGGCGTGCTTGAGCACAACCGCGCGCTCCCAGTCCTCGACGAACCACTCCTTGGGGATGAGGATGTCGATGTGGTCCCAGGGCAGGCGCTCGTCCAAAGCGCGCTCACGCAGGGCCCCGGCGGCGTCGTAGCCTACGTCGTCGATGGCCTTCATCCAGGCGTCGAAGTTGAGGTGCTCGC
>JAKLKE010000144.1 GCA_023150775.1 Myxococcota bacterium
GGGGGGTGGCGGGCGGACTGAGTGGAATGTTGGTCTGCATCGCGCACGGTGGACGAGCGACCAAATGAAACTCTGGTCTGCGCGGCGCTCGGTGAGCGGGTGGCCGAGTGAAATTCAGGTCTGCGTGACGCTTCGTGAGCGGGTGACCGAGTGGAATGTTGGTGTGCGTTGCGCTCTGTGAGCGGTTGACTGAGTGGAATGTTGGTCTGCGTTGCGCGCAGTGAACGGTTGAACGAATGAAACACTGGTCTACGTTGCGCTCGGTGAGCAGGTGACCAAGTGAAACACCGGTCTGCGTTGCGCTCGGTGAGCGCCTGCCCGCCCGTGTCCACGCCGCCCGCGCCCCTCGCCGCGCCAACCCCCCCGGACACCGTGGTGTACGCTGTCCTCGCCGCCTTCGGCCACGGTCCAAGGCGGCGCTCACCCACACGAGGAGCGTGCCGACGTACACGATGCGAGAGGGCTCAAGCGCCACAGCGGCGCTGACCCTGTTGATGTTCGTCTAACTACGGATCGTTCATCGGCCCCAGGCGGCGGACATCGCGGCCGACCTTAAGACTGCCCACGACGGCGTCGAGGCCAAGTCCAGCGCGGCCGTCTCCGCCCGTCGCCAGCGGATGCTCACGACGGCGGAGATCCGGACCTTGGACGAGGAGCTGGACGCGGCGGTGTCGCGGTACGTGAAGGCGCTCATGGCGCTCTTGCCCGAGGGCCGCGCGGACGCCCGAACCCTGCGCATGTTCCCCGTGACGCCGACGGAGATGACGACGGGCCTCGGCAGCGAGGAGCAGTCGCGGATGCTCAAGAACGTGCTCGCGGTGCATGACAGCGAGGCCGAGCTGGCGGCGATCTCCCCCTTCGCCGAGGTGCTGCGCGCGGCGCTCGTGGCCATCGACGCGGCCCGGGCCCAGCGTATGCTGGACTACGACGACGAGCAGTCCACGAACGCGGCGCTGCGGGCGAGCCTCGTCAAGGCGCGCGGCGTGTACAACGGGGCGTATCCGCGGCTGCAGGTGGCGTTTCCTGGCAAGAAGGGGCTGATCCGTAGCTTCTATTATCGGCCGGAGAAGGGGGATGAGGCGGATGTGACCGGGTGAGGGGGCGCGGGGCGTGTTTGGAGGTCGTGACGGGCTCGGTCGAGTGTGGTCGGGGCGTGTTCGGAGGTCGTGACGCGCTCGGTCGGTGTTTTGCGGGTGCGCGCGGGTTAGAGGGCTGGGGTGAGGTGAGCCTTGGTGAGACTCTCGCAGTGGTTGTGTTGGAGCTTGGGCGCGGCCTGCGTGGCGGCGGGGCTGGGGCTGCCTTGGTGGGCTGCGCGGCGGGCGGAGGCGGAGGTAGTGCCCGTGGTGGAGACGGTGCGGCTCCGGCCTGCGCTGGTGCGGCTGCCGGGCGGGAGCTTCTTGATGGGGAGCCCGGAGGAGGCGGAGGTTGGGGGGGGGAGCGGCAGGCCGATGAGGATGAGGTGCCTCAGCGATTGATTGAGATCCCGGCGTTCAGCCTGTGTCAGACGGAGGTTACCCAGGGGCAGTACGAGGCGGTGATGGGGGAGAGGCCGAGTACCTGCGATTTTGGATGTGGGGACGAGCTGCCCGTTCATAATGTAAGCTGGCGCGGCGCTGTGGACTACCTGAACAAGCTGACTGCGCTGGAGTCCGAGGCCCTCGCTGCGCTGGGGGAGGCGCCGCTCACCGCCTGCTATGGGGTCAATGGGGAGGAGATGACCTGGACTGCGGGCTGCACGGGCTATCGCTTGCCGACGGAGGCGGAGTGGGAGTACGCGGCGCGGGCGGGGACAACGACGAGCTGGAGCTTCGGGGAAGATCCCGACGTGGCAGGGGAGTACGCCTGGTACTTTGGCAACGCCAGGGGCACGGTCCACACAGTTGGTGGGAAGAACGCGAACCCGTGGGGGCTGTACGACCTGCACGGCAACGTGCGGGAGTGGGTGTGGGATGCGTACGATTCGTACAAGAGTGACAAAGTGGTAAACAGCGAAGGTGATCACCGCGCGCTTCGCGGCGGGGCGTTCTACAACACGCCCAGGTTCCTGCGCGCCGCGTACCGGTTCAGGGTCATGTCCGTGGACCAGGACAGGAACGCCGGCTTTCGTTGTGCCCGTGGCCCCGGCCCGCAGCGTTGAGCCCGCGTGCCGCTTAAATACTTGGCGCCACAACGCCGCTCTTCTCCAACGACCCCGACGCCCTCACGCGCGCCCATGAACGGATCCGGGCGTGGCGTCGTAACGAGCGGGGCCTGTTGTTAAACCCCAAGCACGGGCGTGTGCTGCCGACGACCCAGCCCGGCGCGGCCTTGGGCTACCAGATCAGCCGGGGCGGGCTCAACCTGGGGCGCGTAGCGCGGCGCCGGACCCGGGCGAGGCTGCGCAAGGCTGCCGCGCCCGGGGTGGTAGCGCTGGGGCAATCGTCGTGTTCCTACCGCGCCATCGTAGGGATTGGCTGAAGGAAAGGTTTATCGAAATCGCGAATTGGTACGACTCGTTAAGTTTTTCGACGTCCCGCAGAGCGCGAGGCAGCCGCAGAGCGGCAGGATCATTATATCTAGGGCTCAACGCTGGGGACCGGGACCACGAGCACAACGGAAGCCGAAGTTCCAGCCCTGGCCCTCGGGCGCCCACCAGTCCCGGCGCGCGGAGCGCAGGCGCCAGGGCGAGTTGCTGAACGCCCCGCCACGAAGCGCGCGGCTTGTGCCAGAACTGTATACCACTTTGCCACTTTTGTACGAATCGTACGCATCCCACACCCACTCCCACACGTTGCCGTGCATATCGTTGAGACGCCATGGGTTTGACTTCTTGGCGCCGACCGCGTGGACTGTGCCCCTCGAGTTGCCGTCATACCAAGCGTAGTCCCCGATCACGGCGGGATCCTCCCCGAAGCTCCAGCTCGTCGTTGTCCCCGCCCGCGCTGCGTACTCCCACTCGGCCTCCGTCGGCAGGCGATAGCCCGTACATCCCGTCGCCCAGCGCACCTTGGCGCCGCTGCCCTCGTAGCAGGCCGTGAGCGCCGCCTCCCCCAAGGCCATGAGCGCCTCGGACTCCAGTGCCGTCAGCTTGTTCAGATACGCCACGGCGTCGAACCACGACACGTTCTGCACCGGCAGATCGTCGCTGCAGCCGTAACCGCAGTAGCTCGGGTTCGTGCCCGTGACAACCTTGTAGTGGGCCTGGGTTACCTCGGTCTTACACATCTGGAACGCCGGGATCGTCAGCTCGCGCTGGGGGAGCTCATCCTCGTTGGCTTTGCGGTCACCCTCCCAGGTGAGGGCCTCCTCAGGGCTGCCCATGAGGAAGGTGCCGCCGGGGACGCTCACCAGGGCGGGACGCAGTGCTGTCCTTGGCAGATCATCCAGCTCTTCTTCCGCCCCAACTGCCTCCTCCTCCGCCCACTCCACCTCCGGCACCACCACCTCCCACTCCTCCGGCAGCTCAACCCGCCGCATCACGCTCACCACCACCTCCGGCGCCCCCAGCCACCACACCGCCGTCGCCAGCACCCCCAGCGCCAGCGCTCCGCCGAGCCGCCGCCCGCCGCCCACCCGCGCCCAGGCCGTCGCGACCTCCCGAAGACCCAGCGGCCCCTCGGCGCTCAGCCCCTCCACCAGCCGCTCACCGCCGCCCACGCCCGCCTCCAGGCGCACCCGGTCCTCTTGGTTGAGGCGCCGCTCTAGCTCGTCGCGCACGGGGCTGTCTGCGAAGTCCGCGAGCACATGCTCCACGGCGCGTTTCCCCAAGGTCAGCTCGTAGCAGGCGATCCGCAGGCGTTTACGCCCCTCGGCCAGGGTGCCCGCCTCGGGCTTCGCGCGGTCGAGCTGCTCAATGAGCAGGCCCAATGTGGCGCGCTGCAGAGGAGACACCCCCCCAGACAAACGCCGGTCCTCGGCCAGCAGCTCGGCCACCTTGGCTGGCGGCAGCAGCAGGGTGCGCCCGTCGCTGGAGATGGGCTCGGCGCCGTCGGGGGCACGGTTCATGTCCAAGAGGCGCTGCACCAGCCGGGAATCTGACAGCTCATCGGCGAGCAGCTCAACGCGGATCGCCTCAAGCTGGGCCCAGGTGGGCTGGGGCACGCAGCAGGCGCACACCAGCCAGCGCGCCAGCGGCGCACGCAGCGCCTCTGCCGAGGGCAGCTCCGGCGGCGGCGGGGCCGCGCCGCGCTGCTCCCCGGTGGCGAGGAGGGCGGCGGCGGCCACGAGCCCGTCGTCGGTGAACGGCAGCCGGGGCAGCCGCGCCTGCTCAAGCCGCTGGGCCAGCCCCGCCGCCCGCCGCGCCGTGTCGGGGGAGGGGTTGAGGTCAATGAGCGCCCGGCGTGGCCAAGGCGTGAGCGCCGCCAGCCAGTCAAGGGTGCCGTTGTAGTCCAGCGGGTCGTCGAGGCGGCTGAACAGCAAGAGCGGCGCACCCGCCCTGCGCCGGGCGAGCTCGTCAAGCGGCCAGTCGTGGTCGCCGTCGGGGTCGGTGAGCAGGGTGGGCTGGCGGTTGTAGTTCAGGCGCTCAAACTGGAGGCCCTGCCGGGCCCAGCGATCGAGCACCGCCTCCACGGCCCAAGCGAGGGGGTGATCGCCGTCCTCTACGTCCACCCACACCAAGAGCGGCGGGCCGCCGACGGCGGGCAAGAACTGAGGGACGACGGGCCCTGGCCGCCGCGCGGCCTCGTCTACCGTGGCGGCGACGTTCAAGTGGGGGCTGGGGCGGTCCTCCACCCGGCGGCCCAGCCAGCCCGCGGCGGCGTCGACGGCGGCGGGGCGCAGGAGCGGCGTCCGGGGGATGTACAGGGCGAGGTCGCCCCGGCGGCCCGCGAGGCGCAGGGCGTCGGCCTTGGCGCGGCTTTGGATGACGTGCGTTATCGCTCGGGCACGGCGGACGCTGGGTGCGAGGAGCAGGGTGAGGCCCAACGCGAGCAGGGTGAGGCTCAGCAGCATGACCGTTGGGGAGCGCGCGGGGGTGATGAACGTCACGGGGACGGGGTTCTCGGTCGCGCGGGCGGGTGAGACGCTGACCAGGCTAGGGCCGGTCGTTGGCGCTGGCTCGGGCGCTGGTGCGGGGGCTGTCGGGGTCTCTGGCTCCGGCTCTGGGACAGGCTCCGCCTCCGGGGTCTCCACCGCCGGTACCTCCACCGTCGTCGTCGCGTCCTCCTCACCGACGAGCGCGCTCAGGGCGATCCCCACCCCGAGCACCCCGAGCACACCAAACGCCGCCCACGCCCACGCCCACCGCCGCCGCCGTGAGGCCGGGATCATCGCCTCGGGCGGCGGCGCCTGGGCCTCCGTCGTCCGCGTCCTTTCCGCCGAGCGTTCCCGCAGCAGCGCCACGCACCGCGCCTGCACCCGGCCCCAGTCGGCCTCGTTGTGCGTCAGGAGGGAGGCCACCATCGCCGAGAGCGCCTCGTCATCGGGCGCCAGGGCGGCCACGGCCTCGGCCACGGCGAGGCGCTCGCGGGGGCTGATGGCCTGCCCCTCGGCACGGAGCCGGTCCAAGAGCGTGAGGGCGCGCTGCGCGGTCACTCAGCTCGCCTCGGTCAGCCGGGGATCGGCCTCGGCGCCCAGGCGCTGCAGGTCCTCGTGGAGCTTGACCAGGCAGGGCAGGCCGGGGAGATCCCGCCACGACAAGCCCGACTCGGCGGAGGGTCGGCCGGTCGCCTCGTCGAGCGCGTCAGCGAAGCGCATCACAGTTGCGCTCGCCGCCGATGGCTTGGGCAGGTGACGAATAGAGTCCGCCCAATCGCGCAGCTCTGCCGTGGAGGGCGGCTTGGTGAGCTTCTGTTGGCGCAGGGCCATGAAGGTGGAGACCTGCCGCGCCTGGAGCTTCGTGTCTTGGTCGGGCAGGCGCGCCTGGAGGATGCGGCGCAGGTCGTCCTCGTTGGGGAAGGGCAGGTGGAAGAACACGCAGCGCCGCAAGAAGGGCTCGGGGAGCTGGCGCTCGACGTTGGAGGTGATCACGATGAGGGGTCGGCCCAGCGTGTCATCGGGCTTCATCTTGTAGTTGAGCGGCACGCCGTTGCGGTCGGTCACCGCGGGCTCGGCGGTCACCCGAGAGAGCTCGGGGATGCGGAACTCGCCGTCCTCCAAGACGTGCAGGAGGTCGTTGGGCAGATCCCGCGGCGCTTTGTCGATCTCGTCGATGAGCACCACCCAGCGACCGCCGCGCATGAGGCCCAGGCCCAGCTCTCGCAGCTCGACGTAGTGGCGGGGATCACGCACTAGGGCGTGGTCGCCGCCGAGCTGGGCGTCGGCGAGGCGCCGCAGGGCGTCGTAGTGGTAGAGTAGGTCTTGGGCGCGGGTCTGGCTGCTCACCCGGCAGATGAGGGGGCGGCGCTCGTCGCGGGTCTGGCCGAGCTGCTGGGCGAGCACCCAGGCGAAGTCGGTCTTGCCGCAGCCGGGCTCCCCGGTGAGCAATAGCGGGCGCCCCAAGGCGTAGGCTAGCCGCGCCGCGTTCAGCAGGTGCGGGTGGGGGACGTACTCTTGGAGCGGCGCTTTGGGGTCGGTGGCGGGCTTGCCGTAATACTTGGGGACGAGGTGGAGGATCTTGGAGGGCATGGTCAAGGCTCCTGCATCCAGAGGGGCAAGGCGCGCCAGATCGCCTCGGCGAGGGCGGTGAAGGGGGCGCGGCGGGCCACGGCCTCGGCGTGCGCCGCGCGGATTTTGGCCCAGTCAGCCTCGGTCAAGACGCGGCCTGGGCGCCTGCGGGCGCGCTCCTTGAGGGTGTCGCGGAGCTCGTCGAAGTCGGGCAGCTTGAGCGCGCCCACGGAGACGGCCTCGACGGCGCCGCGAGGGTCGGTTGCCTCAGCGGCCTCGACCGCCGCCTCGATGCGCTTGAAGACAGGGTCGTCGGCGCCCAAGGCGGCGTCGACCTGCACGGGCAACAACAGGCGCACGGGGCTCGGCGCGCCCAGGGCTGGGAGCTGGGCGGGGAGCGTGAGGATGAAGTCCACCAGGGCGCTGAGCTCGTCTTTGCTGAGCCCGCCATCGCCCAGGTGCAGGGGCTCGTTGAGGCCGACGATGTACAGGGCAGGTTTACGCTGGGTGTCCTCCCAGAGCGCTGCCGACAACGACAGCTCGGCGTGGCCGATGGCCTCACACAGAAGCTCCGCCCAGCCCCCCGCCGTGGTGGCGACGCTGTGGTCTTGGCCGGGGCCGAAGGTGCGCACGGTGTGGAGCCTGGCGTGGTTGGAGAGGTCGCGCCGGACCCGCTCGCGGAACACGCCGAGGCTCTGCTCGGGGTCGCCGCGCACCACGAGGAGCTGGTGGGTGGGGCGCTGGCTGGCGTCGAGGAGCGCCCGCCAGACGAGCAGCCGGTCGAGGGTGCGCACGAACTGGCGGAGGTCGTTGGGGTCCGGGGGCTTGGCGGCGCCCGTCGGGAGGATCGTGGACAGCGTGGGCTCGGCGACCATGCTCCAGCGCCGGATGAGCTGATCGAGGGCCACCGTCTCTGGGGAGTGATCGGGCCAAAGCGAGCTCAAGGACTTGAGCGCCGCGCCGCGCTCCCGCTGAATCAGCGCCGGAAACTGGGCGGCGACGGTGTGGGCGTCTTTGGTCTTGCCCTGGAGCCGCTCCTTGAGGGGGCCGGGGGCCTCGTACCGGATCCACTCGTTCAGGCGGTCGGGGCCAAGCCGGGCGAGCTGGCTCGCGGTCTCCCGCACCAAGAAGGCGCAGAGGAAGGCGTCGATCTCCTGGTGGCGCTGCTGGCGCGCCTCTCGCAAGAGCGCCAGGAGGGGGTCGAAGACCAGGTCTTCACCGATGAGCGCTTTGGCGAGCTGATGGCAGAGCGTCTCGAAGGCGCTGCCAGGAGGGGCGGCGCTCTGAACCACCTTGAGGGTGTGCTCGTCCCGGCTGAGCAGCCGCAGGAGCCCGTCGCGGTCCTGGGGGAAGAAGCTGGAGAGCAGGTCAGACACCAACGCGATCGAGCTAATCGCCATACGCTCCTCAAGCAGTCGCGCAGTCTACACGACGGCGCAGCGCATAGGGAAGGGCGCCGCGACGGTGCGCAGCCCACGCCAAAGTTCTCGCTTTCAAAAGCAGAGAGCGGTGGATAGACCAAACGCTTCGGCCAGTCGCACTTCCGCCAAGACTGGCTCAGGCACGGGTTCCGGTCAGTCCTCTACGCACCAAGCCCGTCCCAGACCAAGGACAAGCACCGCAGAGGATCGACCGAGCGCGTCCCAGGTCCGGATCACGCCCCGTCGATCCTCGACCGCCCGCATCCCAGCTCCAGAACACGCCCCCGCCACTCCCCTAACCTCCCCCTTGCATAACCATACACCCCACGGTATATCCATACACCCTTCCCTCCTGGAGCGTGCGTGCCCGTTCGTTGCGCCATCGTCGGCGCCTCAGGCTACACCGGCGTTGAGCTGGTGCGGCTGCTCGACGCGCACCCGGCCGCCACGCTCACCCACGTCAGCGCCGAGAGCGCCGCGGGAAAGCCGCTCTCCGCGAGCTGGTCGGGGCTCCTCGGCGTAGACGATCGCCTCGTCGAGCCTTTTGACGTAGGGGCGATCCGCGCCGCCGCCGACGTGGTCTTCTTGGGCCTCCCGCACACCGTCAGCGCCCGCTACGCCCCCGCGCTCCTCGACGCCGGGCTCACGGTGATCGACCTCGGCGCCGACTTCCGCTTCCGCGACGCGGCCACCTATGAGCGCGCCTACGGCATCGTTCACCCCGCGCCGGAGCTGTGCGCCGAGGCGGTCTATGGCCTCGTCGAGAAGAACCGGGCGCTCTTGCCGGGCGCGCGGCTCATCGCTGCCCCGGGCTGTTACCCCACGGCGACGGCCCTCGCCGCGCTGCCGCTGGTTGAGGCCGGGCTCGTGGACTGGCTCATCGCCGACTGTGTGTCTGGCGTGTCGGGCGCGGGGCGGAAGCCGGGGCCGCGGAACCTCTACTGTGAGGTCCAGGAGAGCGTCTCGGCGTACTCCATCGCCGGGGCCCACCGCCATCGGCCGGAGATTGAGGCCACCTTGGGCGTGCCGGTCACGTTCACGCCCCACCTCGTGCCTATGGTGCGGGGCATGGTCGCCACGGTGCATGTGCGGCCCACCCGGCCTGTCAGCTTGGCGGAGCTGCGGGCGGCTTACCGGGAGCGGTATGCGCCGCACCCCCTGATCACCGTCCGCGACGACGCGCCCCCCGCTACGGCGGACGTGCGCGGCACCGCGCGGGCCGTCGTGCATGTCGCGTTGGATGAGGCCCTGGGCGTCATCACCGCGGTGTGTGTCATCGACAACCTCGGCAAAGGTGCCTCCGGTCAGGCGGTCCAGGCGATGAACGTCGCGCTTGGACTGCCCGAGACCGCTGGTCTTCCCCGAATCCCGCTGCTCCCGTAAAGGGCAGTTTGCCCCTGAGGAGGGCCTCTTCATGCGCTATCTCGTGCGCTCTGCGTCCGCTGTTGACCTCGCCCCCATCGCCGCCCTGCTCGCCCCGGAGATCGCCGCCGGGACGGTGCTGCCGCGTGGGGTGCGCGCGGAAGAGTTTTTGGTCGCTGAGGCCGAAGACGGCGCCCTGGTCGGCTGCGTCGCGCTCGCGCCTTGGGCCGCCGGGGTCGTGGAGCTGGGCGCCTTGGTCGCCGGGATGAAGGGCCAAGGGGTCGGCGCCGCCTTGGTGCGCGCCGCGCTGGGCCGGGCCGAGGCCGAGGGGTATGAGTCCGTCGTCGCGCTCACCGGCGCCCCGGGCTTCTTTGAGCGCCAGGGCTTCACGCCCCAAGCCGTGGCCCCGCACCAGCTCGCCCGGGCCCGGCTGCACATCGCCCGGGACGAGGCGCTTCACTACAAAGCCAAGGTCTGCGCCGCCTGCCCCCGCCTCGGCGGCTGCGCCCAGACGCTCCTGGCCTTCCCCCTTCACGCTGAGATCCGGGCCTGCGCATGACTCTGCCGCTGACTTTCCCCCCGCGCCCCGCGCTGCCCATGGACGGCGGCTCTTGGTCGGACGTGCCCGGCGCGCGCTGTGGCGTCGCCAAGGGCCGCATCAAGCTCCGCGCCGACCGCGATGACGTGGTGGTGCTGTTCACGCCCGGCGGCAGCGTCGCCGGGGTCACCACCCTGTCCACCGCCGCCGCCGCGCCCTGCCGCTGGACCCGCGACCGCCTGCCGGGCCGGGCCAGCGCCGTCGTCATCAACTCGGGCAACGCCAACGCCGCCACGGGCCGCCAAGGCGAGGCCGACACCTTGGCCACCGCCCAAACCGTCGCCGAGGCCCTGGGCGTCACGGCCGATGAGGTGCTGGTGTGCTCGACGGGGGTGATCGGCCAGCCGATGCCCATGGACCGCCTCTTGCCCGCCGTGCGTGAGGCCGCCGGGAACCTCGGCGATCACGGCCACCGCGCCGCGAAGGCGATCTTGACCACGGATCTTGTGGTCAAAGAGGTCGGCCTCGTCGTGGACGGTGTGCGCTTTGGCGGCATGGCGAAGGGCTCGGGGATGATCCACCCCAACATGGCGACGATGTTGGGCTTCATCGCCTGCGACGCCAAGGTGGCGCCGGAGCACTTGCAGCCCCTCGTCGCGGCGATCTGTGATCGCACGTTCAACGCCATCACCGTCGATGGTGACACGTCCACGAACGACACCTTCTTGGTGAGCTGCACCGGCCAGGGCAAGGAGCTGTCGCCACAGTCTCCGGGCTGGGCGAGCTTCGCCTTTGGCCTAGAGGTAGCGGCCTTGGAGCTCGCCCGGGCCATCGCCCGGGACGGCGAGGGCGCCACGAGCCTCGTCGAGGTCGTGGTGATGGGCTTAGAGGACGACGCCCAGGCCCGCCACGCCGCCCGGGCGGTGGTGCGCTCGAACCTGCTCAAGAGCGCGATTCATGGCCGCGACCCCAACTGGGGCCGCATCGTCGGCGCCTTGGGCGCGGCGGGGGTGCCGCACCTCGACGTGCTGGACCTCGACATCGCCGGGGTGCCGGTGATGCGCGGCGGCCAGGTGCTCGCCTGGGACGAGGCCGCCGCCAGCGCCGGGCTGCGCAGCGTCGATGTGCAGATCACCGCGCGCCTCCCCGGGGTGGGCCTGGGCCGGGCGTATGGCTGTGACCTCTCCGCCGAGTATGTGAAGATCAATGCCGACTATCGAAGCTGAAGATCGCCTGCCCGTGGAGCTGACCGCCCGGGCGCTCATCGAGGCGATGCCTTACCTGCGCGCCTGGTCGGGCAAGGTGGTGCTCGTGAAGTACGGCGGGGCGGCGATGACCGATCCGGCCCTCGGCGAGCAGCTCATGCAGGATCTCGCGCTCTTACACAGCCACGGCGTGCGTATGGTGCTCGTTCACGGCGGCGGCAAGGCCGTGAGTGAGCTGGGCGGTCGGCTGGGCCTCCAGGCCCGCTTCGTCGACGGCCTGCGCGTCACTGACGAGGAGACGATGCGGGTGGCCCAGATGGTGCAGGTCGGGCTCTTGAGCCGCGATCTCTGCGCCGAGCTGGGCCGGGCCGGGGCCAAGGCGCTCGGCCTCTCGGGGCATGACCTCGGGGGCTGGCTCAAGGCCAAGGTGCGCCAGCACACCGACCGCACGACGGGCGAGCCCGTGGACCTGGGCCGCGTCGGCGACGTGGTCGGCGTAGACGCCCCGGCGATTCACGCCTTGCTCCAGGCGGGCCTCATCCCGGTGATCGCCCCCGTGGCCGTGGACGACGGCCTGCGCGCCCTGAACGTGAACGCCGACAGCGTGGCCATGGCCGTCGCCGGCGCCTTGCAGGCCGAGAAGCTGGTGTTCTTCTCCGACACCCCCGGCGTGCGCGGCCCCGACGGCGAGATCGCCTCGGAGGTGAACGCCGCCACCTTGACCGACTGGATGGCCTCGGGTGTGGTCTCCGGCGGCATGATCCCCAAGGCCGAGGCCTGCCTCTCGGCCTTGCGCGCCGGTGTGCGCCGGGTGACCATCAGCGACGGCCGCACCCCCCACGCCCTGCTCGTGGAGCTGCTCACCCCCGCCGGGGTCGGCACGATGGTCGTCCCCTGAGCCTGACGCGGAGCCCCTGATGAGCGCCTCTGACCCGTTCTTGAACACCTACGCACGTTTCCCTCTGGAGCTGGTGCGCGGCGAGGGCAACCGTGTGCTCGACGCCCAGGGCCGCTGGTACCTCGACGCCTGCGCGGGCATCGCCGTGATGGCCTTGGGCCACCGCCACCCCAAGGTTCACGCGGCGATCCTGGACCAGCTCGACCGCATCTGGCACACCTCGAACCTGTTCCACCTCGCCCCCCAGCAGCGCCTCGCGGGCCTGCTCAACGAGACCTTCGGCGGCGCCCAGGTCTTCTTCACGAACTCCGGCGCCGAGGCCAACGAGTGCGCGGTGAAGGCCGCCCGCAAACACCACTGGCGCAAGGGCGACCCCCGCCCTGAGTTTCTGGTGTTGGAGCACGCCTTTCACGGCCGCACGATGATGTGCCTCGCCATGACCCCCAAGGCCCCGTACCAAGAGGGCTACGCGCCTCTGCCCGGCGAGGTCCGCGCCCTGCGGCCTGAGGACGTGCCCGCCGCCGTGAGCGGACGCACCGCCGCGGTGTTTGTGGAGCCGGTGCAGGGCGAGGGCGGCTGCCGACCGGTGGAGAACCTGCACGCCATCCGCGAGGCCTGCGACCGTCACGGCGCCTTGTTGGTCTACGACGAGATCCAGTGTGGCCTGGGCCGCTCCGGCGAGCTTCGCCACGACCCCGAGCCCGACATGCGCACCTTCTCCAAGGCCCTCGGCGGCGGCCTGCCCCTCGGCGCCTGCCTCGTGAGCCCGCGTATGGGCGACCCGTTTAAGCCCGGCGACCACGGCTCGACCTTCGGCGGCAACCCCGTGAGCTGCGCGGCTGGGCTCGCCACCTTGCAGACGATCTTGGAGGACGACCTCACCAGCCACAACGTCCGGATGGGCGCGCGGCTGCGGGCGGCTTTGGCTCGGCCTGGCGTGGAGATCACCGGCAAGGGGCTCATCCTGGGCGCGCATTTGGGGCGGTCGGCGGAGCCTGTGGTCACCGCGATGCGGGAGCGGGGCGTGATCGTGTGTGGTGCGGGCAAGGAGGCCGTGCGGTTTGTGCCTCCGTTCTTGTTCGGTGAGGCCGAGGTGGATGAGGCGGCGGCGGCGTTTCATGCGGCGGTGGAGGCGACGGCGTAGGGCGGATGGGGCGCAGGCGTCCGGTGAGGGTGGTCTCGTCGGGGCGTCTGTGGCGATTGGGGTTCGGGCTCTCGGTGGGGATGCGCGGCGTTGAGCGTCGTGCCGAGAACAACGCGCCCGGGTCGGCCCCTGATCGTGTTGGCGCTCGGGGTGGTCGTCGCGGGAC
>JAKLKE010000145.1 GCA_023150775.1 Myxococcota bacterium
GGTCTGAATGATCTCGTCGAGGTCACGGCGCTGCGGGACCCAGCCGAGCTCGGCGCGGATGAGGGCGGAGCTGGCGTAGAGCGCGGGCGGATCTCCAGCCCGGCGCGGCGCGATGTGATGGGGGACGGCGCGACCGGTGACCCTCGCCACGCTCTCCAGCACCTGCAGCACGCTGTGCCCACGCTCAGACCCGAGGTTCCACGCCCCGCCGGGGCTGCCCGCGAGCATGTGGTCCATGGCCAGGGCGTGGGCGGCCGCGAGGTCCATGACGTGAACGTAGTCCCGGACGCAGGTGCCGTCGGGGGTGTCGTAGTCGTCGCCGAAGACCTCCAAGGGAGGCCGGGCGCCCATCGCGGCGGCCAAGGCCAAGGGGATGAGGTGGGTCTCGGGATCGTGGGACTCGCCGAGGCTGCCGTCGGGGTGGGCGCCAGCGGCGTTGAAGTAGCGCAGGGAGCTGGCGCGGAGGCCCTCCAGGTCGCGGCAGGTCTCCAACATCTGCTCCACCTGGAGCTTGGAGAGGCCGTAGGGGCTCATCGGCGCCTTGGGGTGGGTCTCATCGACGGGCTGGGTCTGGGGGGCGCCGTAGATCGCGCAGGTGGAGGAGAACACGATGGCGGGCACCTCGGCCTCACGCATGGCGTGGAGGAGGTTCGCCGTGCCGCCGACGTTGAGCGCGAAGTAGAGGCTCGGGCGGGCCATGGACTCGCCGACCATCGCCCGGGCGGCGAAGTGCATCACGGCGTCGAAGCCCCGGCCCATAAGCGCCCCCCGAAGCGCCGCCGGATCCCGGATGTCGCCGAGGATCAGCTCGGAGCGAACCGCGCCGCGATGCCCCGTCGAGAGATCATCAAAGACGACGACCTCGTCGCCACGATCCTCTAGCAGCCGACAGCAGTGGGATCCGATGTAGCCCGCGCCACCGACCACCAGCACTCGCTTCGCCATTCTTGTCTCCTTCACGCGGGGCGCTCGCCCAAACCCGTCGCTTGTGTAGAGCCCTGTGTCAAGCGAACGGACCACGCTCTTGCGTGCGTGATGTGATACCTTAGATTGTCGGATGACGTGTCAAGAGCTTTGTGGTTGACCGTCCCCTGGACAGGAGCTGAGAGTGGCCCGCACCGCAAACGCCGTGGAGAAGACCTCCAGCGGTCGCAAGTCCAGCGCCGGAGAGAAGAAGCCTCGGGCCCGCGCCCCGAAGGGGGACGCTCCGCCCAGCGCCGAGTCGAGCCCGGTGAGCCGCGCTGGCTTCACCCCCGAGAACCGCCGTTTCCTCCTGTATCTTGGCGGCTTGGCGGCCTGCGGCTTCACGACCTTGGCCCTCGCGTCGTACTCGCCGACCGACCCCGCCTTCTCCCGCCGCTCGTCGGTCGAGGAGATCGCGAACTGGTGCGGGCGCTCCGGCGCCGCCTTGGCGGACGTGCTCTACCAGCTCTTCGGGTACTCCTCGTGGTCGGTCTTGCTCGTGGCGGTGTGGCTCGGCTTACGTTTCGCCCGGCACCCCTCGGCCACCTTCACCAAGCTCTTGGCGGGCGGCCTCGCGAGCTGGTGGACGGCGGCGCTCCTCGCCTTGGTGACCTGGCCCCACGTTCGCCCGGGCTTCCCCATCGGCGGGGCCTTGGGCGCGGCGAGCGCGGAGTGGCTGCTCTTACATCTCGGCACCGTTGGATCCTATGTCGCCGTGCTCTCGACCATCGCGGCGGGGCTCACGGTGATGTTGGGCATTGACTGGGAGACCTTGGCCGGTCGCGGCGTGAGCGCTGTCGAGTCCAAAGGCCCCGCGGTTCGGGGTGGTCTCGCGCGCGCCGCGGGCGCCGCCGCTGGGGCCGCGGGCGCCGCGGTGGGCGGCGGCGTGGCCTTCGGGCAGCGCGCCCTGGGCTCGTTCTCGTTCCGTCGTGGCGAGGGCCCGACGCCCAACGAGGTCGGCTGGCCGACGGAGCTGACAGACGACGAGACGAGCGAAGAGGTCGAGCGCTCCGTGCCCGCCGCGCGCCCGAGCGCCCCCGAGCCCCGCATGAACCTCGCCGAGCCCCGCTTGACCCTGGCGTTTGGCTCGGCCCCGGTGACCTTGCCCAGCGCCGAGCCCGCGCTCCCCGAGCAAGAGCCCGTCGAGCGCACGGAGTACGCCGTTCGGGAGCTGGTGGAGGTGGAGGTCACCGCGACCGTCGCCCCGACCAGCCGCCCGAGCCGAGCCGCGCCTCTGGAGGACGGCTGGGGCGCGATGCGCTGGCCCGACGGCGAGCCGACGCCGAAGAAGCCGGGCAAGGCCGCGCCTGTGGTCGCGCCGATCGTGGCGCCCCCGGCCGCCGCCGCGCCGGTCGTGGTGACGCCGCCCGCTCCGCCCGTCGCCGCCGCGCCCGCGATCATCACCCCGGTCGTCGCCGCCGCGCCCGCGATCATCACGCCGGTCTTCGCCGCCGCGCCGGTCGTCGCCGCTCCCGTGGTCGCGACGCCTGCGGTCGTGGCGCCGGTGATCGTCGCCGCTGCAGCCGCCGTCGCCGCCGCGCCCGCCACCCCCGCCGCGCCCAAGGGCCCGGTGATCCACCGGCCCGCCGAGCCCGCGCCCGCCGCCAAGTCCACGGACACCCTCCAAGAGCGCCTCGCTGAAGAGCTCGCGGACGACTGGGGCAACCCCGACTGGGACGAAGACGACGGCGTGCCCCCGGCGCTCGTCGCCCCGCGCCCGGCGATCACCTTCGAGACCCGCCCCGAGGCGCTGGACGAGGTGCTCGACGAGGAGCCGCTGAGCGAAGAAGAGCCCCTCGATGAGGACGAGGACGCTGAAGACGAGGCCGAGGATGACTCCAGCCTCAGCGCCCATCACCCCGTCCCCGACGAAGACGCCGCCGAGGACGAGGACGAAGAAGACGAAGAGTACGGCGACGAAGACGAAGACGCCCCGGCGTCGCGCGCGCCGTCCCCCGCCCGCCGCGCCCCGGTGCCCGCGAACCCCGCCCTGGCGGCGGGCACCTTCGTCCGCGCCGCGATCAAGCCCGGCAACCTCACCTCCGGCGGCGGAGGAGGGGAGCCCGGCCCCGTGCGCCGCCCGCCCCGCACCGAGCCCTTCATCCTGCCGACGCTCTCTCTGCTCGACGCCCACGACCGCAGCGTCGGTGTGCTCGACGAGGAGGCGCTCAAAGAGCAGGCCGCGGTGCTCGTCGAGAAGCTCGCGAACTTCAACATTCGTGGTGAGGTCGTCGCGATCCGCCCCGGCCCGGTCATCACGATCTACGAGTACCTCCCCGCCCCGGGCGTCAAGGTCTCCCGAATCGCGTCGTTGACCGACGACATCGCCATGGCCATGCGCGCCGTGCGTGTGCGTATCGTCGCGCCGATCCCCGGCAAAGGTGTGGTCGGCATCGAGCTGCCCAACGCCGAGCGCCAGGTGGTCTGGTACCGCGACATCTTGTGCTCCCCGGAGTACCAGCAGGGCGATTGGATCCTCCCGATGGCCATGGGCAAGACCACCGAGGGCCTGCCCTACATCTCCGACCTCGCGAAGATGCCCCACCTGCTCGTCGGCGGCACCACGGGCTCAGGCAAGTCTGTCGGTGTGAACAGCATGATCGTGACCATGCTCTTCCACCGCACCCCTGAAGAGCTGCGCCTCATCCTCATCGACCCCAAGATGCTGGAGTTTGAGCTCTACCAAGACATCCCCCACCTCCTGCACCCCGTCGTCACCGAGCCCAAGCTGGCCTCGGCGGCGCTCAAGTGGGCCTGCAACGAGATGGACGACCGCTACCGCATCTTGGCCCGCTGGGGCACCCGCAACCTCGCGTCCTACAACAAGAAGGTCGAGCAGGAGCTGCTCGACTGGACCGAAGAGAAGGCCCGCCGCTACGCCCCCCGCGGCTGGACGGAGGGCGATCCGCTGCCCCTGCCCAAGAAGATCCCCTACATCGTCATCGTCATCGATGAGCTCGCTGACCTGATGATGGTCGCCGCCAAAGACGTCGAGGAGAGCATCGTGCGCTTGGCCCAGAAGGCCCGCGCCTGCGGCATTCACCTCATCGTCGCCACCCAGCGCCCGTCCGTAGACGTCATCACCGGCCTCATCAAGGCGAACATGCCCGCCCGCGTGGCCTTCCAGGTGCGCTCGAAGATCGACGGCCGCACGATCCTTGACCAGAACGGCGCCGAGACGCTTCTGGGCAAAGGCGACATGCTCTTCTTGCCCCCCGGCGTGAGCGCCTTGATGCGTATCCACGGCCCCTTCGTCGCCGATGAGGAGGTCCAGCGTGTGGGCGACTACCTGCGCGCCCAGGGTGAGCCCCAGTACGACGCCGACATCCGCGTAGACGACGAGGACGGCGAGGCGCCCATCGCTGAGGACGAGTACGACGAGGTCTACGACATGGCCGTGCAGATCGTCTGCGAGGCGGGGAAGGCCTCGACGTCGATGATTCAGCGCCGCCTCAAGATCGGCTACAACCGCGCCGCCCGGATCATCGAGATGATGGAGCGGGAGGGCCTCGTCGGCCCCGCAGACGGCGCGCGCCCCCGTGAGGTGCTCGTGGGCAGCCACGCGGGCTGAGGGCGCCAAGCCCGCTCCACCTCGGCGCGTCATGGATGGTCACCGCTTGTCTCCCGGTCGAATGGTGGTCGGGAGGTGACGTAGGCTCACACGACCCGTTCTCGTGGAGAGCCCAAGGTTGCGAGCCGTCTCCGGTCGCGCTACCTGTGTGATCCCGAGTGCCTTGTCCCCGTCACCTCGGAGACGATCGTGCGCCCTGTCTACCGCGTCCTGTCCGCCGCCCTCCTCACCGTCAGCCTCGCGTTCGCGGGCCTGTCCACCTCCGCCACGGCCCAAGAGCAGCCCGACCCCGCGACGGTCGAAGAGCTGGTGAAGGCCGTTGAGGGCACGTACTCCAACGTGTCCACCTTCCGCGCCGACTTCACCCAGGTCACGCGCTCGGCCGCGATGGGAGAGCAGCGCCAGAAGGGCAAGGTCAGCCTCAAGCGTCCCCGCATGATGAAGTGGGACTCCACCGGCCAAGGGGGGATGCTCTTCGTCACCAACGGCCAGAAGATGTGGCTGTACAACCCCGTCGATAAGCAGGTCATCGTCTACAACGACCTGGGCAGCTCGGCGGGCGGCGGGATGTTCGATCTGCTCAGCGGCCTCGGCCAGCTTGACGAGCACTTCGACGTCAACATCCAGTCCGGCGCCAACGATCCCGGCAAAAAGAGCTTCGACGTGCTGCTCAAGCCCAAGAAGGCGGGCGAGTACAAAGAGATTCGCCTTCGTGTGGCCAAGCGCCGCTACGACGTCGAGCAGATCGTCCTCGTCGATAACTTCGGCGGTCAGACCGAGATCTCCTTCTCCCAGGTCCGGCTGAACCAAGCCATCCCCGACTCCGAGTTCGCCTTCGCGGCGCCTGCTGGGGTCGCGGTCATCAACGCTGACGGGCTCTGAAGTCCGTCTTAGGGGCATCGTCCTGTGCAGCGTGTCCACCTCGTGTCTTTGGGGTGTTCGAAGAATCGTGTCGACTCAGAGGTCATGGTCGGGAAGCTCCTCGCCCGTGACTTCACCTTGGTGGACGAGCCCGCCCAAGCCGATGTGATCATCGTCAACACTTGCTCCTTCATCCAGCCGGCCACAGAAGAGTCCATCGAGACGGTTCTGGAGATGGCGAAGTTTAAGGAGGCCGGGAGCTGCTCCCGCCTCGTCGTCACCGGCTGCATGGTGCAGCGGTACGGCGCCTCCTTGGTGGATGAGCTGCCCGAGGTCGATCATTTCCTCGGCACCGGCGACTACCACCGCATCGACGACGTGCTCGCGGCCCGCGCCGGTGAGGCCCCCAAGAGCTTCATCGACGCGCCGCTCTACATCCACGATGAGATGGCCCCCCGGGTGAACTCGTGGGCGCGGCACTCGGCCTACCTCAAGATCAGCGAGGGCTGCAACCACCGCTGCACCTTCTGCATCATCCCGCAGCTCCGGGGCAAGCTGCGCTCCCGCACCATCGAGTCCTTGGCCACGGAGGCCCTACGCCTCGTCTCCCAAGGTGTGCGTGAGCTGAACATCATCTCCCAGGACTCGACGGCTTATGGCCGCGACCTCTACGGCCAGCCCAAGCTCGCCGAGCTCCTGCGCGCCTTGGCCCGCATCGACGGCCTCGACTGGCTGCGCCTGCACTACGCCTACCCCATCGGCCTGCCCGACGATCTCTTAGAGACCATCGCGCAGGAGCCCAAGGTGCTCCCCTACCTCGACATGCCGCTGCAGCACGCCTCGGGCGACATGCTGCGCGCCATGAAGCGCGGCGTCACCCGCGAGGGCCAAGAGCGCATCTTGGAGCGCCTGCGGAAGGCCGTGCCCGAGATCGCGATTCGCAGCACCTTCATCGTCGGTTTTCCCGGCGAGACCGAGGCCGACTTTGAGGAGCTGATGGACTTCGTGCGGGTCCAGCGCTTCACGCGGCTCGGCGTGTTCACCTACTACCAAGAGGACGGCACCCCGGCGGCGGAGCTCCCGAACCAGGTAGACGAGGCGGTGAAGCTCGACCGGCAGAAGCGGCTCATGGCCCTGCAGTCCGACATCTCCCTCAAGATGCACAAGAAGCTCGTCGGGCAGGTGCTCCCGGTGATGCTCGACGGCAAGTCCAAAGAGTCGGAGCTGCTGCTGGTGGGGCGGCTGGCCTCCCAGGCCCCGGACGTGGACGGCCAGGTCTACATCTCGTCTGCGCCGGTCGGCGTGCGCGCGGGGCAGATCTTGCCCTGCCGCATCACCCAGGCCTCGGCGTATGACCTCGTCGGAGAGATCGTCGAGGCATGACCTTTGACCACGCCGCGCCGACGGTTCGGCTGAGCGTGGTGCTCCCCGCGTTCAACGAGGCCGAGAACATCCCCCGGGCGATCACCGCCGCGGTGGACGCCTTGGAGCGGCTCAACATCAGCTTTGAGATCATCGTCGTCGACGATGGCTCTCACGACGACACGGGCACCTTGGCCCAGGCCGCCCAGCGAGAAGATCCTCGGGTGCGCGCGGTTCATCACCCGCGCAACCGGGGCTATGGCGCGGCGCTCAAGTCGGGCATCCTCAGCGCGCGGGGAGAGCTGATCTTCTTCACCGACGCCGACCTGCAGTTTGATCTCAACGAGCTGCGCTTGCTCCTCGCCCGCGCGCGGGAGGCCGACATCATCGCCGGGTACCGCGCCCGGCGCAGCGATCCCAAGCACCGCCTGATCAACGCCTGGGCCTGGGGTCGTTTGGTGAAGCTGCTCTTTGGGCTGGATGTTCGCGACGTGGACTGCGCGTTTAAGGTGTTTCACCGCGAGGTCTTCGAGCAGGTGCCGATCTCTTCAGTCGGCGCCTTCGTGAACACCGAGATCCTGCTGCGCGCCCAGGCTGAGGGCTTCACGATCACCCAGGTGCCTGTGAGCCACTACCCCCGCACGGCGGGCACCTCGACGGGGGCGAACCCCAAGGTGATCGCCCGGGCGTTCTGGGAGCTGGGTCGGCTCTACCGTGAGCTCAAGCGGCTGTGAGACCAGCGGTGGTCTTCCAGATTGATGCGAGATCGCGCCGAAGGATGTCGTCTGGTTGGGTTTGCCGAGCCGACGCATGGGGGCTCATGCTGAGGTGAGGCGGGGCCGACCAGGCGGCTTCCGGCAAGCGAGATTGCGTTAATCTGGAAGACCACCGCTGGGGGGCCTCGCGCGCTCGTCCAGGCGCTCTAAGGCGCGCTTGAGCTGAGGGTCGGAGTCTAGGCGCCCCTTGACCGGGCCGATGAAGCTCGGCGAAGGCGGCGGCGGATCCGGCGGCAGGTCATCCAGGCGCGCGAGGAGCGCGGCCTTGGCCTCGTCGCTGTGGTCGGAGCCCTCGACCATGCCCCGCAGCACCTCGGCGGGGGTGTAACCGGCGCGGGGGGTGGCCACGAGCTCGTCGGGCACGACACCTTCACCCATGCTGAGCACGCGGCCAGAGGGCAAGGCGTAGCGGGCGATGGTGAGCTTGAGGGCGCTGCCGTCGGGGTACTCGTACCAGGTCTGCACGGAGCCTTTGCCGTAGCTGGGCTCACCGACGATGAGCGCCCGCTTGTGGTCTTGGAGCGCCCCGGCGACGAGCTCCGCCGCGCTCGCCGAGCGGCCGTTGAGCAAGATGACGATGGGCACGTCGCGGTCAGAGTCTTGGCGGGTGGCCGAGCGGTCCTCGTCCGTGGCTGGGCCCAGGCGCCCCCGGGTAGAGACGATGATCCCCTCCGAGAGGAACAGATCGGCGATGGCCACGGCGTCGTCGAGCAGGCCGCCGGGGTTGTCGCGCATGTCGAGGAGCAGGCCACGCAGGGGGCCCTTGTTCTCGGTCTCTAAGGCGGCGAGCCGTGTGGAGACGTCATCGGCGGCGTTGCGGCGGAACTGCTCCAAGCGCAGGTAGCCGATGCCGTTGGGCAAAAGCTCGGCGCTCACCGTGGGGCGGCGCACCTCGTCCCGCACCACCGGCAGCACCAGGGGCGCGGCCTCGCCTTCGCGGGTGAGGGTGAGGGTGACCGTGGTGCCCCGGGGGCCGTTCAGCAGGTTCAGCGTGTCGAGGAGGTTCAGCTCCTTGAGGGCGCGGCCGTCGATCTGCACGATGTGGTCGTTGAGCTTGAGGCCCGCGAGCGCGCCGGGGCCGCCTTCGAGCACCTCGTCCACCTTGAGGCCGCCGTCGGGGTGCGCGGTGACCACGGCGCCGACGCTCGCGTCTTGGCCCTCTTGGTCGGCCGCGATCCAGGTGCGGTGGCTCGCGTCCAGGAACGCCGACTGCTCATCCAGGCGGCTGGTCATGCCCCGGATCGCGGCGTAGAGGAGCTCCTCGTCGCTTCTGGGCTCGACATACGCCGCGCGGATCTGGGCTTGTACCCGGGCGAAGGTCTCTAGGTGGAGGTAGGGGTCACGCCCCGCCGCCCAGGCCGCCTCGGTGATCTGTCGCCCGAGCAGAAAGCCGATGACGATCGCGCCGAGGGTCAACAAGAAGGCGCGCACGGGGGAGATGGTCATGGTCCCTCAGGGTGACCCACGGAGCCAGCTCGTGGGGTCTTGGGGCGAGTTGTGGTAACGGACCTCAAAGTGAACCCGAGGCCCGCCGTCGTCGGTCACCCCGGTCTCGCCGACGGTTCCGATCTTCTCGCCCTCACGCACCGTCTGCCCCCGGCGCACGGCGAGGCTGCCGCAGCTCCCGTAGACGGTGGAGTAGTCGCCGTGGCTGAGCACGACGGTGAGGCCATAGCCGGGCACGTTGTCGGCGAGGATCACCGCGCCGTCGGCCACGGCGCGCACGGGGCTGTACAACGACGCGGTGATGTCGACGCCGGGGTTCTTGACCATCGCCCCGGTGAGCGCGTCGCGGGACTCGCCGAAGGGCCGCGTGATGCGCCCGCTCGCCACTGGCCAGCGGAGCTGCCCGTAGAGCGCGGTGAACGGCTGCGGGGCGTCGGAGGCGTCGGGGGAGAGCCCGGAGAGCTTCATGCCGAGGTTCTGAATGGCCTGCTCTCGCTCGTTGAGCAGGGCCAAGGCGAGGTCTTTACGGCCGCGCACCTCGTCCAAGAGCGCGACGCGGCGGGCGCGCTCGGCGGCCATGGTGGCCTCTTCAGCGGCGAGCTCGTCCCGGCTCTTGAGGATCACCGCGCGGTCGGCCTCGACCTCCGCCAAGGCCGCGGCGCGCTGGGCGAGGGCCTCACGAAACTGAAGGTTCACGGTGTGGGACGCCCGCAGGATGCGCAGGAGGTAGGTCATGCGGCGGCGGAGATCGACGGGGCTCTCGGCGGAGAACAGCACCCGGGCGAGGCCCCGGCGGCGCAGGCGGTAGTAGTGGCGCATCACGGCGCGGGCGCGGTCGGTCTGGTGGGTGAGGGCGGTCTCCGCGGCGCGGAGGCGCTCCTCGTGCTCGGCGGCGACGACGGCCAAGGCCTCGAGGTCTTTGCCCAAGGCGAAGATGCGGAGCTGGTTCCAGGCGATGCGCTGGTCGATCTCTTTGAGCTGGGCCAACACCCCACGCTCTTCTTGTTGGGCCCGGGCGAGCTGGCGTTTGGGATCACCTCCGCCGGGATCTTCTTGGGCGAGGCCCGTCGCGCTGAGGCTGAGCAGGAGCGCGAGCTGAATCATGGCGCCTGCCGCCAGAAGCGCAGCACGGCGCTGCCGCAGCCGACCACCCCCAAGAGCACGCCGACGATGAGCAGGCCGAGGACCGTGGTGAGGCCCAAGGAGCCATCGGCGAGGGGCGCTTGGCCCAAGGGCACGAGCTCCTGCACGCGCCCGAGCAGCACGACCTTGAGCCCCGAGAGCGCGCCGATGGCGAGCAGCGCCCCGACGAGGCCCTGCACCGCGCCCTCGATCAAGAACGGCGCGGCGATGAACTGTAGGGTGGCGCCGACGAGCTTCATCGTCTCTAGCTCCGCTCGACGGGCATAGGTGACGAGGTGCATGGTGTTGCCCACCAAAAACACCGCCGCCATCACCAACAAGGTGCCGAGCGCCGCGCCCAAGGCCTTGAGCAGGCCCAAGAAGGCCGTGAGGCGCTCGACCCACTCTTTGCCGTAGTCGAGCTCCTCAAACTCGGCGCGATGCAGGCGCGTGACGAAGTCGGCGAGCGTCTCGTCGCCGATGTACCGGGCGCGCAGGGTGATCTCCAACGACGCCGGCACGGCCGCCTCACCCAGCTCGACCAAGATCGGCTGGATGTCGGGCACACGCTCCTCTAGGTAGCCCCGGGCGTCGGCGGCGGTCACCCAGGTGACGGCCTCAACCTCGGGCATGGCCTGCACCTCGGCGAGCACGGCGCGCTGGCGCTCTTCATCCACGCCCGAGGCGAAGTAGGCCGAGAGGTGAACGTCCTTCTCCCAGACCTCCACGGCGTCGTTGAGCGTTGACATCGCGCCCCAGAACGCCCCGCCGAGCAAGAGCGCCGCGGCGATGACCCCCGAGGCCACGGCGTTGAGCGAGAGGTTCTCCCACAACGATCGTGCGGCGCGGCGCAGGATGTGGCCTAAGGTGGCGCTCATTCGGACAGCCGACCGGCGTTGAGCCGCAGACGTCGGTGGGGAAAACGCTCCATGAGGCCGTTGTCGTGGGTGGCGATCAAGACGGTGGTGCCGCGCAGGTTGATGGAGAGCAAGATCTCCATGACCTCTACGGCCATCGCCCCGTCGAGGTTGCCCGTGGGCTCATCGGCGAGGAGCACGGCGGGGTCGTTCACGATGGCCCGGGCGATGGCCACACGCTGCTGCTCACCTCCGCTGAGGTCCAAGGGGCGGCGCTCGCCTTTGCCGCCCAGGCCGACGACGTTGAGCACGGCGTTCACCCGGCGGCTGATCTCTCGCCGCTCGGCGCCGATGACCTCCAGGGCCAGGCCGACGTTGTCGAAGACCGTGCGGTTGGGGATGAGCTTAAAGTCTTGGAAGATCACGCCCAAGTTGCGGCGCAACAGGGGCAGACGCGCCGGGCCGAGCTTGGAGGCGTCGACGCCGCCCACGAGCAGCTTGCCCGAGCTGGGTGCCTCGGCGCCATACAGGAGCTTGAGCAAGGTGGACTTGCCCGCGCCCGACGCGCCGGTCAGGTAGGCGAACTCTCCTTTGGAGAGCCGGAAGGTGACGTCATGCAGCACCTGGGCCGAGCCGTAGGACTTGCTGACGTGGTAGAGGCGGATCATCGCGCGGGGGGCTCGTGGAAGGGGCCAACGGCCTCGTCCAAGTCTACCAGCATCGCGGGCTCTGGCGGCTGACCCAAGAAGGTGCGGCCCACGGTCACAAAACGCTCCAGGTTGTCGGTGACCAAAAAGTCACGTCGCCCGGGGCGCGTCTCCGCGCGCAGGAGCCCGGCCTCGCCCAAGGCCTTGGCCGTGGCCACGGCGGTGGCCTCGGCGGAGTCGATGAGCGTCACCCCGGGGAGCACGGCCTGGATGATCGGGCGCAGGAGCGGGAAGTGGGTGCAGCCGAGGATCACCGTGTCGGGGCCGCCGCGTAAGCCCCCGAGGTATCGCTCAGCGACGAGGCGCGGCACGTCGCCGTCGATCCAGCCCTCTTCTGCCAAGGACACGAAGAGCGGGCAGGCCACGCCCTCGGCGCGCAGGCCCCGGGCCTCTAAGGCGGCCTGGTATCGCCCGGCGCGCACGGTGCCCTCGGTGCCGAGGATCGCGACGTGGCGCCCGCGGCTCAGGCGGTCGGCCTCATCCACACCGGGCTTGACCACGCCGATCACCGGCACCCCGACGGCGGCGCCCGCGGCGGTCAAGGTGGGCAAGGCGTGGGTGGTGGCCGTGTTGCAGGCGATCACCAGGGCCTTCACGCCGCGGCGGTAGAGGTGGCTCGCCACCCGGGCGGAGTAGCGGGTGACGGTCTCCGGCGAGCGGGTGCCGTAGGGAACCCGGGCGGTGTCGCCGAGGTAGAGCAGATCTTCGCTCGGGAGCGCCCGGGAGAGCGCCGCGAGCACGGTCAACCCCCCGATGCCTGAGTCAAAGACCCCAATGGGGAGCTGGTTCATCGCGCCTTCGACCTCCGGGGCGGCGTGCCCCTTCCGTGATAACCTGCGGCGTCTCTCCTCTCGTCATGGCGGCGTCGCAGAAGCATGAAGATCGGCGTCTATGGCGGCAGCTTCAACCCGCCCCACGTCGGGCACAGCATGGTCGCCGCGTGGCTCCTGTGGACGGAGCGTGTGGACGAGGTCTGGCTCTTGCCCGCCTTCGCCCACGCCTTCGACAAGGCGCTCACGCCCTTCGCCGAGCGCGTCGCGCTCTGCGAGGCCCTCGCCGAGGCCCTCGGCCCCAAGGTCAAGGTGTGCACGATCGAGGCGGAGCTCCCCGCGCCGAGCTACACCGTGAACACCCTGGAGGCCCTGGCGGCGCGGCATCCCGAGCACCAGCTCCAGCTCGTCTTGGGCGCGGACAACCTCTCTACGCTGCATCTCTGGCGCCGCTGGGAAGATCTGGCCGCGCGCTTCTCGCCGATCTTTGTGGGTCGGGTCGGTTACCCGGAGATCGAGGGCGCCGTGAGCTTCCCCGCCGTGTCGTCTACGGAGATTCGTGCGCGCCTCGCCAACGGCCAGCCCATTGACCACCTCGTGCCCGCCGCCGTGCGCCGGGTGATGGCCGCCAAGCGCGGCGGAGCGACCCCGTGAACGAGCCCCAGCCTGAGCCTGTCAGCGTCATTCTTTGGGACATCGACGGCACGCTCTTGAGCACCGGCGGCGCCGGTCGGGAGGCCCTTGATCTCGCCTGTGAGGAGCTCTTCGGGGTGCCCAAGGCCGTCGTCGCCGTGTCGTTTGGCGG
>JAKLKE010000146.1 GCA_023150775.1 Myxococcota bacterium
CTCTCGTTCACCCGATGATCTGCCCGATGTGTACGTCGAGCTTCTCTCTGCGCGCCAGCTCCGCCCGCCCGCCGCCGGATCAGCCCTGCGGCGCCTGCTGGCAGCGCTTGAGCCCCGAAGGGCGGGCGCCTTGGCTTCGTGTGCTGCGCAGCACAAAAGCCCTGCACGCCGCCTTGGGCCACCGCGACCCCACACGGTACTCCCCGCCGACCTTGGTGGCCTACGTCGCGCACTTGGAGGCCCGCCTCGCCGAGGCCGAGGCGGCCTTTGAGGCCCAAGGCGCCCGCGCCTCGGCCTAAAGACGCGGCGCTCAGCGGGCGATGGCCGGCAGCGGCGCGGTCCAGCCGTCTCCGCCGAGATCGAGCAGGATCGCGCTCGACGCCGCCCAGGGCCGCCCGCTGGTGATCGGCGTCATCGGCCGGTCGCCCTCGGCGATGACGACGAAGGAGGCGTCTTGGAGCGCGCTTAAGGTGAACGTCGCCTCGACGCCGTCCACCCGGGCGACCTCGACGCCGTCCTGCAGGAGGATGAGGCGGTCCACGACGATCCAGCTCGGCGAGCGCGCGGTGACGTTCAGGCTGTGGGGGCCGGGGCCGGTCAGCGTGCTCCCCGGCACGACGTCCATGTCCAAGAACACCCCAAACGACGCGATCGTCGCCCGGCGGCGCATCACGTCGCGCAGGGTGTCGGGGCTGTACGCCGCGGGGTCGGGGCTCATGTGCAGGTAGGTGATGTTCACCCCGGGGCCCCCGGCGAGGTGCCGGTGGCTGTCGCTCACGCCCACAGGCGCGGAGAGGATGCCGCGGTTGATCGTGTCCAGCCAGAAGGCGAAGTAGTCGTCGTGCTGGCCATCATTGAGCACCTCGACGGCGTCGAAGTCTTCAGTCCAACGCCCAGAGTCGCTCACCTTGCCCGGCGACCAGCCCGCCGCCGCCGCCACGCCGCTGTCGAGGGGGTGGTTCATCTGCAGCACCACGCCGGGGTGCTGGGCGCGAAGGGCGGCGAACATCTCGTCCGTGGACTCAATCTCCCGCTCCCACCACAGCCAGGCGCCGCCGTTTGAGCCTTGGCCGGGCTCCAGAGGCCAGGCGTTGACGTGGCCCCGGGGCGGCGGGCTCACCTCGTCGGCGAGCACGGTGTTGAGCAGGCCATCGAGGCCAAGGGGCGTGATCAAGGGGGCGTAGTCGGCGATGTGGTCGTGGTCGGTGCCGAAGTGAAGGCCGACGCCGACGCTCGCGGCGACGAGCAGGCGATCCTCCATGGGGATGCCGCCGTCGCCAGAAGGCGCGGCGTGGCTGTGTGGATCCCCCATCATCCAGCCGTCGAGGGGGTAGGCCGGGCTGAGGGTCACGTCGATGACCGTCTCCGCGCCGGCGCTCAGCTCGACGAGCTGCTGCACGAGCTCATAGCGTTGCCCACGCCAGGCGAGCAGGGAGTAGGTCCCCGGCTCGACGGGCAGGCTGATCTCACCGTCGGCGGTCCAGCCCAAGGCCGCGCGGCCGTAGGGGCGGCCCGGGTCGAGGCGGCGGTCACCGTCGACGCCGCCCTCCAGACGCAGCTCAAAGGGCAGGCCGTCCGCCGCGCGCACGGTGAGTGTGGCGGGCACGCCGAGGCGGTCGGGGGTCTCGGCGGTGGAGAGCCCCCGGCCCTCGGCCTGGGCGCTGGGCAGCGCGCCCTCGGCGATAGACACCCGCGCGGCGTCGCGGTGGGCGTCGGTGGTGTAGGGCGAGTAGGGCGCGGCGCCAGCGGGCAGGTCTCGGTGCAGGCCCGTGCCGCGGCCGACCGCGGCGGTGGTGATGACGCCCGAGGCCGGGGCGAGGGCCTCGTAGCGCCCGGCGGCGTCGGTGATGGCCACGGTGTAGGGCGCGCCGTCCACCAAGATCGTGACCAGAGCGCCCGCGACGGGGCCATCGTCGGCCTCGACGACGCCGCTCACGGTCTGGGTGGCGGCCTCGCTGCGCACGAGCCAGTCATCGGTGAGCGCGGCGAGGTCGTCGCCGACGCCGTAGAAGCGCCGGAAGCTCGCCGAGGCGCCCTCCTCCAAGAGGAGGGTGTCGCCAAAGGTCGAGGCGGCGTCGACGAGGCTGCGCAGGAGGTCTCCCGCGGCGGAGGAGGCCAAGACGCCGCCGGCCGGGGCGACCATGGCCCAGGCGCCCTCGTTTCGTGCGCCGAGGTAACCGTTGACGATCATGTTCTCGGCGTCGGCGTCCTCATCAAAGCCCGCCTCGGAGCGCCAGGGGATCGCCCCGTCCGCCGAGGCGATGAGCAGGTCGCCGGGGATGATGTTCACGTCCTCCTCAGCGGCGGTGATCGTCGTGATCACCTCCAGGAGCGGCGAGTCGGGGGAGAGGATGTAGTCCGTGGTGACGCGCAGGCCGAGATCGGGGATGAAGTCTGGCGACTCCAA
Organism: Myxococcota bacterium; assembly: GCA_023150775.1. Taxonomy (GTDB): domain Bacteria; phylum Myxococcota_A; class UBA796; order UBA796; family CAJQPC01; genus JADKFE01. The sequence goes on from JAKLKE010000146.1 coordinate 2,408, forward strand.
GGCCCCGGTGATGAGCGCCATCGGCACCTCACCGCCCTCCACACGCACCCAGGCCCGGCCAAACTCGCCGTTCTCGACGATGGTGATCGTCTCCGGGCGCTGCAGGCGGCCCAGGCCCGCCATCGTCTGCCACTCGTCCACGACGTCTCGGCCCGGCTGGCCCTCGGGGCGCACGATGTCGGCGTCTACAACACCGCCGCCGGTGGCGATGTAGTAGTCGCCCGGCCGATCGCCCTGGATGAGGAACATGGCGCGATCGTTGTAGATCTTGACGTCGCCGAGCTGGCCCTCGGCGGAGAGCCCACCGAAGAGCGCCGCGGGGTTCGTGACCACCCCGGCGCGCACCGCCCCTTGGGGCAGGCGCTCGGTGAGGTCGGGGGCGGGCTTGACGGGATCCGGGTCGGGCCGACAGGCGAGGAGGGTCAACAGGAGGGGGGACATAGCGTCTCCGCAGAGAGAGGAGTCAGGATACACTGGAGAGGCAACGCACCGCGCGTCGCGAATGGGTTCGGCGCGGTCGTGGGTGGAGTGTTTGGGTGATGGCTCCTGGGGCGCTGATGGGTTTGTTGCTGCTTCTTGGCGCCAGTTGGCTCCTGGGGAGCTGGTGGTTTGACCGCCAGCGGATCTTCAAGGGGCTCGCCGCCCGGGCCGCCGAAGGGGCCTTGGTGCAGACCGCCCGGGGCGTCGTGGAGTGCGCGCGGGTCGGCGCGGGGCCCACCTTGTTGGCGCTGCACGCCTCGCCGGGGGGCTGGGATCGTGGCCTCGCCAGCGCGCAGGATTTTTTGGGCGAGGGCTTCACGGTGATCTCGCCCTCAAGGCCCGGGGCCTTACGCACGCCCCTGGACGGCGCCGAGCGCCCAGAAGACGCCGCGGACCAGCTCGTCGCGCTCCTGGACGCCTTGGGGGTGGAGCGGGTCGCGGTGCTCGCCTGGCAGCACGCGGGCCCTACGGCGATTCAGCTCGCCCTGCGGCACCCCAGCCGGGTGTGGGCCGTGGTCTTGGAGAGCGCGGTCACCGGGGCGAGCCCGAGCCTTGGCGTCGGCGCGGGGCCCCTGGCCCGGGGGCTCCAGGGTGGGCTCGGCGTGTGGCGCACCGAGACGCGGCTGCATGTGCTGGTGCGTGCCTTGCCTCTGGCGCCGCGCTGGGCTCTGCGCTGGGTGCTCGGGGCGACCTTGGCCGCCCAAGGCCCCCGTGAGGACGAGCTCATCGAGGAGCTTCTGGAGACGCCGGGCCAGCTCAAGCGCCTCACCGGGCTCTTGCGCTGCCTGGGGCCCTTGGCGCCGCGGCTGCCTGGCTGGGAGAACGATCGCCAGCAGCAGGCCACGCTTCACCACACCGCGCTGGAGGCGATCGTGGCGCCGGTGCTCATCGTGCATGGCGTGCTCGACCCCATCGTGCCCCTAGAGCACGCCACCCGGGTCGCCCACCGCGCGCCCAAGGCCGAGCTGATGCTCCTCGACCGCGCCGGGCACCTCGTCTGGCTCGGCCGCGCCGGCATCGAGGTGCGGGCGAAGGAGCTCGACTTCTTGTGGCGGCACGCGCCAAAACCCCAGCAGGACGGTAGACCATCGGTATAGACCGGCGGTCTAATCATCGAGTCTAATCATCGAGTCTAATCGTCAGGGTGCCGGGCGGACTCCCGGCAGGCGGCGATGATCTCGGCGAGCAGCTCCGCGAGGCGCTCCGGCGCCAGGCCGTCCTCGGGCTCCACCATGAGCGCGCGGAGCATCTGGCCCTCACGCTCGGGATCGTAGAGGCTGAGGCCCCTCGCGCGCTTCACGACGCCGATGCGGCGGGCGAGGCGGGCGCGGGCCTGAATCACGCCGCGCAGGCTGAGGTTGAGGCTGTCCATCTCGGCGCGCAGCAGGGTCAGCTCATCAGGTTCGGGCAGGGAGTCAGGCATCCTCGCCAACTAACCCGCTCGGCCGTCGTGATTATGCTGTGTCTATGGACACACCCGCCGCCCCGCCACCGCCGACCGCCCTCGCCGCCGCGCGCCTCGACCTCCCCGTCGTCGGAATGACCTGCGCGTCCTGCGCGGTGCGGCTTCAGCGGGTGTTGGGGCGCGTCGACGGCGTCTTGGGCGCCGAGGTGAACTACGCCACCGGGGTCGCCAGCCTCACGCTCACCGCGGGGGTGGTGGATCGTGCGCGCCTCGTGAGCGCGGTGTCCCGGGCGGGCTTTGAGGTGCCTGACGGACTCGACGACGACGACCCTGCGGCCGAGGCCGACGCCCGCCGCGCCATCGAGGAGACCGCGCGGCGGATCTTGAGCCGGGACGTCGCCTTCGCCGCGATCTTGACCCTGCCGGTGTTTGTGCTGGGCATGTTTTTTATGCACTGGACGCCGGGGGCCTGGATCTCCGCGCCGCTCTCCGCCGCCGTGGTGTTCGGCGCTGGGCGGCGTTTTTTTGTCGGGGCCTTCACCCAGCTCAAGCAGGGCGCGGCGAACATGGACAGCCTCGTCGCTTTGGGCGCCGGGGCGGCTTGGGGGCTCTCCGCCGTGGGGCTCCTGCGTGGGCTCGGGCACGGGGTGGTCTACTTTGAGTCGGGCGCCGTGGTCGTCACCCTGGTGCTCGTCGGCAAGCTCTTGGAGGAGCGCGCCCGGGCCTCGGCGGCGGAGGGGCTGCGGCGCCTCGCCGACCTCTCGCCCCAGACGGCCCTCGTCATCGAGGACGGCCAGGTCACCGAGCGCCCTGCACGATCCCTCCGCATCGGCGACCTCGTGCTCCTGCGCCCAGGCGCCCGGGTGCCGGCGGACGGTCGGGTGGAGGAGGGGCAGACCAGCGCCGATGAGTCCATGCTCACCGGGGAGTCGCGGCCTGTGGAGAAGGCGCTGGGCGACACGATGATGGCCGGGACGGTCAACGGCGCGGGCGGCGCGCGGCTGCGGGTGACGGCGGTGGGCAAAACAACCGCGCTGGCGCGCATCTCGGCCTTGGTGCGCGACGCCCAGGCCCAGAAGGCGCCGGTTCAGCGGGTGGTGGACAAGATCGCCGCCGTCTTCGCCCCGGCGGTGCTGGCCTTGGCGGTGATCACCGGCCTTGGCTGGACGCTCTGGGGCGCAGACCTCAACGTCGCGTTGGTGAACGCCGTCTCGGTGCTCGTCATCGCCTGCCCCTGCGCCTTGGGCCTCGCGACGCCGACGGCCATCCTCGTGGGCACGGCCCGGGGCGCCGAGCGCGGCGTGTTGACTCGGGGGGCCTCGGCGATTGAGGCCGCGAGCGGCATCACCCACCTCGTCCTCGACAAGACCGGCACCCTCACCGAAGGAAAGCTGCGGGTAAATCAGGTCTTTGTCACGCCGGTGGGCTCCCGAGAGGCCGTCCTGCGCCTCGCCGCCGCCGTCGAGGTCGGCGCGGAGCACCCCTTGGCCGCCGCGATTCGTGGCGCCGCGCCGGGCCCGGTCCCCGCCGCGCTCAACGTCGTGACCACGGCGGGGCGGGGTGTGTCGGGGCGGGTGGAGGGCCAAGACGTGCTCGTCGGCAGCCGCCGGGCGCTCACCGAGGCCCAGGTTGACACGTCAAGCCTCAGCGCCGAGGCCGAGGCCGGCGAGGCGCGAGGGGAGGCGCTCGTGTGGGTCGCTGTCGATGGGGCCCTCGCCGGGCTCATCACCCTGGCCGACACCCTGCGCCCCGAGGCCGCCGAGGCCATCGCCGCGCTGAGGGCCATGGGCGTTGAGCCCGTGCTGTGCACGGGGGACTCCGCCGGGGCCGCCCGCGCCGTGGCGACGGCCTTGGGCCTGCGGGTGGTTCACTCTGAGCAGAGCCCGGCGGACAAGCTCCAGGTCGTGCGCGCGCTCCAGGCCGCCGGGGGCCGGGTGGGTGTGGTCGGTGACGGCGTGAACGACACCCCGGCCTTGGCCGCCGCGTCTCTGGGCGTGGCGATGGGCGCTGGCGCCGAGGCCGCGCGGCAGACCGCCGACCTCACCCTCGTCCGCGACGATCTCCGCCTGCTCCCCGAGGCCCTGCAGCTCGGCCGCGACACCCTAGGCGCCATCCACCAGAACCTCGCCTGGGCCTTCGGCTACAACCTCATCGCGATCCCCCTGGCCATGGCTGGCCTGCTCACGCCGATGATCGCCGGGGCGGCGATGGCCTTCTCGTCGGTGAGCGTGGTGCTGAACTCCCTGCGACTGCGGCGGGCCCGTCGATGAGCCAGCGGCGGCGATACGCCTTGTTGGGCCTCTTCTTGGCCCTCGGCGCGCCCTTGGGGCTCATGGTCGTGCTGCTAGGCGAGGCCCCGGCGGCGGTGAGCCTGGCCCGGGTCGAGGTGCTCTTGCGGTCGAGCCCGGCGGTGTGGATCTACGTCTGGGGCGCGACTTCAGCGGTGATGTGCGCGGCGGGGGCCTGGGCCGGGGGGCAAGAGGACCGCTGGCGGGCGCTCTCCACCCGCGACGCCTTGACCGGCCTGCCCAACCGCCGCGCCTTTGATGACGCCTTGGAGGGCGCCTTAGACGCCGTGCGCCGCCAAGGCGCCCGCTACGCCCTGCTCGCCATCGACGTGGATCACCTCAAACAGATCAACGACAGCGGAGGCCACGCCGCTGGGGACGCGGCGATACGCGCTGTGGCCGAGGTGCTGCGCCAAGAGTGCCGGGCCTCGGATCTGCCGGCGCGGGTGGGCGGGGATGAGCTGGTGGTCCTCGCGGCGGGCGTCGAGGCCGCCGGGGGCGTGGCCTTGGCCGAGCGGGTGCGGGCGCGGCTGCGAGGCGCGGGCGGCCCCAAGCTCAGCGTCGGCGTGACGACCTTGGCGGAGGACGACGACGCCCGAACGGCGAGCCGACGCGCCGACGCGGCGCTCTACGCGGCGAAGGCCCAGGGCCGAGATCGGGTGGTTCAGTCGGGCTGATCCGCCTCGGATTCTTTGGTGCGCGCGGGGTGAACCCGTTAGCCCAAGGGCCCATGCCGCCCCCGCTCATGACCCTGTGCTTCGGCCTCGCCGCCGCCTTCGCCGCCGAGCCCGACCTGACGACGGCGCCGGAGGACACGCCCGGCGCCGAGCTGACGATCATCGCCCTGAGCGCCGACGCTGAAGATCCCGTCGCGACGACGACCTTAGACGCCGACGATCTTCGTGAGCAAGGCGCGGGCCAAGAGCTGGCCTTCGCCCTGCGCAGCACGCCCGGCGTCATCGTGTGGTCCGACGCCGGCAACGGCCGGGGCTACACCACGATGAGCCTGCGCGGCCTGCACCAGACGCGGCTGAGCTTCACGCTGGACGGGATGCCCCTGAACGATCCCGAAGACAGCGGCGTGTACCCGTCCAACCTCGCCGATCTCTCCGGCGCCCTCGACGCGGTGCAGGTCCAGCGGGGGGCCGGGGCGTCGAGCCTCGGGGCGCCGTCTTTGGGCGGCGCGGTTCACCTCTTGAGCGCCGCGCCCCAAGACGAGCGCGGCGGCGCCCTGCGGGTCGGCGGCGGCTCGTACCAGTCGGGCGAGGGCGCCCTCGTCGTCGAGACCGGGGAGATCGGCCCGGGCCTGCGGGTGCGCGCCCAGCTCTCGGGACGCACCACCGAAGGATACCGCGACGGCACGTTCATGGACCAAGGCGCGGGTTACCTCATCGCCGAGGCCCCCGCGCCCCGTGGGTCGTGGCGGGCGCTCGTCTTCACCGGGCAGATGCGCTCGGGGCTCGGATTTTACCCCGCCCACGAGGACGATCTCACGCTCAACCCGCGTCACAACGACCTCAGCCCATCCGACACAGACCGCTTCGGCCAGACCATCGGCCAGCTTCGGTGGCGTGGGCCTGCGCCCGCGGGCGGGGCGGGTGAGCGGTCGGTGATGTTGTACTCCAACCGCGTCGTCGGCTCCTTTGTGCTGAGTGATCCGGCGGGTGACCTACGTTTTGGTGTGGACGGTCGGGCCTTGGGCCTGATCACGACGACCCAGCGCCCCCTCGGCGAATGGGATCTCCGCGCGGGGCTCTCCGGGTCTCATTTTCAGCGGACGCACCGCTTAGACATCGACAGCGCGCTGCAATACTCCAACCGTGGCATCAAGTCTGAAGGCGCGGCCTGGGCCCGCCTGGATCGCCCCTTGGGAGACCGCTGGCGTGTGTTTGGTGACGCCCAGCTCCGCGCCGCCGGGTTTCGATACGAAGGAGACGTCGAGGTTGATCCCGTGGGCTGGGTGTTCCTGAACCCCCACGTCGGCGCACGCTTCGCGCTCCGCCCGAAGCTCTCCCTCTGGACGGGGCTCGGGCAGACGAGCCGTGAGCCCACCCGAAACGACCTCTTCGGCGGCCAAGACAACCTGAGCGCCCCGGTAGACCTCGGCACCGTGCGCCCCGAGTTTGTGCGGGATGTAGAGCTTGGCCTGGACGCGCGCTGGGCGGGGGGCGGCGCCGAGATCACGCTCTACCACATGGACTTCACCGATGAGATCGCCGCCACCGGGGAGATCTCTGAGCTGGGCCTGCTTTTGCGGGAGAACGTGCCCCAGAGCCAACGCAGCGGCGTGGAGCTCTGGCTCCACCAAGGCCTCGGCCCGGTGACGGTGCGGCTGAGCGGCGCCCTCTCCCGGGCGAGCCTGGGGGAGTGGCGGCAGACCGTGCCGCTCCTCGACGCCGCCGGGGTGACCCTTGGACAGACGACGATCACCCTCACCGACACCCCCGCGCTGTTGAGCCCGAGGCTCGTCGGCGGGGCGGAGCTCGCCTGGGCCCGCGAGGAGCGGCGGCGCTTTGGCCTCACCTGGCAAGGAATGAGCCCGAGCCAGCTCGACAACCTCGGGGCGCCGCGCCTGAGCACGCCGCCGTACAGTCGGCTGGACGCCTGGGGCGCCTTTGAGACGAGCCCAGACGACCGTGGGGTCCATTTTGGCCTCGACGCCCGGGCCCAGAACCTCCTCAACACGACCTTGTGGCCCTCAGGCACCTCCAGCGTGGTCGCCCGGCGCGCAGACGACGGCGGGGAGACCTTACGCGGCGAGCGGTATTATTTCCCCGAGGCCGGGCGCTCGCTGTGGATCTCGGTGAGGATGGAGTGGTAGCCCCGATCTTTATCGTCGGCACCGGGCGCTCGGGCACCTCGCTCCTGCGCGCGCTGCTCAACGCCCACCCAAACATCTACATTACCCAAGAGGCCGGCTTTTTTCTGTGGTTGCCCCGGCTGCGGAAGGCCGAGACCGCCGAGGCGTGGCTGCGGGGCTACCAAAACACCGCCGCCGGGGCGCTCCTCGGCGCGCTCCCGGTGACGGCGCGGCCAGGCGCCCCCCGGGCTGAGGCCGTTGCGCTGGTGACGGCCATGATGCAGGCGAAGGCCGCGCGGTTTGGCCGGCGCCGCTTCGGCGACAAGACGCCGATGCACATCACCCGCCTCGACGCCATCTTCGCGGCTTACCCCGACGCCCGCGTCGTGCACGTCGTGCGCCACCCCGTCCCCACCGTCGTGAGCATGATGCAGATGCCCTGGGCGTCCAACAGCGCCCTGCTCAACGCGCTGATGGTGCGTGGGGCCGTGGACGCCGTTCGGCCCTACACCGAGCGAATCCTGGAGCTTCGCCTGGAGGCGCTCTTGGAGGCGCCCCGGGAGGTCTTGGGCCAGGTCTTGGAGTTTGTGGGGGAGCCCTGGGATGACGCGGTCTTGGCCCACAGCGAGCGCGCGCCGTTTGAGGAGGATCCCCGCCTGCCTTGGCTCACCGACGCCGAGCGCCCCCTCCGTGCGCCGGGCGCAGACCGCGCCCTGCCTTTGGGCCCTCGGCTCACCCGCCGCGTGGAGGGGATCTGCGCCCCGGTGATGTCCCGGTTTGGGTATACGCCTTGGCCCTCGCCCGGCCCCGAGCGCCCGTGGTCGGTGTCAAGAGACCTCCTCGCGGCCCTCCGTTTTGGCGCACGAACCCTCCGAATGACCCGCCCCGAGCAAGACGACCCCGACGCCGTGCGCCCCGAGGCCCAGCTCCGCTGGCTGTTCAACCTGAACCCATCGCCGGACATCCCAGACTCCGCCCGGGCGCTGCCGCCGCTTCCGCCGCGCTGATCCGCCCTCCGTTGCGCTATCCTGTTCGTCATGCTCCCCCTCCCGACGCTCCTCGTGCAGCTCCTCCTCGCCTGTGATGGCGGCGGGGTGGTCCTCCCCTTCGACTCCGCCGACAGCGGCGCCCCCACCGACGACAGCGCGGATGACAGCGCCGATCCCGTCGACGACAGCGCGACGCCCAGCTCCTGCGCCCTGACCGTCTCCGGCGAGCTGCACGTCGAGGAGGGTGTCCCCGTGGCCTTGACCTTCGCCTGCAACGGCGCGGTCAACCTCGACGACCCCCTCACCGTGGCGCTGCCCGAAGGCGCGGCCTGGGACGCCGCCACCTGGACGCTCACCTGGACCCCAGGCCTCGACCAAGGCGGCCGCTACGATCTCCTCGCCGAGACCCCAAGCGGCGCCTCGGGCAGCTTCACCTTGTGGGTGTCCGACGCCTTTCTAAACGAGCAGAACGTCGAGGTAGACCCCACGCTCTACCAAGAAGAGGACGGCCTGCCCGTCCTCCACCTCACCTTTGATCCCAACCTCAACAGCGGCAGCGACACCCCGGCCACCCTCGTGTTTATGGGCCGCACCTACAGCGTCGAGGCCCAGACCCGGGGCGCGTCGAGCCTCAGCTACCCCCAACAATCCTACACGATCAAGTTCGCCAAAGAGGACCGCCTCGACGCCGACGCCCTCGGCTGGGAGAAGTTCGACGATCTGGTGCTGCAGACCACCTTCGACGACGTGGCCGGGATTCGTAACACCCTGTCCCACCGCGTCTGGGGCTCCTTAGACCCCACCCGCCTCACGCCACAGACGGCGATGGGTGTCGTGTACGTGAAGGGGCGTTTTCATGGCCTCTACCAGCTCATCGAGCGCGTAGACGACGACTTCTACAAGTCGCGTGGCCTCGCTGAAGACGGCAACGTCTACAAATCCGTGAACCACGACGCCAACTTCTACAGCACAAACTCCTGGGGCGGCGCCAAGTATACCTGGCACGACGGCTACGAGAAACGTGAGGGCACACCGACCGAGAGCGAGCCCGGCGCGTTTGATGACATCGACGCCTTGGTGGAGTGGGCGGCCACGAGCCCCAACGCCATCTTCCGCGACGAGCTCGCGGACTGGATGCTCCCTGAAGAGGTGATGGACTGGTTCTTCTTCGTGAGCTTCGGCATGGTGACCGACTCCGCGGGAAAAAACGCCCACCTCTACCACGATCCCATCACAGACGGCCCATTTCGTATCACGCCCTGGGACTACAACGCGAGCTGGGGCCAAGAGTGGGAGACCTCCCGCATCGACGTGACCTACCTGACGGACTTTGTCTACGCCAACCGTCTGTTTGAGGCCATGCTCTACGATGACGTGATGAGCGCCGAGGTCTGGGCTCGGTATGAGGAGCAGCTCAGCGGCCCTCTGAGCGAAGAGGCGCTCCTCGCCGAAGCCCAGAGCCTGCTCGACGCCTCACAGTGGGCCCGCACAAGAAACTGGCGCCGCTGGGGCGGACGTTACAAAGGCTACTTTGGGCACGGCGCGAACCCCGATGATGAGGCCGAATACCTCCTCACCTGGATCGACGACCGGCACGAGATCATCGCCGACTGGGTGGCACGAGGCGGTCAATAACCCCCTCGGGCGCTCCCGAGACGCGCGGACGGTCTGCGCGCTCAGGGCTGGTGACACCACACCTTGATGGTGCTCGGCGTGTAGACGCCGCTGGTGTCGACCCCCACCGCCGCGCCGACCTGGTTGGCGGCCGCCGAGGCGAAAGAGTTCGCGAGGGTGACCTCAGTGCGCACTTGGGCGACGCCGCTCGGGCACACCGCGCCCGCGTCAAAGGGGCCGGGGGCCTCGATCATGCCGCTGGCGAAGCGGTGATGCCACTCCTCGTGTTGCTCCGGGGTGGTGATCGGCGCCGGGCCGGAGGTGTAGGTGATCTTGAGACAGGCCATCAGCGTGAACAGGATCAACATCTCAGCCCTCCACCGGGAGCACCCAGCTCCCTCCAAGCTCGGGTTGTGGCACGATCGAGAACGCCTTGCCATCGGCGCAGGTGACTCTCACGCTCACCGTGCGCACAAAACCCAGGGTGCAGCAGCCGATGAGGCCATCGGTGAAGTCTTGCTGCTCCTCGATGCGCGAGACCCCTTGGGGGCAGACCTGGTTCATGTCGATCTCGTGCTCGGGGAGCGCCCCCCAGAACACGAAGGCCGCGCGCTCCTCATAGGTGTCGAGGCCCGGCGGCGGGCCTAAGTACACGGTGTTTTTGTAGCATCCTGTCAGGGACATCAGCAGCATCAGCCAGACCGCGCGCATTCGACCTCCGTAGATTGAGCGTAACCCTCACCAGGCCGTGTTGCCCACGAGCACCGGCGTGCCCCATACGCCACGATCGGCCAGGCTGTTCACGCTCGGCGTCGAGGAGTAGCCCGAGGACGAGCCGTTGAAGACAAGGGAGTAGGCTGTGGAGGACCAAGAGCCCGAGTAATAGCCGCCGAAGACGATGTCCGGGTAGCCATCACCGCTGAGATCGCCGATGGCGGCGCTCACCGGGCCGACGGCGGTGGTCATGCTGTCTCGGTTGGAGCTGCTCACGCCCGTGGCGCTGCCATAGTACACATACGACGTGGTGGAGTGGCTCGACCCGTTGTAATAGTGCGGCACCACGATGTCCGTGTAGCCGTCATTGTCGAGATCTTCGGCCTCAACGCTGTGGGCGCCGTTGGAGGAGAGCGCGTCGTAGACGCTCGACGACAGACCCAGGGAGGAGCCGTAATAGACCATCGTGTAGGC
>JAKLKE010000147.1 GCA_023150775.1 Myxococcota bacterium
ACGGAGCTGGGGTTTGTGGGGTGGGGAGTAGTTACTAGTGAGTATGCTAGTTTCCTTTCTTTGCTTAGTTTCCTATATTGGAAAGTAGATGTAAATAGGAAACCTGTTTAGGTCTCGGATAGTGGAACTCGTACCAGCCTATCGGAAAGAATATTGGTTAGAAGAGCACTCAGCGGTACTGGCGCTGAACGAGATCGGTCCGCTGGCTTCATCTAAGGATCGCCTCTGGGGTCTGCATCTTATTTGCGGGTTTCCTCTGAATGACTACTTTCCAATACAGGAAAGTAGGTGTATATAGGAAACATGTTCGAGGTAGAGGCCATCGCAGCCACCCGAGTGCCACAGCTCTTGTCGGAGCTGCTGGGTGAGCGTGTGGGGCCGGTGGCGGCCCCGCGTGCCTCGCGGAAGGGTGAGGCTGGACCCGATCTTTACCTCCGCGGCGGCGGCTGGGACTGGTTTGTCGAGGTCAAAGGCAGCGACTTCCAGAGCACGATAGAGGCCGCGCATCGGTGGCTTGTTGCCCAGACCGCGGGTGTTCCCCTCCGCGTCATCCCTCTGCTCGTCGTGCCCAAGATGGGCCCGGCGGCCCAGCGGTTGGCCAAGACGCTGCAGCTCTCTTGGCTCGATCTCACAGGGGCCGCTGACGTGCGCGCGCCGGGCCTTCGCCTTCGCGTTGACGGCGGCGCCGCCTCCATTCCATTGGGTCGCGCAGGCCCCAACTTCTCCCCATCCGCGAGCCGGATCAGCCGCGTCCTGTTGATGTCGCCCGGTGAGTGGTGGCGCCAGACGGAGCTTGTGGAGCGCACGGGGCTCAGCGCTGGCTATGTGAGTAAGGTCGTGCGGCAGCTCACGGTCAGCGACTTGGTTCGTCGCCGGGCGTCCGATGGCGCGCTGGAGGTGGCCGATCGCGCCGCGCTGCTCGATGCCTGGGCTGCGGAGTACGACCTCTCTAGGCACCACATTGAGCGCTTCCACACCATCGGCCGCAGCGGGATCTCCGTGCTTATGGGCCTCGCGGAGCGGCTAGACCAGGGCTCGGCACGATGGGCAGCGACGGGGCTCGCCGCCGCTTGGATGTACTCCGAGCACGCCGATTTTCGCCTCGTCAGCCTCTACGCGGAGCACCCTTTGGTGAACCCGGCGGCTTATGGCCTGCGCCCGGTGGAGCGCGGCGAGAACGTGTGGGTGCTGACGCCCAACGATCCCGGCGTCTTTGACGGTGTAGCGCGTCCTGGGGGCGTGCCGTGCGTCCACCCCGTTCAGGCTTGGCTTGACCTCGCCGGGCACCCTGAACGCTCCGCCGAAGCCGCTGAGGCCCTTCGGGCACAGATTCTCGACGACAAAACCTGTTGAGTGGGAGAGTAAGATGGTAAAGAGCGCTGCCGAAAACGGCTACAGTGTTGAGCTCGCCGACCGGGCCAGGAGCGTCTGCCTGCTGTTGGCCACGGTCTTAGGCGACCTAATGGATGAGATCGTCGTCGTCGGTGGTCTCGTGCCGTACCTGATCATCGATCAGGAGCGCGTAGCGGTGCGCCATGTCGGCACCAAAGACCTCGACATCGGCCTATCGCTCACCCTGTTGGATGAGGGTCGGTACAAGGCTGTCGGCGACCGCCTTCGGGACAAGGGCTTCGTACCAGCGCTCAACAAAAAGGGCAATCTGAGTCACGCCACTTGGGTCCACGACGGGTATCCAATCGACTTTCTCATACCTCCATCCTCTGAAGATAGTGTTCCGGGTTCGTTGCAACACTTGGAGGATAAGTGGGCAGCGTACAAGATGCCCTCGGTCGCCCTGGCCTTTCGGGACATCATCCCCGTGTTAATTGACGGTCAGACCCCGGGTGGCGTGTGCGCAAAGCGCACAGTAAACGTATGTGGGCCTGCCGCCTTTGTTGCGTCCAAAGCACTGGCTTTTCACAAGCGTGGTAATGAAAAGGACGCCTACGACCTCGTCTACATGCTGAAAAACTATGGCGAAGACTCCCTTGAGGAGATCATCGACCGGTTCCGACAGTTCGGCAATGACCCAACCGCTCAGGAGGCGCTAAGGTGCTTGGCCGCCGACTTCCCAAATGACAGTCATAACGGCCCCAATGCCGCCGCGCGGTTCATGACCGGAGAGGTAGACGACGAGCTTCTTCAAGAGGCCGTCACCTACGTGCAGGCGCTCTTGGCGGATCTTGGCGGCCCTCAGCTCTCCACCTGAATGAGCTGCCCCATGCCGGGGAACTCCTCGCGGAACAGGGCCTCGACGCCCATCTTCATCGTCATGATCGACGAGGGGCAGGTCGAGCAGGAGCCGACGAGCTTGACGTAGATGTCGGGGCCCTCGACCTTGATGAAGAAGATGTCGCCGCCGTCGGCCTGCAGCGCGGGGCGGACCATCTCGTCGAGGAGCTCTTGGACGGCGGCGGGGTCGATCGCGGGGCCGGAGACGGTGTCGTCGCTCGCGGCCATGGCGGGGGCGGCGGCCTCGGCGACGGGCTCGGCGACCTGGACCGGCGCGGGCTCGGGCGCGGCGACCTTCACCGGCTCAGGCTCGACGACCTTGACCGGCTCAGGCTTGGGGGCCTCGACCTTGACCGGCTCGGCCTTGACGGGCTCGGCCTTGACGGGCTCGACCTTGACCGGCTCAGGTTTGGCCGCTTGGGGCTCGTACTTGAAGGGGTAAGCCTTGGGCGCTTGGGCCTCGTCGCGGCCGAGCACCTTCTTGAGACCTTTGCTGAGGACCGAGCGGATCATGGGCAGAACTCCGGCGTGTGGGGCGGGCGCGCGGCCAGCGCTCGTTTTGAGTATACACGCTCATCGCCGAGGCACGCCGGCCGCGAAGGGATGAACAAAGAATGTACGCCTCGGACTCGGCTCACTCGGGCTTGAGCGTCAGGGTGTTCGCCGTGTGTTTGAGCACGTCCTCGTCCTTCGTCCAGAGCTGGATGCGGTCCCCCCGGGCCCAGGCCCGCACCTGGTCTTGGTAGTTGTCGCTCGACGGCTGGCCGGAGTTGCCCGGCGGCAAGATGAACTCGGCCTTTGAGGGGTCAGACAGGGGCACGATGAGCCGCATCGCCGCGATGTGTTGGGTCTCCCAGCCGTCTTGCCAGCTCACGCCGCCCACGGACACCGTGGTGTTGGTGCCCGGCCAGGGGAACTCCCCGGCGTTGAGCAGGCCGAGCTTGCCCGTGGCGTCGGCGAAGGGGTGGGTGAAGCGGATGACGTGGGCGTCGCCCCAGTCCCAGGCGCCGGAGTCGGGGCCGTGGCTGAGGATCAGCGTGTCCCAGGCGTTGAGGAGCGCCTGGCGGAGGGTGGCGCTGCGATCGGGCACGAGCTTGGTGAGGCCCCCGGCCACGTCCACGAGGCTGTCGCCGGGATCCGTCGCCGAGAGCAACATCTGCGTGCCTTGATCCCCCAGGCGCTCGCCCACGGCCAGCTTCACGAGCTGTCGCTGGAACTCCATCCACACCAGCGGCGCCTCGCTGTTCACCGTGGCGTTGAAGTCCCAGGCCGAGAGCAGCTCCATCGCCCGCTTCGCGCCGTCGGTGGTGGGGTTGAGGCCGCTCAGCAGCTCGGGCAGACGGGCCTTGGCGTGCAGATCGAGGGTGTCCATCTGCATCACGCCGACGGAGGTGACGTTGTGCAGCGGCGTGGCCTCGATGAGCTCGGCGATGCGCTGGGCGCGCCAAGGCAAGGGGAAGAGGCCGTTCATCTGGGCGGTGAGCGGGTGGCGAACCCCCTCGACCGTAGGGGCGTTGTTCGCCGTCACGACGTAGCCCCGCTTGGGGGCGCGCTCGCCGGGGAGGCCGGTCAAGACGCCGTCCCAGCCGTGCTCGGGCTCGGACGCGGGGTAAGGCAGGCGCCCGGAGTGGGCCTTCCGTTTGGGGATCGAGCCGAGCACCTGGGTGATGTAGTCGCCTTGGGTGTCGGCGGCGGTGAGCGTGAACGACGGCGCCATGGGGATCGTGGCGAGGGTCTGGGCCTCGACGGCGGTCTTCATCGCCCCGATGGCGCGCAGGGCGTCAGCGCTGCGATCGGCGATCTCTAGGGCCGTCCAGCGCATCACGAGGAGGTCTTTGGAGTCGCCGAGCTCACTCACGACGGGGCCGATCTCGGTGTGGTAGGTGACCACCTCTCGGGCGCCCTCGTCCTTCACCTTCACCGAGACTGCGCGCTCTTCGAGGGTTTTGCTCACGCCGTTGAGGATGTAGCCGCGCTCGCCGTCGCGTTTGACCACGGCCATATCGACGTAGTCCGCCGAGGTGTTCGTGAGGCCCCACGACAAGGCGCCGTTGTGCCCGATGGCCACGAAGGGCAGGCCGGGCACGGTGAAGCCGGCGGCCTGGCGACCGCCCCCGGCGACGTCGAGGACGTAGAACGGCGAGGGCAGGCTCTTGTGCAGGTGGGTGTCGTTCGCGAGGATGGGCTTGCCGTCCACCGAGCGCGCCCCGCCGATGACCCAGGCGTTGGAGGCCTGCGGGGCGTTCACGTCGCCTAAGGTGTCCAAGAACGCCTTGAAGCGTGGGGTGAGCGGGCCGGTCTTGGCGCCGCGCAGCTTGCCCCAGTAGGCGTCCGAGGCCACCCCTTGGGGATCGGTGCGGAAGATGGCGTCGATGACGTCGCGGTCGAGACGATCGCGGTGCTCCCAGGCGACGAGCTCTTGGCCCCAGGAGTCGGACATCGTCCACGAGAAGAGCTGCAGCGCGCCGAGGCTGTCCGCTGGGGTCCAGTCTTCACGCCACTTGTCCATGCCCAGCAGCCGCAGCTCCAAGGGCAGGCCGTTGAGCGAGCGCGCCCCGGCGTTCACCCCCGCCGCGTAGGCCGCCAAGGCCACCTTGGTGTCGATGTCGAGGGCCAGGAGGCTCGCCTCGGCCTCGGCCTTGAGGTTTAACGACGCCATGAAGGCGTCCATCTCGGCCACCTCGGGGCCGACGATCTCCGCGAGGCGCCCGGCCATGATGCGCCGCCCGGCCTCTAGCTGGAACAGGCGGTCTTGGGCGTGGGCGTAGCCGACGGCGTAGGCGGCGTCGGCCTCGGTGACGGCGCGGATGTGGGGGACGCCGCGCTCGTCGCGGTGAATCACCGTCGTGGCGCTGAGCCCGGGGGCGCCGACCTCACCCTCCAAGGTGGGCAGGCTCTTGCCCATGGTCATCAGCGTGGTGACGGCGCAGCCGCTCAACAGGAAGGACAGGACGAGGATGGTGCTTCGCATCGGCGGAGTTTAACGCGCCGCGAGGCCGGTTGGATCAGCGCCGCGCCGCCGCCTCAAGCTCCTCCATCATCTCCCCACCTTGCAGAGACCAGGCCGTGGGCAAGGCCCACTCCGGCACGTCGCCGCCCAAGGCCGAGGCCCACTCGCAGCGGGCCTGGGTGCGGCCGTCGCCCAGGTCTGTGAGCGTCCAGCGCCCGGCGTACTCGGTGAGGCGCACGACGCCCGAGACCCGCGGCGCGGCGTCCGGCGCCGGGGACCAGTCTACGCGGGTGACGGGGCCGTCTTTGTGGGTGGTGAAGCGGGCCACGGCGTCGCGTGGGGTGAGGGGCGCGGGCAGGCGCATGGTGAAGGTGGCGAGGCCGGGGCCGAGCGCCCGGGCCTCGGTGATGCGCGAGAAGATGCTGGGGTAAGACGGGAAGTCCATCAGCATCCGCCCGAGCGTTGAGGCCGGGGCGTGAAGGATCGCCTCCGCCACACACCAGGGCGAGGCCCCGGGGGCGCAGCGCACGGTGGTGGCGCCGGAGCGGATCTCCTCCCAGGCCAGGTTGGACGGCGGCGAGAGGCCAAGGAGCAGCAGGAGCGGGGCGGAGGGCATCGCGGATCTCCCAGAGCGGCCGGGCGGGCGGCCCAGTCCCCTGGAGTGTTACCACGCCGGGGGCAAACTCAGCGAGAGCGCGAATCGGCCGCCAGGAGATCACGGAGCGACTCGGCGTCGGGGGCCTCAACAAGCCAGCGCTCTAGGTCGTCGAGGGCGGCCTCGTTGAGGCGATCCCAGGCCCAGTCGGGCAGGGCGGCGTAAGGGCCAGCGCGCAGACTGATGAACAGGAGCCGCCGCGCGTGCGCCGCGCCCTCTTGGCGGAGCTGGTCGCCATAGCCGAACAGCTCGTCTTCAGCGGCCTCGCCCATCGTCTCTCGGATGACCATCCTCGCCTCGTCCGAGGGGCCACAGCGCCCCGCCTCCAGCACATAACGCAGCACCGCGGCGGCGA
Source organism: Myxococcota bacterium (assembly GCA_023150775.1). Taxonomy (GTDB): domain Bacteria; phylum Myxococcota_A; class UBA796; order UBA796; family CAJQPC01; genus JADKFE01. The sequence continues at coordinate 6,193 of JAKLKE010000147.1, forward strand.
CCCCCAGCCCGCGCTCGGCGATCAAGGCCTCAAACAGCGGGCGGTGGGCGCAGAGCGTGGCCCAGAGGTCGTCATCGCGGGCGTGGCGCAGCAGGAGCAAGGTGAGCCGGGTGGCGGCCTCTCCGCCGATCTCTTCGTCGGCCCGGGGGGTGAGATCGTAGAGCAGCGGATCGGCGCTGGGCAGGTAGGGCGTGAGGGCGTCGAGGGCCTCGGCGGGGGCGTCGTAGAGGTCACGCAGCGCGCGGTTGGCGGTCCAGGGCCGCCGGGCGTGGCAGACCACCACCGGCACGACGAGGGGCAGGCCTCGGGCGCCTTGGGCGCGGAGCTGCTCCCAGACGCCGCGGGTGTAACGCAGGAGGCGCAGAGGCAGGCTCGGGTCGGGCTTCGACTGGTGCTCGATGAGCAGGGTGACCCAGGCCTCAGAGCCCAGAAGCGGCGCGGCGAAGCGCAGGTCGGACAGGCGCTCGCCCAGGGCCTCGTCGATGAGGTCTACGGGCCGGGGCTCTAGCCGGGAGAGATCCATCAGGGCCGTGAGCGTCGGCGGCAGCGCGAGGGTGAGCAGCCGCGCGGCCTCCTTGGGCGCGGAGAAGATGAGCTTGAAGAGCTTGTCGTGGAGACCTCGGGTCATGGCCGAGCCTATAACCAACTGGAGTACACGGCACCTCCGATTGTCGCGGAGATTCGCGTAAAAATGGCGTCGGCGCAATATCGCTCGGACGCCAACATCGCGAGATTTTCGCCACCCTGACCGCGCAGGCGTGAATGTGCGCCCCCCGGCCGAGGTAGTCTGCGGCCACCGCCCCCGAGGTGTTCATGCGCCGCCTGATCCCCCTCTTCGCCCTGCTCTCGGCCTGCGTCGTCACCCACCACCCGCTTGTCCCCGCCGAGCTCCCGGCGTCGACGATCACCGCAGACACGACAGAGGCCGAACGTATCGCCCTGCTCAACACCCCCGGGCCCATCGTTCACAGCGTGCACATCTCGGGGCGGTCCACGGCGACGATCGGGGGGCTCGTAGACCTCAGCCACCCCAACGCCGCGGGGCTCCAGAACGGCGAGATCACCGTGGTCACCCCGGTTCATCGCCTGATTCACCCCAGCGCCGGGGCGTTTGTGGTCAACACCGGCTTTGAGCGCGCCATGACCCGGGGCGGTCGCGGCGCCGCCCGCGGGTTTGGCCTCGCGATGTTGAGCATCCAGAGCTTTGAGGAGCCCCTGGCCGACATCCTCAAGAGCGCCGGGACGCCCTTGGCCGGCGTGCTCCTCACGAGCGTGAGCATCCACAACGTCCTCGGCCTGCGGGATGTGCCGCCGGGGACGCCGATCTACGCTGGGGCGAACGACACCGAGTATGAGACGCCGTTCAACACGGTGCTCTGGCGCACGGTGCAGAACACCTTGGATGACCACGACCCGCTGCGCACCTTCAACGGGGTGGGCGCGGTGAGCCTGGGGCCGATCGCTGAGGCCTACGATCTGCTCGGCGACGGCAGCTTGTGGGCGCTCTCGACGCCGGGCCACACCCCGGGATCCATGGCGTACCTCGCCCGCACGACCGAGGGCCCCGTCTTGTTCACCGGGGACACCTGCCACACGATCTGGAGCTGGGAGCACAACGTCACGCCGGGCAGCTTCACCGCCGACCACGCCCAGAACGCGACCTCGCTCAACCAGCTCAAGGCCCTGGCCGAGCTTCTGCCCGGCGTGAAGGTCTACGTCGGCCACGAGACCGACGGCGAGGGCACCGGTGTAGACGCGCCTTAGATCGTCTCGACGCTGAGCGTGACCCCGGCGGCGCGCAGGCGCTCCACATAGGGCATCCCCAAGGCGATGGCCGGGGTGCTCAGGCCGCCGGGCGTGGGCGCGCGGTCGGGATCCGCCAGGGTGAGCCCGGCCTCGGCGAGCAAGAGCGAGGTGAACTTGTAGCCGGGGTCACCCTCACCCTTGAGCGTGGCCTTGGCCTTCGCACCGTCTGTGGCGACGCCGAACGCCACGCTCTTCGTCCAGCCGGACTCGCGGACCTCTTCAGACGGGCCCTCCCCAGGCGCGGGGCCAAACCGCCGGGCCAAGGCGCGACCGGGGCCGGTGCCGGTGAGAATGAGCGCGCCCAGAAGGCCCACGCCCACGGCGCCAGCGGCGAGGCGGCTGGTGTTCTGGCCGAGCCACATCGCCTCTTGGTAGCTGAACATCGGGCCGTAGGGGCGCCCCGACGAGGCGGCCAAGGCGGCGGAGCGGCGCACGACCCGGGTGTTGATCGCCGCCATGATGAACGGCGCGGCCCAGCCGCCTAAGTCCGCGTCGTAGACCGCGCCTTGCAGGTCGGGATCGGCCACCACCGGGTCGCCCGGGGCGTTGAGCAGGACCGGGTCCATGAGCTGTTTGGTCTTGCCCGACTCGGCCATGTTGAGCATCGAGGCCAAGGTGCCGCCGGAGAACCCACCTTTGCCGCCGTGAAACGCGCGCACCGTGGCCGTGCCTTGGCCCCGGGCGCGGTGGTGCTCGACCAAGAGCAAGGTCACCAGCTCAGACGGCACGGAGTCGTAGCCGCAGCAGGGCACGATCACCGCGCCGGTGCGCTTGGCGACGGCGTCGTAGCGGTCGATCATGTCGCGAATCCACGGCGTCTCACCGGTGAGATCGACGTAGTGGGTGCCCTCTTCAGCGCAGGCCGCGAGGCAAGGCTCACCATAGAGCGCGTAGGGGCCGACCGTCGTGATCAGCGCCCGGGTGGAGGCGGCGAGGGCGCGCAGGCTCTCGGGCTTGGCGGCGTCGGCGGCCAGGGTGGGGAGCTCGGGCAGGCCGAGGCCGTCGCGGATGGCCTGGAGCTTGGCGACGTCGCGTCCGGCGAGGGCCCAACGAAGGCCCGGCGGCGCCCGGCGGCTCAACACTTGGGCGACGAGGCGCCCGGTGAAGCCCGTCGCGCCATACAGGATGAGATCATAGGGTCGAGTGGTCATGGGTTCCCCCTAACGCGGCGCAGGTTAAGCGGGGCGGCCATGCGCGCCCCTCTCATTCATCCTCGCGCCCCGGGCCTCGTGCTCGCGCCCAAGGCCTTGAGCCCGGCGGATCGTGCCGCGCTCTTGGCTTGGCTCGCCGCCGCCCAGCCCTTGTGGGAGCAGCGGTACTCCACCCTCCGCCCCCCACCGCCGGGCCAGACCCAGCGGCCGCTCTTGCGCCCGGTGATCTGGCTGGGAAACTGGCAGTTCGCCTGTCTGGGCTACTACGAGCCGCCCCGGCGGGTGCTCGACGCGGCGGTAGAGGCCGAGCCCTTCCCGCCCGTGCTCGCCAAGATCGCCGCCGACGCCGAGGCCCGCGCCCGCCGCGCCTTCCCCGCGGCGGAGATCCCCAAGGCCTGGCGCCTCAACACCTGCCTCGTGAACCTCTACGGCGATCGTCTGGACAACGGCCGCTGGGTAGACGCCGCCCGGGTGGGCGACCACCGCGACTTCGAGCCCGGCCCCGTGGCGAGCCTCTCCTTGGGTGACCGCGCGCTCTTCCAGTTCGTGCGCCGAGGCCAGCGCGGCGACGAGCCCCCGCTGCGCTCGATGTGGCTGGAGGACTCCATGCTCCAGCTCTTCTCCGGCCCAGTCTGGAAAGACGCGCTCTTACACCGCGTTCAGCGCGTCGAGGACAAACGTGGTGAGCTTCTGGGGCCGAGCGTCGAGGGCTTTCGCACCCGCCGGGTGAACCTGACCTTTCGTTATGTGCCCCAGGAGCACATCGTGCCCTTCCGGCGCCTGGGGGCGCAGGCGCGGGAGGATGTGCGGGGGTACGTCACGACGCTGGCGGCGAGGAGTGAGCACTGGCGGAGGGCGTTGGAGGGGGCGGGTTAGGGGGTGCCGAGGGCCTCTAAGCGGCTCACCCAGGCGTGGAAACGGGGGCAGACCTCTCGCAGTGGCCCTAAACCGAGGGCCTTGAGCGCGGGAGGTCCGTGCATCACCTTGCGGTAGCCGGAGATGTGCTTGAGGAGGCGTTTGGAGGGCGCGGTGTCTTCGCCGTCGTTCACATCCTCGGGAGCCTTGCCCGCCAGCTCCCTCTTGAGGCTGTCGACGCCGTTCTTCTGAGTATTCTCGCCGAGCCGCTCACGAAGCTGCGGGAGCGCAGCGAGCACCAAGGCCTCAGTCTCATGGCGCTGCACGTAGGGGAGCCACCGGGCGTCACAAAGCTCGGCACCCAGCACGGCCTCGACGAAGTCGGCTCGGGCCGATGTCGCGCGGATGCCGCGCGCCTCCTCTCGTCGGGGAAAGTCGCGGGGCAGGCCATAGAGGTCGAACAAGGTCGTAAAACGAACTTCAGGCTTGGTCCATCCGCGGGAGGTGTTCCGAAGATGCTTGATCCACTTCGACCAGCTCCCGCCTCCTGCGTGGCCAGGCGCCGTCTGTACGATCTCGATCTTCCTCAGCTCAACGCCGAAGCCCGAGAGGTGAGGCTTGAGCAGCGCCTTGGCGATCTCCTCCTCGGTCTGCCCCTCAACAACCATTACGAGTGTTATCATGGCCTGCCCCCGAGCACCCCGCGGCCAAAGAGCTCGCTGAGCGAGTAGTCCTCCAGCCACGCCGCGAGCTCCTCCGCGTCGAGGCGGCGCAGGACCGTGGCGCCGCCCTCCCGCTCGGCGACGACGACCTCTTCAGGGCGAAGGTGATCCAGAAGCGCCGGAGACTGTGTCGCGAGCAAGACTTGGCAGTCGTTGGCGCGGGAACGGATTAGCTCGATCAGCAGGGTCAACGCCGCCGGGTGCAGGCCCAGCTCAGGCTCATCGATGGTGATGAAGCTCAAGAGCTTGCTTTGGGGCTGGGTGAGCGCGGTATAGAGGGCCAAGGCGCGTAAGGTGCCGTCAGAGAGCGCGTCAACGCCGTAGCGTTCGCCGTCATCTGCCAGCCAGTCCAGGCGCACGGTGTTGTTGTCTTCGTTCAGCGTAGGCTCAAGGCTCGCCACATATGGCGCGATGCGCTGGATGAGACCGGTGAGCGCGAGCCAAGCCGCGCGCTGCCCGGAGTTCGCGCTGTGGCGACGTGTGTACAGGAGCGCGGCAAGGTTGCTGCCGTCTGAGCGCAGATAGCGGTCATTTACCTTGAGGCTGTGGCTTCGGAGCGGCGCGTTCGTACCGGTGTCGTGGAAGTGGTAGAAGTTAATCTGCTCGACCGCGCTCAGGGTGAGCTTGATGAGCCTGTTCTTGGTGGACGCCTCGCGCAGCAAGGACTCGTCATGGCCTACGCCGAGGGGCTGAGTCTCTCGTGGCTGACCGTCCGCGGTGCGGCCAACAACCTGCTCCTTCATGAACACAAGGCGCTCGTGTACCCGAGCGAGCTCGCCGAGGTAGCTCACCGCGCCGTGGTCGTCTTGGGCCTCTACCCGCCAGCTCATCGTGTGGCGGGCGGGGCGGCCGCGACTCAACAGCGCCGAGGCCCCGCCGCCCAGCGCGACGTATCGCCGCAGTTCACCCGCACGAAGGAACGCCAACATCTTGAGGAAGCTCAGGATGTTGGACTTCCCAGCGCCGTTGGGGCCGATGAGGCAGGTGAGCGTGCCGAGATCGAGGCTGACGTTGACCAGCGATCGAAATCCCTGCACCTCAATGCGGGTGATTCGTTTCATGCGCGCCGCCTTAACACGCCGCGGGAGGAGGGTGTCTGCTCCACCCCCTCACTCCAAATACAAGTCAAACCAATCCGGAATCTCCGTCACCGCGTCGCTGAGCCACTGGTGCCCGGCGTAGACGTTGTACACGAGGTCGTAGTCGTGGCCTTGGCTTGACATGCGGCTCAGGTAGGGGCTCATGGAGTAGTAGGGGACGATGCTGTCCCAGGCGCCGACCAAGAAGAGGGTCGGGGGGTGGTCGGACGGCAGGGTGGGCACGGAGCAGGGCAGGCCGCCGCCGGCGCAGGTGGCGTAGCTGCCGGAGTGGATGGCCAAGGCGTTGAACTCGCCGGGGTAACTCACCGCCATGCGGCTCGTCATGTAGCCGCCGGAGGAGAGGCCCGTGGCGAACTGGTTGTTGGTGTCGATGGCGCCGAAGGTGCCCGCGGCGAGGCCGTCGAGGAGGTCTTGCACCAGATAGGCATCGGTGGCCGTCCACCACGAGGTCGAGAACGGCGGGATGTTGGTCTGCCAGTAGAGCGCGCCGCCATAGGCCGCCTCGGGGGCCACCACGGCGTAGCCCCGGCCCAGGAGCTCATCGACCAGCCGGGTGAGCTGGTAGGCGCCGTACATGTCCCAGACCGAGGACGAGAAGGTGCGCTCGGCGGGCATGAACGAGCCCTGGTAGACCACCACGACGGGCCAGCCGTCGGCGGGGGCGGCGCCGGAGGGGAGCTGGTAGTGTACGTCCCGGGCCGTGGTGCCCGAGGAGCCGGTGGTCAGCGTGGTCGTGCGGTAGGTGCAGGAGGCGCCGACGCTGGTGACGGTGCAGCGGCTGCTGCCCGCCTCGGCGGTGGGGAGGGCGGTGAGGACGAGGACGCTCAGGAGAGACATGAAGGGCTCCGTGGGTTGATGCCGCAGTGCAGCATACACAGAGTCCTTCAGCGCAGGCGCAGATTTTTTAGAGCGCCAGGCGGTTCGTCCAGCATTGTTCAGGGGAGACGCCACGATCCGCCTGGCCTGTGCGCTGGAGCCAATCGCTGAGCCCGGCGTAGTAGTCGGCGCTCATGGTGAAGTCGTGGGTGAAGCAGCGGGTGGTGGCGTCAAAGATGGCCCGGGTGAGGGCGTCGTCGGGGTCGGAGCCTGTGGCCTCGCTGTAGACGGCGCGGGCGCGCTCGGGCTCTTGGTGGATGAGGTCTACGCCGCGGCGCAGCGCCCGGATCAAGGCGCGCAGCGTGGCCGCATCATCGGTCAAGGTGCGCTCATGGGCGGTGAGGATGAGCTGGCAGAAGTCAGGGACACCCCAGTCTTTGAGCGCGAAC
>JAKLKE010000148.1 GCA_023150775.1 Myxococcota bacterium
TACACGCCCGGGGCGCCGTCGTCACAGTCGCCCGCCTGGGTGACCCAGCCCTCGGGCAGCGCGCAGAGCGCCGCGCCGTCGCCCTCGCCGAAGCCGTCGCCGTCCTCATCGGGGTAGCCCTGGACCAGAGGTTCACCGTCCGCAGGGTCTTCATCGGCCTCACCGTCACAGTCGTTGTCCAGGCCGTCGCAGAGCTCGGGGGCGTTGGGGTAGACCGTCGGATCGCCGTCGTCACAGTCGCCGGGGACGCTCACCGCGCCCTCGGGGGCCTCACACTGGTCGATGCGCCCCAAGGCGTCGCCGAGGCCGTCACCGTCACCGTCGAGGTACCACACGCGGGTGCCCACCTCGGCGTCTTGATCGTCACAGTCGATGGGCCACGCGACCCCGTCGCCGTCAGGGTCCACATACCGCGTCTCACGGCGCTCGCTGACGCCAAAACACGCCGCCAGAATCAGCGGCAACACCAGCCCGATCACCATGTCAACCCCCAGCCTACGACGCTGAACACACCGCCGACGCCGAGGAGGATCACCCCGGGCGGCCCGACTTTGCGGCTGATCTCAACGGCGTCATAAAAACGTGTGACGTGCTCAGCGCCCAGCTCGGGATCTCCCTCGGCGATACGCCCGCCGATGATCGCGGCCTGGGCGCTCGCCCCCAAGTTCACGGCCTGCAAGCCCAAGCCCACGGCGCCGACGCTCACCCCGGCCACCAACACACCCTTGCCGATACGGTGCCGGGCCGAGCGCGGCGGCGGCGGCAGATCTTTGGGCCACAGCGCCTCCTCGGGCGCCACAACCCCCGAATACCAAACGACGCCGCCTTCGGTGATGAGCTGCGCCGTCACCGGCAGTCCCTCGGGGCGTGTGCTGGCCTTTCGACCGTCCACGCGCAACGTGGCGCCCGCAGGCACACGCACGGGCTGATCCAGCGGCGTCGGCGCCTGGCGCGCGGCGTCTACGGCCACGGAGATGTCATCCCCGGGCAACACATAGGGCTCGCCCAGAGACCGTGTGGAGTCCCGCCACAGCCAAGCGCGAAGCTCCAGGCTCATCTGTGGCAGATCTTCGTCGGCATAAGCACCCAAGGCCAACACCAGGTGCAGATCCGTCGCTACGCGAGGGCTCAAGGGCTCAGTCAAACAGGGCAAGGCGGTGAGCGCCGCGTCTCGTGCGCTCAGAAACGCCGCGCCTTGGGTGCCCGCCCACGCGGCCAAGGCGGCCTGCACATGGGCGTCTACCTGGGCCGGGGTGACGGCGGGGCAGTCCCGAAGGTGGGCGGGCCGGGCGTCGGGCGTTTTGGCGAGGGCGGGGGCGCTCAGGAGGCTCAAGAGGGAGAACAGCGGCAAGAGTAAGGGACGCATGGATGCTCTTGAAGGGGTTTAAGGCATCCGGCCCCTGCGCGACTCGCCTCTTGGCCTTTGGAGGCTACCGCTAGCCCTTCGTGCTGTCAAGGAATCTTGACAGGAGTAGTCAGCGTTGTGGACACCGCGCCCTCAAGCAGCGCGCACCGAGCCCACCACCACGCACGGCCAGCGTGGGCGATCCAGCCGCTTGTGCCAAGCGCACCGCGTCCAAACGCGCTGCCTCCGCTTTCCCAGGCGGAGCAGAGCACACCGCCCCTCGCTGGGGATGGCCTGCGGGCGCCGCGCTGTATTTGAGGTCCCGGCGTCGAGCGGCGCCAGGCCGCGCCCGCCGAGGCGCTCCGCGCAGTCCACTGGCATGTCGTTCAAGAGGAGAGGCCAGGCCGCAGCCGACGAGGCCCCTAGTGCATCCGCGCCTCCTGATCCTCCCCGCTGCGGACCCGGGGGACGGCCCGAACGAGATCGTCGGCTGCCCAGGCTGGCCCGCCGAGTCAAGATGAAGATCTGCGCCGACAGTGATGCAGCCAATTCCTGGTGTATACTCCTTCCGCCATCTTGGCAGACCAGCCGGGAGGGGCGCTCAACAGGACTGTAGGAGCGTAACGATGTACACAATGAAAGAGACGGCGAGCTCCGAGTTCGCGCTGACTCTTTTGGTGTTCCTGTACCTACGGATCGCCAGTCGTCCCCAGGCCGCCGACATCGCGGCTGATCTCAAGACGACCATCGACGACGTAAAAACGAAGGCCCAAACCGTCGAAGACAAACGCATTGCGCGGCGGCTCACGACGGCCGAGCTGACGTACTTAGACGAGGAGCTCGACGCGGCGCTCTCTCGGTATGTCAAACACCTCCTGGCGCTTCTGCCCGAGGGCCGCCAAGACCCGCGCTATGTGCAGATGTTCCCCATCGCCCCGAGCGAGATGACCCGCTCAATGGCCTCCGAGAGCCAATCCCGGATGCTGAAGAACGTCCTGCTCGTTCACGACGGCGACGCCGAGCTGGCGGCGATCAGCGCCCCCGCCGAGGTGCTGCGCGCGGCCTTGGACGCTGTGAACAACACCCGCGCTCAGCGTGTGCTGGACTACGACGCCGAGCAGTCGGCCACGGCCGCCCTGCGCGCGAGCCTCGTCTCTGCGCGTGGGGTGTTTAACGCCGCTCACCCGCGCCTGGAGCTGGCGTTCCCCGGCAAGAAGGGCCTCATCCGCAGCTTCTACTGGCGTGATGAGCTCAAGTAGCACGAGACCTCTGAGACCGAGCCCGCCGTCTGACCGTCAGCGCGCCTGGGGGCATGAGGCCCTCAGGCGCGCTCGACACCCAAAGAGCCCCGCCCAGAGGGGTCGCCGTCGCCAGTGAAAGATGTCTGGCGGATGTTTGTTCAGGATCACAAGACCGTTGGGCAACGCTCCGATCGCGCCGCGTTAGGCCGCCGGGGCGCTAGGTCGTCGCGGGGAGCGGGGGCCTGCAGGCCTACAAGTTGCCCCAGAGAACGTGGCCAGCGCTGGATCAGGCCTGGATCTGCGCTTGGCCAAAGCCGCCAGGGTGGGATCCAGACCTGGATCTGAGCTTGGCCAAAGTCGCCAGGGTGGGATCCAGACCTGGATCTGGGCTTGGCCAAAGTCGCCAAGGTGGAATCCAGACCTGGATCTGAGCTTGGCCGAAGTCGCCAGAGTGGGATCCAGGCCTGGATCTGGGCTTGGCCAAAGTCGTCTAGGGGGGATGAAGGCCTGATTCGGTGTTGGGCGCTCTTGCTGAGAGGGTGAAGGCGCCCGTGCCGTGGTCCGCCCTCTCTCTTGTTGTGCCCCCGAGGGCTCTCGCATCAGCCCACCGGCTCGTCATCGGCCTTGGCCGGAGGCGTCGGCGCCAGCACACGCGGCAGAACCCCCGCCGCGCGGAGCTGCCCGAGGTCGCCGTACTGCTCCAGCCATTGTGGCAAGGTCTCCGCGTCAAGCCGCGACAGCTCCGCCCGACCGCCAGAGAGGGAACAGACCCGCACAGACGCGGCGGGGTCATCCAACAGCTCCAGCACCCGGTCAGAGTGGGTGCAGACCACGACGGGCGCCCCGCCGGGCAGGTTGGTGAGCATCGACATCACCCGGCCCAACAGCGCCGGGTGAAGGTGAAGCTCGGGCTCGTCAATGGCGAGCAGGGACCGGCCTCGGTTGAGGTGGTGAGCGGGTGGTGAGGGGTCAGGGGACGTCGTAGTCCATGAAGGCGACCGACTCCGAGGCCGAGAGCACCACGAGTCCGAGGCTGTCGTCTTCGATGAGGGTGAAGGTCTCCCGATCAAGGCTGACGCGGTAGATCGACGGGAGATCCGAGAGGCCGAGGGCGCTGAGGTCGACGGTGAGCTGCCCATCGTCGGGGGTGATGCAGGTCGTGAAGAGGTGCCCCTCATCAAGGCGCTGCTGAACCGCAAAGACGAGGCGACTGGCCAAGGTGGGGGTGTTCAACGGGATCTCACCGCGCCCGGTGAGGGCGATGTCCTGCAGCGCGCCCATCATCGCTGAGACGTCCTCAAACGGCTCCACGAGGGTCACGGTCTCGGGGTGGTCCGCCCAGCCAAACGAGGTGCCGGGTACACCCAGAGCCGCTGGCGCGTCCACCTGCTTCGCCGCGTCCCACTCGTAGAGGATCGTCTCTTCATCAAACTTCAGGCGGGCGAGGTCAATGGTGGCGTCCCCAATGTTCGCGTAGACCGTCTGCCCAACATCGACGTTTGTGGGCCAAGGGACGAGGTCGGCCGTGGGGATTGTGTAGCAGGCCGTCGCTGAGCTAGCGTATTGATCTACCGGAAAATACGGCGTGTTGTGGAACGAGGCCCCCGCGTAGAACGGAATCTCAGGGACCTCGGCGCTCACGCCAGCGTCGATGGACCGCTCGGCCCGGTGGGTGAGCTGGAGGTAGCCATGGAGCGCCGCTGGCCCCGCGGCGACTGGCGGCACCAGATCCACCTCGGGGGCGGAAGAGTCCACCACGGCGTCTTTTCCGGCGCAGGCGAAGACCAGGGACATCGGCAGCACCCAACACACCCGCACAAACAGAGCGTTGACCATCACGACCTCAAGCAGCGAAGGATCTGACCCTAGGTGACACGGGATGACTATGGCGCTGACGGGCTCTGCGCCGCCACCACCCGCCGAATCCGCAGGTCTTTCCCCTCGGCGATCCCCCGCCGCAGCGCCTGCAGGCACACCACGTCCCGGGCCTGCTCTCCGCCCTCACAGGCCCCGGGCTCTCCGGCGGCGGTGCTCAGGTAACAACGCAGGGCCCGCGCCCCGTCGGGCAGGGGGTTTGGCGGCGGCCGCCACGACGCCACCGGCGACAGGGCCGAGGGCAGCACCCCCAAGGTGAGCGCCCAGGCCAAGGCCCAGGCGGCGAGCACGGCGAGGAGCCCGCGCCGGTCCAGCGGAGCAGACGAAGGGGCAGGCGAAGGCGCCGCCGGGACCGCCCCCTGTCCCAAGGCCGCCAAGCCCAGGCCCAGCCACAAGGGCAGCACCACGCCGACCTGGCCCATAAATCGGTCGCTGCCTTGCTGAATCGTGAGCGCGCCCTGCAGCGCCACCAAGAACGGCGCGCTGGTGAGCGCCAGGGCCAAGATCATCGGCCAGCGCCGCCACAGGCTCCACACCCCCAAGGCCAAGGCGCCCAAGGCCAAGGGCGCCCAGGTCCGGGCGCGCTCGGCGGCGACGGCGGAGGTGGGGCCCAAGGCCTCGATGGGCGGGATGAGCGCGGTCTGGGCCTTGAAGTGCAAGAGGGTGTTGGGCACATCGGCGAGGGAGCTGCGACCCCAGATGTAGCGGGAGCTGTACTGCCAGGGCGGGGCGAAGCGGGGGTCATCGTGGCCGAGCTCGTGCAGGCGCTGGCGCACGTCGGCCTGCTCCTCCAGAGAGCCCGTGCGCTCGTGGTAGGCCCAGGGGCCGAGCGTCCAGGCCAAGGCCAAGGGCGCGAGCAGGGCGGCGAGGCGCGAGGGGGCGGACCAGGCCGGGCGCCACGGCCCGAGGAGCAGGCCCAGGCCCGCGACGCCCAAGCCCGGCAAGGCCCAGATGAGTCCCCGAAGCTCGACCAAGAGGCACAGGCCGAGGCCGATCCCCGCGCCCAAGAGGCTGCGCGCCTTGGGCCAGCGCGCCGCCGCCGCCGCCAAGGCCATGCCCCAGGCGAAGATGGCCGTGGCCTCGGGGTAAAACGAGACCGTGCGGCTGAGCAGCAGCACCGGGGGCACCGCGCCGATGAAGGCCGAGGCCGCCAAGCCCGCCACGCGCCCGTGCAGGGCCCGGCCCCAGAGGTAGAGCGCCGAGGCCAAGGCCCCGCCGGAGATCGTCGCGCCCCACAAGATCGCGTCGGCCACGCCCACCCGCCGGGCCAGGGGCGCGAGGAGCTCGGCGGTGAGCCGGGCGCGGTGGGCGGGGTAACGGGCGGCGTCCCCCTCGGCGACGGTGGCCACGGCCGCGCACCAGTCGCCGAAGTCGGAGGTGGCGAGCTGGCCCCCGGCGGCGGCGAAGCCCCCGAGCCAGAGGCTCTGAAGGGCCCCAGAGACAAAGCCCGCCCCCAGAAGGAGCGGGCCGTCAAGGCGCCAGCGCCAAGCCTCCTCTTCGCCCCGGGCCGTCGGCAAGGCCCGCAGCGCGAGCACGAAGCCGAGGAGCAGGGCGACGGAGGCGAAGGACATGGCCGAAGTCTACACGCTCCGGAGGCCGACGCCTAAGCGCCTTGAGCCCTAAGGCACGGAGCCGACGCTGTCGGTGCGCACGTGGCGGATGTAGCGCACGAGGGGCCGGGCGGTGACGAAGGCGCTGACCTTCTGCAAGAACTCCGCCTCGTTGGCCCAGCCGCCGATGAGCACGTTCTCGGGCTCCGCGGACTCCAGGTACAAGGGGTTCACCGGGGTCTTGACGGCGCCCTCGACCTTGATGCGCGGCGAGCGGAAGTTGGGGAAGAGCACCCAGTGCTCGATGAACTGGTTCGGGATGTTCGTGGGGAAACACGCGGCGAAGCCGACGCGCAGGGCGGCCACGGGCGGGCGGTTCGGCGGGGTGGCGGCCAAGAAGAGCTGGGCGCCCTCAAGCTCGCCGAGGCCGCCGTCGTCTCCGGCCTCCAAGAGGTTGCGCGAGAAGATGTTCATGGTGCCGCCATCGATCTGAAAGGTCGGCCGGCTGTCGATGAAATGCCACATCGGGTTCTGCTCCTGGTTGGGTGGGTCACGCTCAGCACTCTATGGCCTGAGCCCGCCGCGCTGTGATCGCGAGCTGCCCAAAAAGTTGAGGTGTCGGACTGGGGAGGCGCGGGGGGCCGAGGCCTTCACACTCTTTCACAGTCTTTCATGCTCTTTGGCTTCACCCCGAGGCCCGGGCCGGTTCAGAATGGCGTCACCCTGGAGACGATCCGATGAACACCCTGCGCCTCACGCCGCTCCTCGCCCTGCTCTTCGCCTGCGCAAAAGACGACAGCCCCACCGACACCGCCACCGACGACAGCGCCACCGACGACAGCGCGACCGACGACAGCGCCGCCGACGACAGCGCCACCGACACCGCCCCCGAGGTCAGCCCTTGCCCCGACGGCCTCGCCGACCCGGCGATCTCCAGCTCCACGGGCTGCGTCACCGGCTTCGTCGCCGAGGGCCAAGAGCGGTTCTTGGGGGTGCCCTACGCCGCCCCGCCCCTGGGCGCCCTGCGGTTTTTGCCCCCGGCGCCGGTGACGCCTTGGGAGACGCCCCTGGCCGCGACCGCCCCGGGCCCCATCTGTGTGCAGCACGTCGATAGCTCCCTCACCGACAACAAAAAAGGCGAAGGGGACGAGGACTGCCTCACCCTGAACATCCTGCGCCCCGCTGAGGCCACGGGGCCGCTGCCGATCTTGTTCTTCACCCACGGCGGCGGCTACGCCACGGGCGCTGGGAGCCAGTCCACCTACCTCAACGACCCCAACCTGCCCGATCAGGCCATCGTCATCACCCACAATTACCGCCTCGGGCCCTTGGGCTTCTTGGCGCACCCGGCGCTCTCGGCGGCCCAGGCTGAAGGGGTCTCGGGCAACATGGGGCTTCTGGACACCGTGATGGCGCTTGAGTGGGTGTCCCAGAACGCCGAGGCCTTGGGCGGAGATCCTTCGCAGGTGCTCATCTTCGGCGAGAGCGCCGGGGGGCTGAGCACCTGCGGGTTGTTGATGTCGCCCGACGCGGCGGGGGCCTTCTCGGGGGCGGTCGTGCACAGCGCGCCGTGTATGGGCATCAACGAGCCCCTGCGCGGCGGCGCGGCGGACCAGGGGGAGCGCTGGGGCGAGACCTTCGCCGAGGCCTTGGGCTGTGACGGAGACGACCCCGTCGCCTGCCTGCAGCGCGCGCCCCTCGACGACATCCTCACCCACGGCCAGGCGACGGTGCTCATCGGCGAAGGCAAACGCTACGGCCCGGTCTTGGACGGCGTGCGCCTGCCGCTTGACGGGGCGCTGAGCCTCAAGGACTCGCTCAGCGTGCCCATCACCCTCGGCGCCAACCAAGACGAGGGCACGGTGTTTGTGTTGGGTCTGGGGGTGACCACCGAGGCGATCTACGAGGCCACGGTGCGGGCGCTCTTGCGGCCCCTCGGCGTAGACGCTGACAAGATCCTCGCGGCCTATTCCAGCGCCGACTACGGCGGCGCCCCCGAGGCGGCCTTCGCCGCGCTCTACGGCGACGCGGTGTTTGTCTGCCCGACGGTGTTTATGGCCGAGGCCTTGGCGCCGCTCCACACCGTGCGGGGTTACCACTTCTCCGCCGCCCCCGCCGCCGCGGGCAGCCTGGGGGCCTTTCATGGCTTAGAGCTGGCCTATGTCTTCGGCACGGGCTTCGTGGACGCCAGCCCCAAAGACGCCGCCCTGGCCGAAGACATGCAAGACGCCTGGGCGAGCCTGCTCAGCGGCGGCGCCGTCGTCGGGGACGCCGGGCCCTGGAGCCCTCTGGGCGCGGGCTGGGCGCTGTGGGATCGGGACGCCCGCGCCCTTGGCCCCCACCCCAAGGCGGAGCTGTGCCAGCTCTGGGCCGAGGAGGGCCTAAACCCCTGGTGAGCCCGGCGGCGCAGGTTACCTCGTGACGATGCGCCTCTACGCCCCGATCGCCGCCGCCCTGTGCCTCGCGCTCATCGGGCCGTCGTGCGCCGACGACGCCCCGCCGCCGGTCACCGGGCCGACGATCGTGCTCATCACCTTAGACACCACCCGGGCCGACGCCGTCGGGGCCTGGGGCGGGCCTGAAGGGGTGACGCCCACCCTCGACGCCTTGGCCGCCCGGGGCGCACGTTTTGTCTGGGCCTTCTCCCACGCGCCGACGACCTTGTCGTCTCACGCCTCGATGTTCACCGGCTTAGACCCCCACGGCCACGCCGTCCCCCGAAACGGCGTGCCGCTCTTGGCCTCGCACACCACCGTCGCCGAGCGCCTCCAACACCACGGCTTTGAGACCCTCGCCGTCTTGGGAAGCTCCGCCCTAGACCGCTCCACCGGAGCCT
Organism: Myxococcota bacterium; assembly: GCA_023150775.1. Taxonomy (GTDB): domain Bacteria; phylum Myxococcota_A; class UBA796; order UBA796; family CAJQPC01; genus JADKFE01. The sequence goes on from JAKLKE010000148.1 coordinate 8,848, forward strand.
TACAAGGCTTCACCGCCGTGGATGACCGCCTGAGCGTCGATCAAGGCCGCCGGTACGAAGACACCGCGCCGAACGTCACCGCCCGGGCCTTGGGCCTCGTGGACGCCCGTGAGGGGGGCCGGCCGCTGTTCCTCTGGGTGCATTATTTTGACGCCCACAGCCCCTACGCGCCCCCGGCCGAGGTCGCCCGACGTTTTGTGCCCCCAGACGTCACCCCCACCGCGCCGATGGAGGGCGACGACCACCACGAGGGCTTCGGCGAGCGGGTGCGCCTAGGCCAAGCCAGCGCGGAGGAGATGGCCTATTGGCGCGGCATGTACCACGGTGAGGTGCGGGTCGCCGACGACGGCCTGGGCGCGCTTCTGGAGGGCCTACGCGCCCGGGGCCTGCTCAACGACGCCTGGATCGTCGTCGCCGCCGACCACGGCGAGATGTTTTATGAGGTGAACGATCGCCCCATGGGCCACGGTCCCGACATCGACCCGCCGGTCACCCATGTGCCCCTCGTCATCACCCGGGAGGGGCCCGGCGCCCCGGCGCCGAGGGTGGTCACCGAGCCCGTCGCGCTCTCGGATCTTGGGCCCACCCTGCTCAGCCTCGCCGGTCACGCCGAGCCTCTGGGCGATGGCCGCGACCTCAGCCCCGCCACACGCGGCGAGGCCTTGCCGCCCCGGGCGCTGTTTCTGGAGGCCACCCGGGTGCCGAGCTTGCCCCGAGACGGAAGCTGGGACAACCTCGGCGCCGAGCGGGGGGTGATCTGGCAAGAGACGATGATGTCGCGCACCCCCTGGCTGCCCACAGAGCCGCCGACCTTGCTCAAGATCGGCGCAGACGGTGTGACGCCCATCCACGACCCCCGGGCGCTGGTGGGCCTCACCGGGATGCTCAACGCCTGGGACGGCCGCGCGCCCCCGGGCCGCGCCCAAGAGACCCCGGAGGGCGCCATGCGCGACGCCCTCAAGGCCCTCGGCTACCTAGAGGAGTGAGCTAACTCTGCGGCAGACCGGCGAGGAGATCCCGCCAGTCCGAGCGCTCTAAGATGCCCGGCTTGCGCTGGCCGAAGTAGAGCAAGATCACCTCACCCTTGGGGTCCAGAAGCTCGACGCTGTGAACCCAGCCCTCAGCCGAGGGTTTACGCACCTGCCAGGCCTCGGCGACGAGGTCCTCGCGCAGATGAAGGTTAAAGCGGGGGTCGAGCACGTTCATCCACTCGCCGACGGCCTTGATCCGGCTCACCGTGCCGATGTGAATCTGGATGCAGCCGGGGTTGCCGACAAACACCATGATCGGCGTCTGTGTCTCTGCGGCGGCCTGCAACAGCGGCCCGCTGACGTTCGTGGGCAGGCGGTGGGCGTGAACCCCCTCGATGAGCTGCAAGGCGCGGCGGCGGCTCACGCGGCGCTCACGGAGGAGGCTGTGCAGCTGGTGCGGGTCACCCATGGCGGCCCAGGCGTCGCAGAAGGTGGCGGCGTCGATGTCGCCGTCGTCGGGATCGGCGGGGAAGACGCCCGGCCCCGGCGTCCAGAGGGGGCGCTGGTCGGGGTCAGCCAAGGAGGCGACGAGGGCGTCAAACGCGGCGAGATCGCTCGTCTCGCCGAGGTGGACCTTGTGCACGGCCTCCCCTTGGTGATCGAAGAGCTGAATCGCCCGGCGACCGTCGCGCTCGGTGGCGAAGGCCGTGTGCCAGCGCCGGGGGAAGAGGCGCAGGTCGATCTCTTCGCCGAAGGCCCCGCCCACCGGGGCGCCTTCAGGGAGCTGCACCCGCTCATATCGGCCACGGCGCTCGTGAACGGCGGCCTCGTTGCGGGTGAGCGCCATCACGTCGCCCAAGGTCTCAAAGGCCTTGAACAGCTCGGTCCAGGCCGGGCGCAGGCGGGTGGCGCCGCGGCCCACGGCGCTGGCGACGAGGGCGGCCTCGCTCACGCCGAGCTGGCGGGCGGCGTCGCGGGGGCGGGTGCGCGGGGACTGCGCGAGGAGGGACTCGGCCTGCTCGTAGATCTCCATGGGGCTCTCCATCAGTGTCAGGGGTTTGGGATCGGCGTCAGAGTTTGGCTTCGGGCGTCAGCGCGGGCGGGCACGAGCAGGGCGCGGCCTGTGTCGGGGTGGTGTAGGCGACGCACGGCGAGGCCATAGGCGCGCTGGATGAGCGGCGGGGTGAAGACCTGCTCCGGCGGGCCGTCGGCGAGGGCCCGGCCCTCCACCATCAACAACACACGGTCGGCCCAGGCCCCGGCGAGGTTGAGATCGTGCAGGATGATGAGCACGGCGTCTCCGCGCTCATCACAGCGGCGGCGCAAGAGGCTCAGCACAGACTCCTGGTGCTGCAGGTCCAAGGCGGCGGTGGGCTCATCCAAGAGCAAGAGGCCCGGGCCCTCGACGCCGTGGAGCTGGGCGAAGGCCCGGGCCAAGCTCACCCGGGCGCGCTCACCGCCGGAGAGCTGGGGGAGCAGGCGCTCGGTGAGGTGAGACGCGCCCACGGCGTCAAGCTCGGCGAGGGCGATCTGCCGGTCTTGGGTCGAGCTGGGGTGGGGCGTGCGGCCCAACATCACGACCTCCCAAGCGCAGAACGGGAAGTCACAGGCCGAGCTCTGGGGCACGACGGCGCGGCGCTGGGCCAGGGCCCGAGGGCGCCAGTCGTGGAGGGGGCGGTCAAACAACGATATCTCCCCGGCGGTGGGGCGCCGCTCGCCGGAGATGAGCTTGAGCAAGGTGGACTTGCCCGCGCCGTTGGGCCCACAGACCGCGAGGAGCTCCCCCGGCGCGAGGCCAAACGACAGGTCTTGAACCAGGGCGTGACCCCGCACAGAGAGGCCAAGCTGAGAGACGTGAAGCATCTAAACCCCCGGGCTCGCCGCGCGCAGGCGGAGCAGAAAGAAGGGCCCGCCCAGAAGCGCGGTGAGCACCCCCACGGGCAGCTCCGCCGGGGCGACCATCGTGCGGGCGGCGAGATCGGCCAAGGTGAGCAGCCCGGCGCCGAGGATGGCGCTCAAGGGCAAGACCTGGCGCTGATCCGCGCCGACGAAGAGCCGGGCGAGGGGCGGCACGACCAGGCCAATAAACCCGATGAAGCCCGAGAAGGCCACGCTCAGGCCCACCAGCGCGGCGACGAGCACGGTGAGGGCGAGCTTGAGGGCCTCTACGGGCACGCCGAGCTGGGCGGCCTCGGCCTCGCCCAACAACAAGGCGTTGAGCGGGCGGGCGGCCCGGGCGGTGAGCAGCAGGCCGACGGCCAAGGCGCCCAGCACCCCCAGCGCCCGGGGCCAGCTCGCCCCGGAGAGGCTGCCCAAGGTCCAGAAGGTCAAGGCGCGGAGCTGCTCGTCGCTGGCGACAAACAGCAAGAGCCCCGTGCCCGACGAGGCCAAGGCGCTCACGGCGACGCCGCAGAGCAGCAGGGTTGAGATCGGCGCCGCGCCGTCACGCCGGGCCACGGCCATCACCACGCCCCAGGCGAGGAGCCCACCGACGATGGCGGCGACGGGCAGGCCGACCTGGCTCCACGCGCCACCCAGCACAGTCGCTGCCGCCCCGCCCAAGGCCGCGCCGCTAGAGACGCCGAGCAGGCCCGGGTCGGCCAGGGGGTTGCGGGTGAGCCCCTGCATCAGCGCCCCGGCGAGGCCCAAGGCGCCGCCGACCCCCACGGCCAGAAGCGCCCGAGGCAGCCGAATCGCCCACAGCACGGCCTCTTGGGCCGGGGTCAACGATGGAGCGTCGCTGAGCCCCAGGCGAGCGAGCGGCGCCACGAGGAGCTGCCCCGGGGAGATCGAGACCGCGCCCAAGCTCACCGCGAGGAGGAGCGCCCCCACGAGCAAGGCGAGGCTAACGAGCTGCACACGGTCGGCATGAGGGAGGGCGGCGAGGGGGGTCATAAACGGGTCTGTGTCTCGACGAGCGCGTCGGTGAGTTGGCGCGCGGCCTCGGGCAGCCGGGGGCCGAAGCCCAACAGCAGCAGGTCATCCATCACGATCAGCCGCCGATCTTGCCCGGCGGGGGTGGCCAAGAGCGCGGGGTTCTCCCAGATCGTGTCGGCGCCCCCAGCGGACTCGACGCCTCGGGTGGTCATCAAGAGCACGTCCGGCGCGGCGGCGATGGCGGCCTCGGGGGTGAGCGGT
>JAKLKE010000149.1 GCA_023150775.1 Myxococcota bacterium
GTTGGGGTGTCGCCGACGATCGCCGCGACGCGGAGCTGGGCTGGGCGTCCCGCTCCGATGCCGACGGTCTGGATGTCCCCAACGCCCGCGCTTCTGCCGAGCTCTTGGCGGCTTTGCGGCTTTGCGCGCCTCAAGGTCCGCCTCGCCTCGCCTCGCCTCCCCGCCGCGCTCAGAGGCCCTCCGAGTCGCGGCAGACGTTTGACCCCTTCACGAAGCCCTCTGTGTTCATAGCTCTGTGGTCTCTGTGCCTCTGTGGTTCGTTCGCCCGCATCCCCAACGCCGCTCACCGGGCGACCGACCGACGACTCGACATTCACGATGGGCGAAGTGTTCATCATGGCGTCGGGCTGCCCGCGTGTCGTGGTGTGGGGCAAGCCGTCGCCAGTGGCAGGAGCCCCAGACCCGGCCCACGCGCGGAGATCATGCCACCGACCACCCGATCCGACACGAACAGATCCCGCTCCAAGAGCCCGCCGGTGTCCAGACCGCAGGGCCACAAGGCCGCTTGGGGGCAAGCGGCGGCGACGTGTAAGGCCCCGGCGCGACCGATGGCGGCGTCGAGCGCCGTGGTCACCACCACCGACAGACCGGCGGCGGCGGCGCGCTCGGCCAAGGCCAAGCTGCGCTCAAGCCCGCCGATAAACATCGGCTTGAGCACCACACCGTCCACGGCCTCGGCGTCGATCAGGCGCGCGACGTCGTCCTCATCTCGGGCAGACTCATCGGCGAGGAGCGGCACACCCAAGGCGCGCAGGGCCCGCAGGCCCCCGAGGTCTGAGCCGATGAGCGGCTCCTCCACGGACTCCACACCCAAGGCCGCGAGGCCGGTGAGGGCCTCTTGGGCCTCCGAAAAGCTCCAGCCCCGGTTCGCGTCGAGACGCAGGCGCAGGCCCGGCGCCAAGGCCCGCAGCGCGGCGACCCGGGCGAGGTCACGCGACACAGACTCCACGGCCACCTTGAGCTTCACCATCGCCACACCCTCGGCTTGGGCGGCGACGGCCTCCTCCGCGGTGCGCACCAGCCGCGAGCAGGCCACCCCGGCGGCGGCGTCGGGGCGCAAGAGCCGCGCCACGGTAACGCCCCGGCGGCGCCCCTCGTTGTCGTACAGCGCACACTCGAAGGCGAAGGCGGCGGCGGGGGGCAGGTCGAAGGCGGGCACGTCGTCGGGATGAAGCTCAAGCCCACGAAGCTGGGGCAAGAGGCGCTCTAGGGCCAGCCGGTGGCCGGGGAGATCTAACACAGAGAAGCCCGGCAGGGGCGCACACTCGCCCAAGCCCTCGACGCCGTCTTCAGTGACGAGGCGCAGCACCAGGCCCTCACGACGGTTGATGAGCCCCGCCGCCGTGGCCAAGGGGCGGCGCAGAGGCAAGGCGTAGGGCGTGAGGCTGGCCTCGACGATCTTCACAGGTTGACCCCGATGGCCAACAAGGCGCCGACGAGCAGCTCCAGCCGGGCGGTGGCGCCCAAGTGGGGGTTGAGCGCGGCGCCGTCGGTCTGCCACACCGCGCGCACCTGACGTGTCGCCAAGGGCAGGCTCACCAGCGGCAGAAGCCAGCCGAGGCCGCCCCAGCCCAGAGAGACGGCCAACATCGGCGCGGCGTAGGCCACGGCGACGAGCAGGCTGTACTCAATCCGCGCGGCGGTGGCGCCAAACCGCACGGCGAGGGTACGTTTGTTCGCCTCGGCGTCTGTGTAGCGGTCGCGTAGGTTGTTCACCACGAGGATCGCCGTGGCCAAGGCGCCTACGGGCGTGGCGGCGAGCCAGACCTCGGGGGCCACGGTGAGCGCCTGAACGTAGTAGGTGCCCGCCACGGCCGCGTAGCCGAAGAAGATCAACACAAACAGATCGCCCAAGCCGTGATAGGCCAAGGGGTAAGGCCCGCCGGTGTAACCGACGGCCAAGGCGATGCTCACGAGGCCCAAGGCGAGGATCGGCCAGCCCGCCACGGCGACCAAATACAGTCCCGTCAAGAAGGCCATGCCCAAGGCGACGACGGTGCCGGTGGCGACCTCACGCGGGGTGAGCCAGCCCTTCTGCGCCGCCCGGGCCGGGCCGAGGCGCGCGTCGGTGTCTGCGCCCTTCTTAAAGTCGTAGTAGTCGTTCGCTAAGTTGGTGCCGATCTGGATGAAGGTGGCGCCCAAGAGCGCGCCCAAGGCCGGGCCGAGCTGAAACACGCCGTTCGCCTGGGCCAAGGCCGCGCCGACGACGACGGGGGTGACGCCCGCCAAGAGGGTGGCCGGTCGGCAGGCCAACAACCACACCTTGAGGGTTGAGGGCCGGGGCTCGGCGGTGGGGCTGCTCATGGGGTTCCTTCGAGGGCGGCCAAGGCGGCGGCCTCGGCGGCGGCCCAGCAGGCGCGGTGCTGGCTGAGGTTGGTCGCGCGGTCTACCCGGGCGACGATGACGCCCAAGCCACCGTCACGCCGGGCGGACTCCGAGGCCAAGGCGGCGCTGAGGCCGTCCACATCCGTCACCTCGGCGACGAGGCGGCCGAGCCCTCGGGCGAGGGTGGTCGGGGTGAGGGCCTGGGGCGTGAAGAAGTGAGGCTCAAAGGCCGTGGGGTGCTGGCCGATGGGCAAGAAGCCGAAGATGTTGCCGCCGCCGTTGTCGATCACCACGGCGGTCACCGGGCGGCTGAGGTTGGCGGCCAACACAAACGCCCCGGCGTCGTGAAGCGTGGCCAGGTCACCCAAGATCGCCCAGGCCGCGCCGTCGTGCCGGGCGGCGAGGCCCAAGGCCGTACACAGGGTGCCGTCGATGCCGTTCACCCCTCGGCTGGCCGTGGCGGTGAGCGGCGCCTCCCGGGCCAAAGCGAAGCTGTCGAGATCACGGATGGGCATCGACGACGCGACGTGGATGAGCGCGCCGTTGGGGGCGGCCTCGGCCACACGCCGGGCGAGCTGGCCCTCCCACAGCGGCCCCGACTCGACGAGGGGGGCCAAGGCGGCGGCGGCGGCGGCGTTGACCCGGCGCCAGCGTTCGCCCCAGGCGGGCTCGACCGGCGTCGAGGGGAGGAGGGCCAACAACGCCCGAATGAGCTCGGCGGGATCGGCGACGATCAGGCGCTCGGCGGCCAGCTCCGGATCGTGCCAGGCCCCGGCGGGGTGAACCAGGGTGGTCTTGCCCCCGACGTGGCGGCCTAACCAGCGGCTCGTCGCTTTGGAGCTGAGGTTCTGGCCCAGGCGCAGGGCGAAGCTGGGGGCCAAACGGTCGCCGACCCCCTCCGAGCGCAGCACGGCGTCGGCGTGATCCACCACAAAGGGCGCGGCAGGGCCAAACCGGAGGCCGCTCGTGGGCTCGGCGAGCACAGGCCAGCCCAGGCGCGCGGCCAAGGCGGCGACGGCCTCGGGCAGCGTGTCCGGCTCACCCCGGCGCTCAGCGAGCTCCCGTGGGCCGACGACGATCACGCCCCGGGGGCTCGCGGAGAGCTGCGCCGCGAGGGCCTCTAGCGCCGCCGGATCAAGCTGAGGCCGCCCCCGCAGCACCCTCGGCGGCGGGCGCAGCAAGGCCGGAGCGTCCTCAGCCCCCACCGCCGGATCCCACAGCGGCTCCCGAAACGGCAGGTTGAGGTGCACCGGCCCGGGGTTGGCTCCAGAAGCCGCGTCCCACGCCCTGGCGGCGGCGTGCTCAAGGCCGGGGCCGTCGCGGTCTTCAGCGGGCTCGCTCAGGTCCAAGAACATCCGCACGAAGGGGCCAAACAGCCGGGTCTGGTCAAGGGTTTGCGGGGCGCCGACGCCCAGGAGCTCGGCGGGGCGGTCGGCGGTGAGCACGATCAAGGGCACGCCGCTGGCGCTGGCCTCGGTCAAGGCCGGGAGGTAGTGCGCCCCGGCGCTGCCCGAGGTGCAGGAGAGGATCACCGGGCGGCCGCTGCGCCGGGCGAGGCCCAAGGCGAAGAAGGCGGCGGCGCGCTCATCCAGCACGTCGGTGAGCGTCAGATCGGCGCCGCCCCGGGTGAGGGCCTCCATCGCCAACACCAAGGGCGTGTTGCGGGAGCCCGGCGAGAGCACGGCGTCTCGGGCGCCCAAGGCCACCAGCGCGCCCAAGAGCCGCCCGGCGTGTCGGCGGTTCAGCGCGGCGGTGGAGGGGCTCATGTCTTGGCGACGGGCGCGGCGCGGAGGCTGCCCAAGATGGTGCCGAGCTTGGCCCGGGTCTCGTCCCACTCCGCCCGCGGCTCGCTGCCGCGCACCAGACCGCAGCCCACAAACGCCGTCGCCTCAGCGCCACGCACCAGGGCGGAGCGCAGGGCCACCACAAACACGCCCTCTCCCCGGCCATCCACCCAGCCGATGGGCCCGGCGTACCAGCCCCGGTCTAAGCCCTCGTGGTCGTCCAGCCAAGCCAAGGCCTCGGCCCGGGGCAGGCCGCCCACGGCGGGGGTGGGGTGCAGGCGGTCGAGGAGCTGCAAGGGCGTGACGCCCTCGTTCAGCCGGGCCTCCACAGGCGTGCGGAGGTGCTGCACGTCCACAAACCCGGCGACCTCGGGGGACTCGGGCAGGCGCACGTCCCGGGCTAGGCCGTCGAGGCTGGACACGATGGCCTCGGCGACGAGGCTGTGCTCCTCTTGGTCTTTGGGCGAGCGCAGCAGGTCTTGGGCCAGGTTGGCGTCATCGTCCCCGGCGCCCCGGCGGCGGGTGCCGGCCAGGGCCACGGTGCGCAGGCGACCGGCGGACACCCGGATCAGCTCTTCAGGGGTGGCGCCCACAAAGCCCGAGCCGTCGCTGCGCTTGAGCAGGTAGGTGGTGCAGCCGCGTTGGCGCTCGCGCAGGGCGAAGGCCGTGGCGACGGCGTCAAAGACGGCACCTTGAGGGGCGCGTAGGGCCTGGGACCGAGCGAGCACGACCTTTCTGAGCCGCCCAGCGTCCAGCGCCTCACGGGCGGCGAGCACCCGGGCCTGCCACGCCGGCCAGCCGGCCTCCTCATCGACGATCTCCACGGGGGAGGCGCCAGAGGGGTCGGGCAGGGCCTCGGCGGCCAGGGGCAAGGTCTGCCGCAGGGCCTCCAGCCGGGCCATCGCTGCGTCTTCGCCCAAGGTGAGCCCGGCGGCCAAGGCCACGCTCACCCGGCCGCCCCGGCTGTGGATGATCAGCTCGGGCACCCACAGGCCCTCGTCAAAGCCCGCCCAGGTCTCCGGCGGCATCCCGTGGGAGAACGAGAACGCCGAGACGGCCAAGGGCAAGGAGGGATCCGGCGCGGCGCCGAGCTCGCGGGTGTTGCGGGCGAGCTCCGACCACGCGGCGTCGGCCAAGGCGAAGCGGCGCGGGCCCCGGGCGGGGCGGCGCAGGGCCACGCCCACGGCGGCGAAGGACCGGCCATCGACAGGGTCACACCAGGCCACCGCCGCGCGACCCCGAGCCAGGGGGGATCGTAGAAGCTCCCAAGGGTCCGACACCGGGCTCGGCAGGTGCAGGCGCAGCAGCTCGGCGCTGGGGGTTAGGGCCGGGCGGACGGGCTCAACGAGGCCGAGGTCAGACATCTCCGCCTCCTCGGGGCGCCTCTCCCACGACGATCGAGGCGACCGGCGGGAAGACGTCCCAGCTCGTGGCGATGAGGCCCTCGTTGCGCATCAGCGCCTCAAACTCCTTCCGGGTGCAGAAGGCGTCGATGGAGCCCGCGAGGTAACGGTACGCGTCGCCGAAGCCGGTGATGAGCCCGCCCACGACGGGCACGATGAGCTTGTTGTAGCTCGCCTGCACCACCCGGCTCGGCGTAGACTCGGGCTGGAAGAAGTCGAGCACGACCACCCGGCCGCCGGGCTTGAGCACCCGGGCGCACTCGGCGACGGCTTTGTGAACCTCGGGCACGTTGCGCAGGCCGAAGCCGCACAAGATGCCGTCGATGCTGTGATCCTCAACGGGCAGCTCGCGGGCGTCCGCCGTCTCGATGCGCACGTTGGCGCCGGGCGGCAGCTTCGTGGCCCCCGCCGCCAACATCGACGGCGAGAAGTCCAAGGCGTGCACCTTCGTGGCCCCGGCGTCGAGCATCATGCGGGTGAGGTCCATCGTGCCCGCGCAGAGGTCGATCACCTCGCCGCGCACGTTGGGGCCCAGGGCCTTGATCGCCGAGCGCCGCCAGAGCTGGTCAAGGCCCAGGCTGAGCACACGGTTGGCGAGGTCGTAGCGGGGGGCGAGGCGCTCAAACATCTGCCGCACTTCAGGGGCGCGGTCGGCGTCACCGGCCTTGGGGGCGGAGACGGGCAATTCGGGGCTCACGAGACACGCTCGACGAGGTGATGGGCCAGGCCCACCAAGGCCGCGCGGGCGGGGGACTCGGGCAGCCGGGCGAGATCGGCGAGGCCGTCGCGCACATGGGCCCGGGCGATGTCTAAGGCGTCTTGCGCCGCGCCGCTCTGGACCACCTCGGTCACCAAGGCGGGCACCTCGGACTCGGCGGGGGCGCGCTCCATGAGGCGCGCTTTGAGGTTGGGGCGACGCTCCATCGCCAACAAGAGCGGCAGGGTGGGCTTACGCTGGGCGAGGTCTTGGCCGGCGGGTTTGCCGGTGAGGCGCTCCTCGCCGCTGTAATCGAGCACGTCATCGGCGATCTGGAACGCCACGCCCATACGCCGCCCGAAGGAGTGGAGCGCGTCGGCGTGGGCGTCTTGGCCGATGGCCCAGGCCCCGGCGGCGGCGCACCAGGCCATCAACGAGGCGCTCTTGCGGTCGATGACCTCGTAGTAAGCGTCAACCCCCAGCTCCAGGTGCCCGGCGTTGAGGAGCTGGCTGATCTCGCCCTCGCTCATCTCGGCCACGGTGCGGGTGAGCTCGGTGACGGCCTTCAGCCCGCCCTCCTCGGCGGCGATGAGCATCCCCCGCGCCACGCAGAAGTCCCCGGCGAGGATGACGGAGGGGTTGGTGAAGACCTTGTGCGCGGCGGGGCGGCCCCGGCGGGCGTCGGCCTCGTCCACCACGTCGTCATGCAGCAAAGAGCCCAGGTGGATGAGCTCCCCGGCGCACATCAGGCGATGCACCGCGCCACGATGCCCAGCGGCGCGGGCGCCCAGGGCCGTGAACAGCGGGCGCAGGCGTTTTCCGCCAGAGGCGGCGAGGTAACGCCCGATCTCCTCCACCGCCTGAACCTTGCTGCTCAGGAGGTCGAAGAGCGCCTGCTCGCAGTCGACCAGCTCAGTGGTCACCAAGGAGAAGGCCGTGAGGGGAGGCTGCACGCGCGTACGAGGCGCGCCTGCGTGCAGTCCGGCGGGTTCATGTCGAGAGGCCTGGGTCTGCATGTCGCGCCCCGTGGAGCGGGTGGCTTTCACAGGTTTCAGTATGAATTGAAATCTGTTGTTCGCCAACCTAAAGCTCTGCGGGGGGGGCGGCAAGCCCGCCAAGGCGAGATCCCGCCCCGGTCGTGTCGATTCCGTGTCAGACTTGCGCGTCCCTTCGATCCCCCGGAGCCCGAATGGCCGCGCCCCCGCCGACCGCCCCCGCTGACGACACGAGCCCGCCCGCGAGCCTGAGCGCCCAGCTCAAGGATCTCGACAGCCGGTTCTGGATCGTCAACACCATGGAGATGTTTGAGCGCCTGGCCTACTACGGCGTGCGCACCGTCGTCCCCCTGTACATGGTGCTCGCCCGTGAAGAGGGCGGCCCCGAACTCTCCCACGAACAAAAAGGCGTGATCTTCGCGTGGTGGGCGGGCATGCAGTCCGTCCTGCCGATGTTCACCGGCGGCTACGCCGACCGCTACGGCCACAAGCAGACCATCGCCGCGGCCATCGTGCTCAAGATCATCGGCTACCTGATGATGGCCGAGCTCAAGACCTACGAAGGCTTCTTCGCCGGGTGTATGCTCTTGGCCGCAGGCACGGCGATCTTTAAGCCCGGCGTGCAGGGCACCCTGGCGGCCACTCTCAAGAAGTCCAGCGCGTCCGTGGGCTGGGGCGTGTTCTACCAGCTCGTGAACGTGGGCGGCTTCATCGGCCCTGTGCTCGCGGGCGTGCTGCGCCTGATGGACTGGCGCTACGTCTTCTGGTCCTGCGCGGTCATCGTGGCGATCAACTTCTTGTGGCTGCCGTTCTACCGCGACTCCACCCAAGACGCGGCCCACGACCCCAACCCGCCGAGCCCCCTGCAGGTGCTCATCACCTCGGTCACCGGCCTGTTCCGCCCGCGGGTGTTCTTCTTCTGCGTCGTGTTCTCGGGCTTCTGGCTGATGTTCAACCAGGTCTTTGACCTTCTGCCGAACATGATCGATGACTGGGTTGATAGCTCCGACATCATCCGAACCGTCGGCGCCGCGTTCTCTACCGCCGCCGTGCCCATCGCCCTGGCCGTGGCCTTGGGCGCCTTGTGGGGCGGCGTGTGCTGGGCGGTGAGCTGGCTTGGCACCCGGCCCGACCACCACCCCGCCTCCGAGGTGAGCCGCCCGGCCTGGGTGGTCGCCGGCCTCGCCGTGGGCCTGGCCCTCACGCTGCCCCTGCCGATGTTCACGCCCATCACGGGCCTGTACAGCCTCGCCTTGTTCCCGGTGATCTCCCTCGTGGCGGCCGTAGCGCTCGGCGCCACCCGCCCGGCGACGGGCCCCTTGGCCATCACCGTCGGGTTGATCGGCGGCGTGTTGGGGGCCATCGGGATGCAGCGCAGCTTCGCGGCGAGCGCGCCGGAGCTCGTGGCCATGGCCCAGCGTGGAGAGCAGGTGCCGCCGGAGTGGCTGCTCAACGCGAACGCGGGGCTGATCGTGTTCACGATGGTGTTCTTCGGCTACCTCACGAGCTTCGTGCGCCCCTTGACCTCCATCCTGGCGGGCATGGCCGTGGCCACGGTGGGCGCGTACATGGCGGGCACCTCCGGCGTAGGCTGGGGCTGCCTTGTGGGCATCCTCGTGTTCTCGGCGGGGGAGATGTTGTCTTCGCCCAAGAAGATGGAGTACCTCGCGACCCTGTCGCCCAAGGGCCAAGAGGGCCTGTTCATGGGCTACGCGAACATCCCCGTGGCCATCGGCTGGATCGTCGGCAGCCTCTACGCCGGGAGCCGCTACGAGACCGACGGCGACAAGGCCAACCTCGCCCGGCGGATGTTGACCGAGCGCTTCGACGTGAGCGCGGAGGCGGCCGAGGCCATCCCGCGGTCGGAGGTGGTGGCGCAGCTCGCCCAGCGCCTCAACGACACTCCCGATGGGGTGCGCCGCCTGCTGTACGAGACCTACCATCCCGAGGCGATCTGGACGGACATCGCGCTGATCGGCGTGGTGTCGATGGTGGGGATGTTTGTGTATGACCGGGTGCTGCGCGTGATTGATGGGAGGGCGGCGAAGGTGGGGTGACGGGGCGTGCGCTCAGGGCAAGGTGCAGTCGGGGTTGTCCGCTGAGGTGGGGCAGCGTCACGTCACCGATGAGCACCGCGAGTGGCGCGTCCATTGGCGTGAACCCTCAGCGGCCGCGCCAAACAGGCCAAGCTGCTGCGCGTCGTGTCGGTCGCGGACACGGCGCGGGGCTCCCTTCGTATGCGGGCGGGCAGGATTATCACTACAGGAGCGGCTGTAGGGGGCGAGCACCAGCGCCGACTGACCTTCGCCGGGATGTGCAGGCGCGGCTAGGCCCCGAGGAGCCCGCGACGAAAGCGAAGCACAGCCCTAGGGTGGCGTGTGGCTCATGCTTGTGGGGGGAGGGCAGCGACGCTGAGGTGGTCGGACGCGCGGCGTCGTGCTAAGCTCGGCTGCGCGAACACGCCTACCGCGCGGAGCACTGATGACCCCTTCCGACCAAACGCCCACCGTTGCTGATCCTGAGCAGCAGGTAGAAGAGCCCGAGGCCCTCGGCGATCCGATGCCCGCCACGGAGGGATATTCCGTCGATCAAATCAAGATACGCACTGAGCCGCGCGCTGTTGTGGACGTGCTTCGCCGCGTCGAGCGTGGGGAGTTCATCATGGATCCCGACTTCCAACGAGACTTTGTCTGGGCGGACGACAAACAAAGCCGCCTTGTCGAGTCTGTGTTGATGCGGGTGCCTTTGCCGGTGTTCTACATGGCCGAGAACCTCGACGGTAAGCTCGTGGTGGTTGACGGTCTCCAGCGCCTCACGACCCTTCGGCGATTCAGCAAAGGGGAGCTGTCCCTGGCCTTCACAGGCGCCGACAGCGACAAGAACCCCCTCCAGGGCAAGACCTTCTCGACCCTCCCGCCGCGCCTTCAGAACCGCTTTGAGGACACCACGCTCACCTTCTACATCATCGAGAGCGGGGTTCCCGACCGTGTGCGTTTGGACATCTTCGAGCGGGTGAACGGTGGAGAGCCCCTCACCCGGCAGCAGATGCGGAACTGCATCTATCAGGGGCCCGCGACGAGGTTGCTCAAGCAGCTCGCGTCATCTGAGGATTTCATCCGCGCGACGGGAGGCAGCCTCAACCCCAAGACGATGCGGGATCGTGAGGTGATCAACCGCTTCTTGGCGTTTAAGCTGCTCAGCTGGCGCGACTACAATGGCGACATGGATCAGCACCTCGCCGACGCGCTTAAGCGGGTGAACACGATGAAGGACGCCGAGCGTGATCAGCTCCGCGCGGGTTTTCTCCAGAGCATGAGGGTGAACCGGGCGATCTTTGGCCGCCACGCCTTCCGAAAGTCCTCGGGCGATGACCGACGATCGATGCTGAACGTCGCGCTGTTTGATGTGTTGTCTGTGGCGTTCTCCGAGGGTGACCCGACGGTGTGGCTCGCCCACAAGGAGCAGATCGCCGCTCGTGTCAACAGTGCGTGGCGTCACACCTACGGCCCGTTTGAGCGAGCGATCAGCTACTCGACGAACAGCCGCAAGCCCGTGCAGGATCGTTTTGGCCTTGTGCAAGAGATGCTCCAAGAGGTGCTGAATGCTGACCCAGCTTGATCTACGCACATTTAAGTGTTTTGAGCGTAAATGCCTCCCGCTCGCGCCTCTGACCGTGCTCACGGGCCTGAACGCTTCGGGGAAATCGACAACGATCCAGGCGCTTACGTTGGTTCAGCAGAGCCTCTCGGAGCGCCCCGCCGATGGTGTGCTCGCCCTCAACGGCGACACGGTGAACCTGGGAGCAGCCTTGGACCTCGTCCATGATGAGGTCGGGCGACGCAGCGTCGGGATCGGCGTCTCCCGAGGCGAGCTGCGCGTAGACTGGTCGTTCACCGCCCCGGAGGACGGGTGGCTCCTCGCCATGGAGCTGCCGCTCTCCAACGCGAGATGGTCTGGCGTAGACCTGCCCGAGCGCGAAGGGGGGCCGCTGTTCACCGAGGACGAGCTCGCCGTGACCGCTGTCGCCGCGCTTCGCCAGGCGCTCATTGGCGCCGCGTACCTCTCCGCCGAGCGCCTCGGCCCCCGGGAGACCTACCCCCTCGGCAGCGCCGAGGCCCACCGCACCGTCGGGGCCTTGGGGGAGCGCGCCCCCGGCACGCTCTATTGGCACGGCAGGCGTGAGGTCCACCCGGCTTTGTGCCTGCCCGACACCCCGCCGACGCTCTTGCGACAGACCGACGCCTGGCTCGGCGAGTTCTTCCCTGGCGCTGGCATGGAGATCGAGCGTGTGTCACGCACAAACCTCGTGCGTCTCGGCCTTCGCACGAGCGCCCGCAGCGACTTCCGCCGCCCTCAGAACGTCGGCTTCGGGCTGTCCAACGTGCTCCCGATCCTCGTCGCCGCGCTCAACGCCTCCCCGGGTGACCTCTTGCTCATCGAGAACCCCGAGGTTCACCTCCACCCGGCGGGGCAGGCCAAGATTGGAAGGCTCCTGGCGCGGGTGGCGGCGGCCACCGGGGCCCAGGTGATCTTAGAGACGCACTCTGACCATGTGCTCAACGGCGTTCGTCGCGCCGTGCGGGAGCGTGAGACCCGGCCCGATCAGGTCGGCCTGTTGTTCTTTCGCCCGCCTCAAGAGGGGTTGGACCAGGTGGTCAGCCCGCAGCTTGATGTTGAGGGCAACATCGACCACTGGCCCGAGGGCTTCTTTGATCAGTTTGAGAAGGACATGTCGTACTTCGCAGGTTGGGGTGATTGATGTGGTTGGCGTTGAATGAGCTCTCGTTTCATGGGCAGTTCACGAGCGCGGGGGAGGTCTACGACACGATCGAGCGCCTGATGTCGCTTCGTGCGCTCGCGCGGCGAGGCGGGCAGACGATCAGGCTCCCCCGTGGGCTGTTTGATCGGCAGGCTGTCGGCGCCCGACCGCTCAAGGATGTGGTGCTCGCTTGGCCCGATCGCAACAAACGTGAGGCCCTCAAGAGCTGGGCCCAGCGAGAGGGACCGTTCGCCTTAGATGACCGACAGCACACAGGAGACGAGTTCTTGGTGCTTGAGGCGGCGCCGGATGACCCCATCACCGACACGGCCTTGGCTGAGGCCGCGTGGCGGAAGCTCAAGACTGGCGACGCCGAGGTGGTCAGCGCCAGCCCCTCAGCGCTCACCCAAAGCCCCCTGCGGCTGCTCTGGCGGCCCGATGACGTGGCCCGAGCGCCGATTGAGCTAAACAACCACACCGCCCAGCCGACCCTCCTCAACGCGCTGTCAGGCGTGATCCCCCTCGACTCCTGGGCGGCGCTGGAGCGCCACGCGCGGCTTCGGTTTGACGCTCTCACCTTCTGTGACAACGCTTTTCATCCGCTTCAAGCGGAGCCGTTTCATCTCGGCATCGCTGAAGACGTGCTGGAGCGGCTCAGGGTGCTTGATGAGGTCAAGCGCCTCACGGTCCCTGGGCATGGGCTCTCCGCTTCGGGTGTGCTGCTGTGGCAGACCCACAGCGTCGGCGACAAGGCGTGGTTCACGGACTCATCCGACTCAGAGAAGGTGGTATTTAAGTCGGAGTTGACCTTCCTGAACCCGAAGACCGGCGCACGGCAGCTTGTCGGCTGGCACGGCAAGGTGAAGAACCGCCAGATTCGCCTTCATTTCTCCCACCCGATCAACCACGCCGACCCCCTGATCATCTTCTACGTCGGCCCCAAGCTCACCAAACGCTGAGCCCTACCTCCCCCTCCGCCCCAACGCCC